>JAAVYM010000032.1 GCA_022791135.1 Oscillibacter sp.
AGTTGGAGCAGGCGGGGTACATCGTCCGTTCGCGGGAACGTGACGAACGGGGACGGCTGCGGGGCGCGGACTATGTAATCTATGAACAGCCGCAGACGCCACTTGCATTGGATTTACCTACGTTGGAAAATCCAACATTGGATAATCCTACACAGGAAAAACCTACGTTGGAAAATCCAACGCAACTAAATAAAGGTATACAAAGTAAAGACCCAAGAATTACAGACCCATCAAGTACCCATTCCCTCCCTTTCGCCCCCTCCCGCTGGGACGGTTGCGGCTTCGCCGCCGGAAAGGAAAGGAACGGAAGCGGCCACGCATGCGTAGTCCAGCTTTTTCTTTGCCATGGTTCCTCCTCCAATCCTTTGTTCAGCTTATCAAGCTGTCAAATCCCGATTTTTTGAATCCATGCGTCAAGGAGCTTGGATACGTTGGCATCGCTGTGGACCGGAATACCTGCCTTTCGCATTTTTGCGGCGCGGGCTGGCATATGTCCCGCAGGGACGATCCAGTCATTGGTCCCCGCAATCATAAAGGCGGCGGGGTCCCCGGCAGAAAAGACTGGATGGCCCGCGAAAGTGGTGTAGGCCATGATAACTGCTGCTGGATGCAGGACCTCCGGTCGGCGGATGCCGCCTTCGCCGTAGGAGGCGTTGCTGGAGAGCCGCGCTCCCGCCGAGCCGCCCCAAAGGGAGTAATCCTCCGGGACGGTTCCAAATTCCTCCGCATGAGCCTGGATAAAGTGGACTGCCGCGATCAAGTCCTGGGCGGAAATGGTTTCGCCCTGGCCCACCCGGTACTTTAAGGCAAAGGCATGATAGCCCTTCTCGTTCAACGCTATCGCCGGGGGAAAGCCGCCGTGCAGGGACCCTACATAGTAAAAGCCGCCGCCTGCCGAAACCACCGCAAAGGGAGCGCCGGGATTTCCCCGCAGAAAAAATAAGCCTGTGTCACGCTTGGAAGGGTCAGCCCGTTTTTCTTCATCAGTATAGTAGTCATACAACACCTGATTTCCAGCGTTGACTTCATCAATCAGGCGGTTGACCCCGTTCACCATCTCTTGGGGGTCCATATTGGTATGCCACAGAAGAAGGGACGGAGCCTCCCGTATGGTCATTCCCCTGTGATAGCGTTGGTCATCATCCCAAGGAAAGAGCAGTTTTCCCCGGCCATGAAAGGCGGGATGTCGGATCACATCCACGATGGGGGTGTCTATGGTAATGTGTGGATACATTGCCGGTCCTCTTTTCGCTCACTATTTCAAAATGTTTTTCCCGCCAGCTTTCCGATCAAATGGTTACTCCGCTTTTTCAATCTGAATGTCGTAGCTTCCCCGCAGGGCCTCAAGCTGCGAAAGCGGACAGTTTACAGTACCCAGGTTAGCACACTGGCCGTAGGATGCGGATTCTTCTTCGTGTTCGAACAGGATCGTGAAGTAGGTTCCGTCAAAGCTAATGTCGCCGTTGTGCCAGTCCGTCACAAGTTCCTCCTTGATGCGGGGCAGCGGGCGGTCCATGATGCCGCAGATGTCAAACTCATACCGGCTGGCATGAATAACGCAGGGCAGGCGGGACAAAAACTCCCTGGCGGCAGTGCTGCCATTCAGTGTTGCGGGGATAACAATATCTTTGAAATGCAGGTTGATTTTTGTCTCCATTTCATAACTCCAATTTCAGTTTTCCATTTTAGTTATCACAGGAAAAATCCATATTTCTCAAAGAAGGATTCCGCCTCTTTGAGAATCCCTGGCACATCTTCGCCCGGAAACAGTCCAGCACATTTGCCGCACTTGTCACAGGTAGAAACAGGGGCAGAGCGGGCTTTCAACAGCCGGTAGTAGTTCAACTCCGAACTGAACGCCGGGTTGACCTCTTGAATGGCCTCGTTGTAATACTGGATCAGCTCTGCCGCGCGGATTCCTTTGGGGCAGATGTTTTTCTGCGCTTCTCCATCGGTCAGGGGATACTTCATTCCGCTGTCCATCATGGCGGCAGCTTTGGCGAGGACGGCCTGTTCCCCAGCGTCAAGGGGCTGGAAGTCCTGCATAGCTTTGGTGTTCTGCTCTACCTGCTCCAGCGTAGACATTCCTCTCAGAGCGGCAATCACGCCGTCCAAACTTGCACCAAAGTGGAGGGACCAATCCACCGGAGAGCGGTTCGGGTTTTTCTCCTTCAGCAGCGCATCCACATCGCTGGGCAGGCTGACCAGGGTGCCGCCCTTCACGGCCTCCATCACCACTACCTGTTTGCCGTGTTTGCGGATAACCTCATAGCACTTCCGGGCCTGGACAGACCAATGCTCCCAATCCAGATAGTTGACGCAGATCTGAATGAAGTCCACTTCGGGATGGTCATTGAGCATCCGTTCCAGCGTCTCCGCCTCATCATGGAAGGAGAAGCCGATGTGCCGGATTTTTCCGTCTGCTTTCCACTCCTGCATCATCTCAAACATTCCGAACTCCCGGACAATGCCGTCATAGAGGATGTTGTTCAGATTGTGGAGCAGATAGTAGTCAAAATAGCCCGCTCCCGTCCGCTCCAGAGACTGCTGGAACATCCCCTGAACCTGTTCCCTGGAGGTAATGGCAAAGGTGGGCAGCTTGCTTGCCAACAGGAAACTCTCCCTGGGGTGACGCTTGACCAGAGCCTCCCGGACGGCCGCCTCGCTCTTGCCGTTGTGATAGGCCCATGCCGTGTCGAAGTAGGTGAAGCCCCGGTCCAGGAACAAGTCCACCATCTGGCAGACCTGTTCCAAGTCGATGTTCTCTGCATTACCGCCGATGACCGGCAGACGCATCAGGCCGAAGCCCAGCTTTTTAATCTCACTCATAGCTGTATTTCCTCCTATCCGTTGGTTTCCCTGCCGTCCAGGATCACCATTTTGTCCAACCTGGGCAGAATATCAGGCTTGCGCACCTTCTCATCCCACTCTGCCGGGGAAACTTCCTCCAAAGAGATGGTAATGGCCTCCTGGGGACAGCCCCAGGAGGCCAGAAAGACGCGATTGATCTCCGCAATGACCTTCTGCTTGGTTTCCTCATCTTTAGGGAAAGATTTGATTGCAATATAAGGCATTTTTCTTTCCTCTTTTACACTTTTCCGGCGCTGACAAACATTTCAGCCACATCCGGGGCATAGTGGTCAATAAACTGGCTGTGACCCAAATCCAGGGCCTCCAGGCTGTGCATTTCCGCATCCGTCAGGCTGAAGTCAAACAGGTTGAAGTTCTCCTCCATGCGCTCTTTGTGGGTGGACTTGGGAATCACCACCACGCCGGACTGGAGCAGGAAGCGCAGATTTATCTGGGCGGCGGTTTTGCCGTACTTTGCGCCAATCTCCGTCAGGGCCTCGTTGGTGAAGATGCCGTTTTTGCCCTGGGCCAGCGGCGACCATGCCATGAGCTGGGTTTCATGCTTTTTCAAAATCTCTCTGGCGATCTTCTGCTGCTGGAACACATGGACCTCCAACTGATTGACTGCCGGAGTGACCTCCACAAAACCGGCGATGTCAATGAAGCGGTCCGGCATGAAGTTGCTGACACCGATGGCCCGGATTTTTCCGGCCCGGTATGCCTCCTCCATGGCCCAATAGGAGCCGTAGTAGTCATTAAAGGGCTGGTGAATCAGCATCAGGTCCACATAGTCCGTTTGCAGTTTTCGCAGGGATTCGTCAATGGATGCCTTGGCCTTTTCATAGCCGCCGTTGCTGATCCAGATTTTAGTGGTCAGGAACAGCTCATCGCGGGGAATGCCGCAGGCAGTGATGGCCTCGCCTACCGCATCTTCGTTGTAGTAGCCTTGGGCGGTGTCGATGCTGCGGTAGCCGGCGGAAATGGCATCCAACACACAGCGTTTTGTGTCCTCCCTGGGAATCTGGAACACCCCGTAGCCCAGCATGGGGATTTTTACCCCATTATTCAAAACCGCATATTCCATTTTTATGTTCCTCCTTCATCGTTTTTCGTGGTATGCCTTAACCAGATGTTTTCCCCGTCCATCATCTTTACGTCCTGTAAAGCGAAGTTCACGGGTCAGTTATGAATTTTGTGCCGGTTCAAGAACTTCACTATATCAATCTTCAAATGGTCAACGATCTCTGTGTGTCCGGTGTCCAGGCGTCTGATCTGTTCCATGTCCTCCTCTCCCAAGGTAAAATCCCAGATATTCAGATTTTCGGCCATCCGTTCTTTATGAACCGTTTTCGGAATGACGATCACGCCGCGCTGGATATTAAAACGGAGCGCCGTCTGCGCCACACTTTTTCCATACTTGCTGCCGATCCTTTTCAGCACCTCATTATTCCAAATATTGTGGCCTCCCTCGGCAAAGGGTGCCCAGGCCATCGGTGCTACGCCCAAATCCTTCATCACCTTCAGATCATACGTCCTCTGGTAAAATGGGTGGCACTCGATCTGGTTTACTGCCGGTGGAATCTCCGCATTAACGCACAGGTCCGCAAGACGATCCGGATAAAAATTAGATACGCCAATGGCACGGATTTTTCCCTCACGGTAAAGTTCCTCCAGCGCCCTCCACGAACCGTAGTAATCGGAAAGCTGCTGGTGAAGGAGAACCAGATCGACATATTCCATATCCAGCTTTTTAAGGGATGCCATCACAGCCTTTTTGGTTTTTTCATAGCCAAAATCCTGCACCCATACCTTTGTGGAAATGAAAATATCCTCGCGGGGAACCCCGCTTTTTTTGACTGCCGCTCCAACTGCTTCCTCGTTTCCGTAAGAAGCCGCCGTGTCGATCATCCGATACCCCGTTTTCAGGGCTTCCAGGACAGCCCGCTCACAGTCTGCCAGATTTTCAATCCGGAACACGCCCGGCCCCTCTGCGGGCATCTTTACGTGGTTGTTCAATGTTACCAATTCCACATCAATGTCCTCCATTTCAAAGTTGAGATAAACTCCTGCTAAACCCTGTTTAATTTCCACAGATTCTCCCTCATAATGGTGTTGTCAGTTACGAGACATCTCGGTCCCTGCCCGTTTTTGCATAGTGCAGTCTGCCGTTCTGTTGAGTTCGCAGTTCTGTCTTGTTTTCTATTATGCACCTGTTTCTCTTGACATGGAATTACCAAAAGATATATACTGCATTTACTAAACGTAAATGCGGGGCGTGAGCGATGTATAATCAACTGTTAGATACCTTTCTTGCCGTGGTAGACTGTAAGAGCTTGAGTAAGGCGGCGGCAAAGCTGTTTATTACACCGGCGGCTGTTATGAAACAGATGAACGCACTGGAAAGTCATCTTGGGATGAAACTAATCAAACGCAGTAATCAAGGCATCGTACTGACTGCCGCAGGCGAATCCATCTACAAAGATTCTAAAAAAATAATGCGGGAATCTCAGCGGGCAATTGAGCGGGCCAAAGCCGCCCAGGATAAAGCCGCAAAGATTATCCGCATTGGTTCCTCCATGTTGCATCCCTGCCACCAGTTCTTGACACTGTGGAATGAGAAGGCTGCAAATCCAGAGGAATTTAAGATTAAAATTGTGTCATACACAGACGATCAAATTCTTTCTGTTACATCATCTTTAGGAAAAGACATTGATTTTTTGGTGGGAACCATAGAATCCTCGCTCTTACAAAACGCACCATGTTTCTACGAACTTTGGAAGTGTAATCTGTGTGTTGCAATACCAAAGACAAACGCACTTGTGAAAAAGGAATCGTTGGAATTTCGTGATTTGTATGGTCAGCATATCATGACTGTGAAAACGGGTAGTTCCCCTTTACTGGACGATATGCGGGAGATGCTGAAATTGACCCATCCGCAGATCATCATGGAGGACAGCAGTTATTTCTATGATATGGATACCTTCAACTATTGCGAGGAAAATGGTGTGCTGCTGCTGACCCAAGACCGTTGGCATAATATCCACCCATCCTTAAAAACTGTACCCGTACAATGGAATTTTTCACTTCCATATGGCCTTTTATATGCCGAAGATATTAGTCCAGAAGCACAAAGGTTTTTGAAGCAGGTGCAAGAGTTAAAATTTGAAGATTCTTCCCAGCCTGCATAGAGCGAGCCAATCATGGGCAAGCAGGGCATCGGAATATCGTTTTCGATATCCCGATGCAGCTTGTTGGGGTTCCCCCAAGCCCCGGACTGGCCGCTCTGCGTCCAGTCGAACACGCCTGACGGCGTGCCTTTTCCGCTCCCTTCGGTCGCTCCTTCCTGCACATCCGCGCAGGAAAATGAATCCTCGTCAGGATTCATTTTGGTATCGTATCGGACAGTAGAAAGTTAAAATGTCCATCTGACATTTCTCTCTGTCCTGGTTCTGTAAATTGCAGTCAATGTAAAAGTCCCCCAAGGTAAAACCGCCGAGACATTCTTCAAATATGCGGACTTTCTTCGTGGCAAGGTTGATGGCTCCAACGCCAAAGCAGCGATCAGCCTGCGGCGGCAGGATTTCATTCAAGCAGTCCTTACACAAAAACCCCGCTGCCTTGCTTACGTCCAGCACTGCATCATTGCAAAAATCAACTGAGCCGGTAGCATATCCTCTGTCATGGTCCTGCATCAAAGTTGCAGAAAAGCCGCCGTTCTGACTTCCGCCTCCGCCAAAAGATACAAAGCCAGCTTATTCCTCAATCAGCCGTCCGTCCAGCCTGTCGTAACGGTTGATTTCAAGCGGCTTGATCTCGAAGGTATTCAAGCTGATAAGGGCAATGTTGTTTTGCCCCCAATAGGACGGTATCAGATTTTCTATACCGCCTCCGCACAGGTAACAATCCTCGGCGGATATATCGGAGTAATAAACCGGATTTGCAGAGACTGCGGTATCATTTGAACCTGCACTTTGTGTTATTCCACATCCGGCCAAAACCAATATCAGCGGCAGGAGAAGGGCAAATACTAAACGCCTCATATCCAGCCCCCTCACAGTTTCAAATTCAAGGCCGAACCTTCACGGGTGATGTGCTGGGTAATGGGAGCGATTATGATAATCTCCCGGTTCATTTTCCTGGCGTAGTTTACAGTTGCGCCGGTCCCGCTGCGCTTTGCCCCGTTGTAGACGGCCAGCAGGACGGCGGCGTGTTCCACTAAAAAGCGGTTGCGGTCCAGCATACATTTTTCGTGGTAGTCCCGACTGACATAGACAACTGAATCGGCCCGCCCCAGGATGGAGCGATAAAGTTCCTGCGAGGAAACTGACCACTTCTCCGCCTGCGCTGTGCAGGGGAGGATACAATGAAGTTTGATCGCGGGATTTTTCTCACGCAGGGTGAGTACGATCTCCGAACAGAAAATGTCTGCATTATGTGAAGCTTCACATAATGCAGAAAGCTCAGCAGCACATTTTCATACGTATAAGAACCGCCTCTGCTTGCGTCAATTTCCCCCTTAAATTCATTCAGAATATCCCGAATCAACGTGACAAGGACATCTTCCTTTGAGCAATAGTTGCGGTAAAAAGAGGCGAGCGCTACGCCTGCGCTATCTGTCAGCTCTGTAATATGAATACTCGCCAGACTCTTTTCCTTCATGAGATCAAACAGCGCATTGGTAATTTGCCGCTTGACACGCATATTCGCCTCTTTCCGTTTGTCCATCACAAGTGCCCTCCTCCATCTCCTGATACATAAGGCGTAATTTTGTCCCGGATGGACTTATTGATATAGCTGGCGCAATGTGATACACTTGCCTCACATTGTAACCGCCCTACGGGCTTTGTCAACGGAGGCCACCTACATATGCATGACTTTTGCTTGAGCTGCTGTTCCGCAGTAGATCTAAACCCGGCCCGAATGAAAAAGAGGCATTCGCTACGTCTGCTTCAAATACATGCTGGATGGTACGGAATACTTGGATGATATAGGTGTTTCCATGCCCTCTGCGGAATTGTTCCGCCGCATGTCCGCCGGTGTGGAAACGAAAACCTCGCAGGTGAGCGTAAAAGAATACATCGGACATTTTGAAGCCATGCTGCAGGAGGGGTTGGATATCCTCCATATTACGCTTTCCAGCGGCTTGACCGGCACCTACAACGCCGCCTGCATCGCGGGGAAGGAGCTGGAAGAGAAGTATCCGGAGCGAAAAATTTACATTCCGGATTCTCTTGGCGCTTCCAGCGGGTATGGACTGATAATGGAAACCCTGGCGAATTTGCGGGACGAGGGAAACGGCATTGATGAACTGCGCAGCTGGCCAGAGGCCAACAAACTGCGGATACACCACTGGTTCTTTTCCACAGGCCTGTCTTTTTATATCCGGGGCGGGAGAATCTCCAAGGCGGCCGGCATGGTCGGGACCATGCTGAATATTTGTCCCCTTCTTAATATGGATAATGTGTCAAGACAACTATGATGGCGGGCTGATCGGCACAACCCGCCATCATTTTCATATCGTTTTATGAAATCGCCCCTTTGGCGGCACAGCAGCCCAAGTTTCCGCTTCGCCGGAACGTTAAGGTGCATGTAGCACTTTCAGCCTACAGGGCGTTTCCGGCTTCTGTTTCGTCCTTTTTTGCTCTTTGTATCCTGACATCCTATGCCAGTCCCCGGTAAATAACGGCCCTCCGGAGAGAAATCTAAAGTTATGATGAATATTTTTCATCTTCTCCGGCAAGAATATCTCTGAACTCACTGGAGGGTGTCTTCGGACCGGCGGGGCGTCCGCCCGTAAAACGGCGGTCCGGCGGTCGGAAGATACCCTCTGGAGCTGAAAGGAGGTGCTCTCATGGAGAACCGCAACAACCAGAACGAGCGCGAGCAGCAGAACAACCAGAAGGAACAGCGCAGCCAGAACCAGAAGGAGAACCGCAAGTAAGCGGCCCCCCTTTTCCAAAATCAGGCGGCAGGCTTTCACCTGCCGCCTGATTTTTATGCCTGTGGATCCGGTTCCAGCGGAAGACCCACCTCCGGCATCAGCTCCCGGTCCACCACCTGGAGCATCTCCTCCAGCTTGGCGCACTCCTCCGGCGTAAAGCGGGCGGTTACCCGCTTCATCACCGTGTCAATATAGCCTCTGGAGATGTTGTAATAGTCTACATATTTTTGGGTAGGCACCAAATGGTACTCTCTCCGGTCGCTGGCGGACTGAACCTTGCGGACATAGCCCTTCTTCACCAGGCTGTTGACCTTATAAGCCGCATTGGGCGGAGAAATCCGCATGAAGCCGGCAAACTCGTTGATGCTGGGGCTGCCCAAGGCCTGGATGGACTCCATGCAAAAGGTCTCCACCGTTGTCAAGCTGGCCTCCCGGTCCTGAAAGCGCCGGAAAATCTCCTGATAAAAGTGCAGCTTGAACTTTGAATAAATGCTGTTGAACGTCTGCTCCAGCATGGTCCTTCCTCCTCATGCGCTCCTCGCGCCGCCCTCTATCCGGCGGCACTGACCATATTATAACCAAATCGGATGGAAAAGGCAACCGGAGCTTTTCATATCTTATCCAATGGCAAAGGTCAGCTCCGCCGTGACGGCGGTCTCCCCCTCCACCTTGGCTACGCATTCCCCTACGCCGATAGGACCCTTCTGCCGGATCAGGCGGCATTCCAGCTCCACTACATCCCCGGGAATTACCTGACGTTTGAACCGGGCATCCTTCACCCGGCCCAGGAAGGCCAGCTTTCCACGGTTTTCCGGCAGGGCCAGCACCGCCACACCCCCCACCTGGGCCAGCGCCTCGATGAGGAGCACCCCGGGCATAACATGCTTTTGGGGAAAGTGCCCCTGGAAAAACGGTTCGTTTACCGTGACGCACTTCACACCTCTGGCCCACTGTCCCGGCTCCCCGTCCACAATTTTGTCCACCAGGGCAAAGGGATACCGGTGGGGCAGAATTTCCGCGATTTGATTGGAGTCGTAGTGCATACCCATGTTCAGCCCTCCCACTTTTGAAACAGTAAGCTGGCGTTGTGCCCGCCGAAACCCAGGGAGTTGGAGAGGACATAACGCAGCGCCGCCTCCCGCCCCTGATTGGGGGTCACGTCCAGATCGCACTCCGGGTCCGGAACCTGATAGTTGATCGTTGCGGGGATGAACCCATCCCGCAGCGCCAAGGCGGAAAAGATGGCCTCCACTGCCCCCGCCGCCCCCAGCATATGACCGGTCATAGACTTGGTGGAGCTAACGGCCAGCTTGTAGGCATGGTCCCCGAAAACCGTTTTGATGGCGGCGGTCTCCCCAGCATCGTTGAGGTGGGTGGAGGTGCCGTGGGCGTTGATATAGTCCACTGCTGTCCGCTCCACGCCGCCGTCCGCCAGGGCCATGGCCATGGCCGCCGCGCCGCCGCTGCCATCCGCCCGGGGAGCGGTCATGTGATAGGCGTCGCAGGTGGCCCCATAGCCCACAATTTCGGCGACAATTTTCGCCCCCCTGGATAGGGCGTGGTCCAGTTCCTCCAGCAGGAGGATCCCCGCGCCCTCTCCCATCACAAAGCCGCTCCGCTCCCCGTCAAAGGGGATGGAAGCCCGGCTGGGGTCCACGCTCTGGGACAGCGCCCGCATGGAGGTAAAGCCACCCACAGCCAGGGGCGTCAGCGCCGCCTCCGCCCCGCCGCAGAGCATCATCTCCGCGTAGCCGTCCCGAATGTAGTGAAAGGCGTCCCCCACCGCGTTGGCCCCACCGGCGCAGGCCGCCACAGGGCAGGAGCACATCCCCCGAAAGCCCGCGTCGATGGCAACCCGGCCCGCGGCCATATTGCAGATGCCGGTGGGAATGAAGAAGGGCGACACCCGGTCCCAGCCCCGGGCCAGGCCGCGGTCATGCTCCTCCTCTGTGATTCCGATGCCGCCGATACCGCTGGAGACCACGACGCCACAGCGCTCCGCCTCCGCTTCCGAAACCCGGAAACTGCCCAGAGCCTCCTGGGCAGCCGCCAAGGCAAACTGGGTAAAGCGGCCCATCCGTTTGGCTTCTGGTTTGCCGAACAACGTCTCCGGCTCAAAGCCCCTGACTTCGGCGGCCAGGCGCACCTTCATCCCGGTGGGGTCAAATTGGGTGACGGGTCCGATGCCGCAGCGGCCTTCCCGGGCGTTCTGCCAGCTCTCCCCGGCGGTAAGCCCCAGCGGCGTCACGGCTCCCAGGCCAGTGATCACGACTCTGCGTCGTTCCATAGTTTTTCCTCCTTAATTGGGAATGGGAAACGGAATTCTCTTTCAATCCCATGGTCCAGCTGCCGGGCAAACGTCCGCAGCTCCATAGATTCTCAGGGCTGCGGATATTCCCGCGGCTTCACATGGCCATACCGCCATCTACCGCCAAGACCTGCCCGGTGATATAGGCGGCGCTGTCGCCCGCCAGGAAGGCCACTGCCTTCGCTACGTCCTCCGCCGTACCCAGCCGCCCCATAGGAATACTCCCAAGGGCGGCTGCCCGGGCCTGCTCAGTCAGGGCAGCGGTCATGTCGGTCTCGATGAAGCCCGGGGCCACGGCGTTGACCGTTACCCCGCGGGCGGCCAGCTCCTTGGCCAGGGATTTTGTCATACCCACAACCCCTGCCTTGCTGGCGGCATAGTTCACCTGCCCGGCGTTGCCCCGGAGGCCCACCACGCTGCTCAGGTTCACAATCCGGCCATAGCGCTGCTTCAGCATCAGGCGGCTGACGGCCTTCATGCACAAAAAGGTACCTTTCAAATTGGCGGAGATCACCGCGTCAAAATCCGCCTCGCTCATCCGCAGCAGCAGATTGTCCCGGGTGATCCCGGCGTTGTTCACCAGGATGTCCACCCGGTCAAAGGCCTCCACGGCGGCCTTGACTAGAGCATCCGCCTGGGCGGCGTCAGACACGTCGCAGCGGACGGTCAGCGCCTTAGCGCCCAACTCCTCCACGGACCTTGCCGTCTCCAGGGCGGCCGTCTCGTTTCCGGCGTAGCACAAGACCACGTTGGCCCCTCCCCTTGCCAGCTCCAGGCAGACAGCCCGGCCAATCCCCCGGCTCCCGCCGGTGACGATAGCGGTCCTTCCCTCAAATCTCATCCTGCGCTCTCCTTTACTGCCTCTTCCAGACTCTCCACGTCTTGAACCTTCTCTACGGCGTAAACCGGGAAACCGGGAACCGTCTTCTTCACAAATCCACTGAGGGCCTTCCCCGGTCCAATCTCTACCAGGGCGTCCAGGCCCAGCTCCGCCAGGCGGCGGATGGAGTCCTCCATATACACGCTGCTTTGCACCTGCCTCACCAGCAGGGCGGGGATGGAAGTCTCCTCGTCCATTTCCCGGCCCAGGCAGTTGAACACCACGGGAATGGCCATCTCCCCAAAGGAAACGCCCTGGAAATACCGTTCCAGCGCCTCCCCGGCAGGCCGCATCAGCGGCGTGTGGAAGGGTCCGCTGACCCTCAGCGGCAAACAGCGCTTCGCGCCCCGCTCCTTCGCCAGGGCGGCGGCCTTCTCCACCGCCGCCTTGTCCCCGCCGATAACCAGCTGCCCCGGGCAGTTGTAGTTGGCAATGATCACGGTACCCAGCGCCGCCGCGTCCGCGCAGACGGCCTCCAGCGTCTCCCGGTCCAAGCCCAGGACGGCTATCATGGCGCTTTCCCGGCCCGCCGCCGCCTCCTCCATAGCCCTGCCTCGGAAAGCCACCAGCCGGACAGCCGTCCGCGCGTCGAGCACCTTAGCGGCATGAAGGGCGGAATATTCCCCCAGAGACAGTCCCGCCGCCGCCGCGGGGACGATGCCACGCTCCGCCAGCACCGCCGTCAGCCCGGCAGCAAAGGCCACCATGCAGGGCTGGGTGTACCGGGTCTGATTCAAAACGTCCTCCGGGTCCTGAAAGCAGACCCGCTTCAAATCAAACTCCACTTCCCCCTGGGCGGCGTCAAACACTGCCCGGAAAGTGGGATACGCCTGGTACAGATCCTCCCCCATCCCAGGATACTGGCTGCCCTGTCCAGCGTATAGGAAACCGAGCTTCATGGCGCGGCCCTCCATTCGTTCAAAATCTGGTCCATCTGCGCCCTGACGGTGGAGAGGGCGTTGACCTCTCCCACGTTAGCTCCGCAGAAAAAGAGTCCGTTCTCCCAATCTCCCTCTACGGCGGCGATCAGAGCTTTGGAGATACAGTAGGGCGCCGTCTTGGGATTGCACGCGGCGAGGCACCGGTCGCAATGGCCGACACCCGGCTGCGTCCCGGCCTCCACCCGCTGGATCAGCGGGCTTTTCAGCGCCCGGCCTGGCATGCCCACCGGGCTTTGGACGATAACAACGTCCTCCGCCCGGGCACTCAGCAGCGCCCGCTGAAAGCCCGGGCCGGCGTCGCACTCCTCCGTGGCGATAAACCGGGTGGCAAACTGCGCCCCGGCGGCGCCCTCGTTCATATAGTTACGCATCTCTCCGCCGTTTTTCACGCCCCCTGCTACGAACACCGGAACGTCCCGCCCATACTTCTCCCGGAAGGGTCCCAGGCCCTCCAGCACCTCGCGGAGAAGGCCGGAAAGGGGCTTAGGCCGGCCCGCCTGAGCTTCCCGGGCCTCCTCGGGGGAGAAGCCCAAGTGCCCGCCCGCCAGAGGGCCTTCCAAAATCATGAAGTCGGGAATCCGGCCGTACCGCCGGTCCCAGAGCTTGCAGATCAACGCAGCGGAACGTCCGCCGCTGACCACCGGGGCCAGGGCCGCGCCGCTCTCCGGAACCTCCGCCGCCAGGGCCGGCAAATCCTTCGGCAGCCCCGCGCCGCAGACAACGGCATCCGCCCCCGCCCGGAGGGCGGTCCGTACGCTGTCGGCATACTGGGCGGCGGCTACCATGACGTTCACCGCCACCAGCCCTGCGCCTCCGGCGATCTCCTTGGCCCGGCGGACCTGCCGCGCCAGCGCCCGGAGGTTGGCCTCCCGGGAATTGTTCCGGAAGTCTGCCTCCCGGAATCCGCAGAAGGCCGCAGAAAGAGTTCCCATACCGCCACAGGCGGCCACGGCCCCCGCCAGGCACTCCAGACTGACACCGATGCCCATCCCCCCCTGTAGTATGGGGATAGGCAGGACCTTGCCTCCCAGCTTTACCTCCATTCCCGCTCCACCTGTTCCAAAACGGCCCTTCCTCCGGCGTACAGCTCCTCAAAAATCTGCCGCACAGGCTTGATCTCCCGCAGTAGGCCTGCCACCTGACCCATCATGACGCTGCCATGCTCTACATCGCCCTCCAGCACCGCCCGGCGGAGTCCTCCTAAAGTGACCGTCTCCAGCTCCTCCAGAGTCGCCCCCCGCTTCTCCAGGGCCAGATACTCTCGCGCCATCTTGTTTTTCAGCACCCGCACCGGTCCGCCAATGGACCGGCCCGTGACGGTGGTGTCGCTGTCCTTGGCCTTCAGGACGGCATGCTTGTAGTTTTCGTGAATGGGGCATTCCTCACTTGCCAGCAGGCAGGTTCCCACCTGCACGCCGCAGGCCCCCAGGGCCAGCGCCGCCGCCATCTGCCGCCCGTCCGCGACGCCTCCCGCCGCGACGACGGGTACATCCACTGCATCGATAACCTGAGGCACCAGAGCCATGGTGGTCATCTCCCCCACGTGGCCTCCGGATTCCGTGCCCTCGGCGATGAAGGCGTCTACGCCGTAACGGGCCAGCCGCTTTGCCAGCACCGCCGCCGCCACCACGGGAATCACCTTAATTCCAGCCTCCTTCCAGGCCGGAATAAACTGCCCCGGATTCCCCGCGCCGGTGGTGACCACCTTCACGTCCTCGTCCAGGATAACCTGAGCGATGTCTGCGGCGTAGGGACTCATCAGCATGAGATTCACGCCGAAAGGCTTGCTGGTTCGCTCCTTGGCCCGGCGGATCTCCCGCCGGAGCCGGTCCGCATCCCATCCGCCGGTGGCGATCATGCCCAGCGCCCCGGCGTTGGAACAGGCGGCAGCAAACTCGCCGGTGGCAATGTTGGCCATGCCGCCCTGGATAATGGGAAACTCCGTCCCCAGAATTTCATTCAGCTTTTTCAAAACGATACCCCTCTTCATTATTAGGAATTGGGAAGGGAAAATCGCGCGGTTCTTTTCACCTGTCCCGAAAAGTTCCCAACTCCTAATTTCCGCTTGGCAAGCGCCTTCCCTTATGCAAACTCGATCAAGCACCCGCCCCAGGTCAGGCCCCCGCCAAAGCCCACTGCCAGCACCCGGCTGCCTGGACTAACCCGTCCCTGCTCCCGCAGCTCGCTGAGGACCAGGGGAATACTAGCAGCGGAGGTGTTGCCGTACTCCTGAATGTTTTTATAGTACTTCTCCGGCGGAATGCGGCACTTCCGCGCCGCCAGGTCGATGATCCGGGCATTGGCCTGGTGGAAAACGAAAAAGTCCACGTCCTCCACCGTCCGCCCAGTCTTTCCCAGCACCTGCTCTACACACCAAGGCACCGCCTCTACGGCGAACTTGAATACCCGGGTTCCCTCCATAGCGAGATAGCTGTGTCCCCCGGATTCCACGCCGGACAGGTGCAGCAGTTCATCATTTCCACAGCAGCCCAGCACCGCACAGATGGAGGGCCAGCCCTCCTGACACTCCACCACGGCAGCCCCCGCTCCGTCTCCGAAGAGGATACAGGTCCCCCGGTCCGTCCAGTCCACCACGCGGCTCAGGTTCTCTGCCCCCACCACCAGCCCGAATTTCCGGGGGGAGGCGTTTAGCAGGCACTCCATGGTGTGCAGGGCAAAGAGAAAGCCGGTGCAGGCCGCATTTAAATCAAAGCACGGAATATCCTGGGGCAGTCCCAGCTCCCGCTGGAGGGCGCACGCGGCGGAGGGTACCAGGGTCTCTGCCGTCGCCGTGGCAACGATACACGCGCCGATCTCCTCTGGAGAAATCCCCGCTTCCACCAGAGCCCCCCGGGCGGATGCGGCAGCCATGGCAGAGAAGGTCTCTTCCCCGGCGCACTGATGCCGGGTCTTGATGCCGGTGCGGGCCGTAATCCATTCGTCGCTGGTTTCTACAATCCGCTCCAGGTCCCGGTTGGTCACGATCTTTCCCGGTACGCCCCGCCCGGTCCCCCTGATCTTGATTCCGTTCATGTCTCCTCCTTGGGGGGCACGCCCATCTTTCTAAATTTTTGATATCGTCTCGCCGCCAGGCTCTGTCCACTCTCCTTCACCAGCGCGTTCATATGCCGGCTGATGGCCCGGTCCAGCTCCCGAAATGCCTGCACCGGGTCCAGGTGAGCGCCGCCCTCCGGCTCCGGAATGATGTCGTCCACCACGCCCAGCTCCAACAGGTCCGGGGCCGTGAGCTTCATCAGCTCGCACGCCTCCTCATGCCGCCCGGCGTCCCGCCAGAGGATAGAAGCGAAACCTTCCGGGGACAAAATGGCGTACACGGCGTTTTCCAGCATCAGCACCCGGTCGGCCACGGCCAGGGCCAACGCCCCGCCGCTGTTACCCTCCCCGGTGACGACGGCCAACACCGGAACGGTCAGCCGGCTCATCTCCAACAGGTTCCGAGCGATGGCCTCCCCCTGTCCCCTGGCCTCGGCCTCCAGGCCCGGGTAGGCCCCAGAGGTGTCTATAAACGTAATCACCGGCCTGCGAAATTTCTCCGCCTGTTTCATCAGCCGCAAAGCCTTGCGGTACCCCTCCGGACCCGGCATGCCAAAATTACAGCGGAGGCTCTCCTCCGCCGTTTTACCTTTCCGGGTTCCGATGACGGTGACGGGGCGGCCGTGGTAGAAGGCGATCCCGCCTAAAATAGCCGGGTCCTCCCGGCACAGGCGGTCTCCCTTCTGCTCAAAAAAACCGGTGAATAGCGCGTTCACATAGTCCGTAATATGGGGCCGCTGGGGGTGGCGGGCCACAGCCACCCGCTCTGCGGCGGTGAGCTTGTTCATGAGCGTCCTCCCCTCTCGTGGAGCCGCAGCAGCAGCGCCAGGGTGTCCCGCAGCTCGCACCGGGGGACCACTGCGTCCACAAAGCCGTGTTCCTCCTGGTACTCCGCCCGCTGGAACCCCTCCGGCAGCGTCTGGCCTATGGTCTGCTGAATCACCCGAGGACCGGCAAAGCCAATCAAGGCCCCCGGCTCCGCCAGGATGATGTCCCCCAGGGAGGCAAAGCTGGCGGTGACGCCCCCGGTGGTGGGGTCCGTCAGCACGGAGATATACAACAACCCCCTGTCCGAAAACCGGGCCAGGGCAGCGCTGGTCTTGGCCATCTGCATAAGAGATAGAATTCCCTCCTGCATCCTGGCCCCTCCACTGGCAGAGAAAAGGATCAGCGGCAGCTTGTTCTTTGCCGCAAACTCGATAGCCAGTGTGATCTTCTCCCCTACGGCGGCGCTCATGCTTCCCATAAAATAGCGGCTGTCCAGCACTCCCACCACGCATTTGCGCCCGCCGATGGTCCCAGTGGCGGTGACGGCAGCCTCTGTCAGTCCGGTTTTTCGCTGGGCGGATCGCTGCTTCTCCCGGTAGCCGGGGAAGCGCAGCGGATCTGCGGCAGGGAGCTTTGCGTTCAGCTCCCGGAAGCTGCCGGAATCCAAAATGGTGCTGAGCCGGTAATAGGCGCCGATGGGGAAATGATAGCCGCAGAGGGGGCAGACGAAAAGGCCCTCACTCACGTCCTTCCGCCGGCTCTCCTTCCCGCAACCAGGGCAGGACATCATCTGGTCCCCCGGGATATAGTTGTCCCGGATAGCCTTCATAGCCAGCAGCCTGGCCCGGCGCTTGGCAAAGATGTTGTTCATAGCTCAGCCTCCCTCTCCCCCGCCCGGCGGCTGAAGTCCAGCAGCTCAGGGAGGTGTTCGTCCAAAAAGGCCGTGGTGTACCGTCCCCGGGCAAAGGCGGGGTGGTACAAAATCTCATAGGACAGCTCCGCGTTGGTGGGAAAGCCCTCCAGTGTGAACTCCTCCAGACAGCGGCGGAGCTTCCGGATGGCCTCCAGCCGGGTAGCCCCGTGAGCCATAAGTTTGGCCGCCAGAGAGTCGTAATAAGGAGACAGCGTGCACCCGTTGTACAGGCAGGAATCCACTCGCACCCCCGCGCCGCCAGGAAAGTGAAGGAACTCCACCTTCCCCGGGCAGGGGTGGAACTCCTTCTCCGGGTCCTCGGCATTGATCCGGCACTCGATGGCACAGCCCCGAACCCGGACGTCCTCCTGCCGGATGTCCAGAGGCCGCCCGGAGGCAATCCGCAGCTGCTGGCGAACCAGATCCACGCCGGTCACCAATTCCGTCACCCCATGCTCTACTTGGATGCGAGTATTCATCTCCATAAAGTAGAATTTCTTCCCGTCCACCAGAAACTCCACGGTCCCTGCCCCCTCGTACCCCACGGCCTTCGCCGCCCGGACGGCGGCCTGGCCCATGGCCCTCCGAAGCTCCGGACTAAGTCCCGGGGCGGGAGCCTCTTCAATCAGCTTCTGGTTCCGCCGCTGGACGGAGCAGTCTCGGTCTCCCAGGTAAATGGCGTTCCCTTGCCGGTCTGCCAGAATCTGCACCTCCACATGCCGGGGGCGCAGCACCAGCTTTTCCAAATACATCTCGTCGTTTCCAAAACAGGCGGCAGCCTCTGCCTTCGCCCCGGCAAAGGCGCCGGGGAGGTCCTCCGGGCCGTCGCAGCGGCGGATGCCCCGCCCGCCGCCGCCGGAGGACGCCTTCAGCAGCACGGGGTAGCCCACCGCCCCCGCCGCCGCCAGCGCCGCCGCCACAGAGGAGACCGGCCCGTCAGAGCCGGGCGTCACGGGTACGCCCGCCGCCTTCATCAAATCCCGGGCAGCAGACTTGGACCCCGCCTTCCGGATGGCGTCCCCGGAGGGGCCGATAAACACAAGCCCTGCTGCCGCACAGGCGTCGGCAAAATCCGGGTTTTCCGACAAGAAGCCGTATCCCGGGTGCACGCCGTCGCAGCCAGTTGCCAGGGCCGCCGTCAGCAACGCGCCCTGATTGAGGTAGCTGTCCGCCGCCCTGGCCGGCCCGACGCACACCGCCTCCGTGGCCAGCTGGACGGGAAGTGCCTCGGCATCCGCCTCGGAATAGGCGGCCACTGTCTCAATCTCCATCTCCCGGCAGGCTCGGAGAATCCGGAGGGCGATCTCCCCCCGGTTGGCGATCAGCACCCGCCTCAGCATGGCGTATAGCGCATCAGCGCCTCCCCAAAAGCCGCCAGCTCCCCATTGGCTTTCAGAACTTCCTCAATCACGCACTCGCAGGGGGCGGGAATTTCAATCATGGTCTTCATCGCCTCCAGCAAACAGACGGTCTGCCCCTTCTTTACCCGGTCCCCTGCCATTACAAAGGGGGGCTGCTTTGGATCCGGCGCGGCGTAGAAGGTCCCCACCAGCGGAGCAGAGATGACCGGTTTTTTCTCCGCTCCATCTTCCACTGCCGGCATAGCGGGCACAGCGGGGAGGGCAGCCGCGGCGGGCGCAAGCGGGACGGCGGCAGGGGCCGCCTTCCCCAGCTCTATTTTCAAGTCCCCCTGCGACAGCTTCAGCGTCTGAAGGCCGCTGGCGTCGAAGCGAGCCATTAAATCGTAAATTTCCTGGTTGGTCATAGTCGCTCCTTTCCGCGCGCCGCCGGCTGCTTACTTATGCTCCTCCAGATACTTCACAATGTCGCCCACGGTCTTCAGGTTCACCACGTCGGCGTCGTCGATGGTGATGCCGCTGGCCTCCTCCAGAGCCATGACCAGCTCCACGGCGGCCAGGGAATCGGCCCCCAGGTCATCCGCCAGGGATGCCTCCAGCGTCACCTGCTCCGCCTCGCAGCCCAGGGTCTCCACAATAATGTCCCGCATTTTCTCGAATTCCATATGGCAAATCTCCTTGTTGTCGAAATATCAATTATTTTAACTAAAATTATTTAATTAAAATAATTGAATTTATTGTACACACGAGTCCCTTGCTTGTCAAGGAAAAATTTTACGGTTTTCACGGATTGGGTATTTCTTTTTTGGTGAATATCCTATATAATCAGGGAGTATCCAGCCGGGCGTTTTTCGCCCCGGCCTGTCTTTGGGAGGCAACTCATGAAGATCATCATCGTGGGCGCGGGCAAGGTGGGTTCCGCCCTGACCCAGCAGCTCTCCGCCGACGGGCATAATGTCACCGTCATCGACCAGGATCCCCGTCTGATCGACAGCATCATCAATATTTACGACGTTATGGGCGTCTGCGGTAACGGCGCCGTTTCCAGCGTGCAGAAGGAGGCGGAGGTGGAAAAGGCGGAGCTGCTGATCGCCACCACCTCCCGGGACGAGCTGAATATCCTCGCCTGCCTAGTGGCCCGGAAGCTGGGCGCCAAGCACACCATTGCCCGCATCCGCAACCCGGAGTATGAAAAGCAGCTCCGCTTCATGCGGGATGAGCTGGGTCTTTCTATGGTCATCAATCCCGAGCGGGCCGCCGCCCGGGAGATCGCCCGGGTCCTCCGCTTCCCCGCTGCCATGAAGGTCGAGTCCTTTTCCAAGGGCCGATTGGAGCTGGTGGAGTACCGCCTTCCTGCGGACTCCGCCCTGGACGGCCTCCAGCTTTCGGACCTTTACCGGAACATCCGGGTCCGGGTGCTAATCTGTGCCGTGGCCCGGAAGGGGGAAACCATCATCCCCTCCGGCGATTTCGTCCTCCGCGCCGGGGACAAGATCTACCTCACCTCCTCTCCGGACCAGCTGGCCCAGTTCTTCCGCCACCTGGGAGTCTTCCGCTCCAAGGCGTCCACCGTCATGATCGTGGGGGCCAGCAAGATCTGCTATTACCTCACCAGCGAGCTGCTGAACATGGGCATGTCCGTAAAAATTATAGACCGGGACGAGCAGCGCTGCATCCAGATGAGTGAACAGCTGCCCAAAGCCTTGGTCATCGTGGGAGACGGTACGGACAGCGACCTCCTCCACGAGGAGGGCATCCGTCAGACAGACGCCTTCGTAGCCATCACAGGCATTGACGAGGCCAACATTTTGATGTCCATGTGCGCCGCTAAGGAGTCCGGCAACAACTGCAAAGTCGTGGCAAAGATCAACCGCAAGTCCCTGGTGGACCTGGTGAGCAACGAGAGCATGATCGACAGCGTGATCTCCGCCCGCTCCACCACCACGGAACTGATTGTTCAATACGTCCGGGCCATGGAGAGCGCCTCCGCCGCCCAGATCAAAACGCTCCACCGCCTGGTGGATGGCGCGGTAGAGGCCCTGGAGTTCGGCGTGACGGCGGACGTGCCCTTCATCGGTGTCCCATTGAAGGACCTGAAACTCCGAAACGGCCTCCTCCTGGCCGGTATTGTCCGGCAAAACGGCAGAATCATCATTCCCTCCGGCAGCGACTCTCTTTCTCTGGGTGACGATGTCATCGTCGTCACCACGGACACCTCCCTCCAGGACATCCACGACATCTGCCAGGCATAAAGGGGGGCCTTTTCCTTGAATTATCAAATGATTGGCTTCGTCCTCGGTCGGATTTTGTGGACGGAGGCGGCGCTTCTTCTTCTCCCCGGCCTGACAGCCCTGCTGTACAGGGAGCCTCTACTCCCCTTCCTGGTCCCGATCCTTCTCCTGCTGCTGGCGGGCCTTCCCCTTCAAAGGCGTCCCAAACAGACTGCGCTCTACGCCCGGGACGGCTTCGCAGTGGTGGCCCTGGCCTGGGTGCTGATGAGCGCCTTCGGCGCGCTGCCCTTTGTCATCGACCGCTGCATCCCGAATTTTATTGATGCATTTTTTGAAACCGTCTCCGGTCTCACCACCACCGGCGCCACTATCCTGACGGCGGTAGAACCCTTGCACCAGGGGATTCTCTTCTGGCGCAGCTTTACCCATTGGATCGGCGGCATGGGCGTATTGGTATTTGTCATAGCTGTCCTGCCTATGACCGACGGCCACGGGATGCATCTCCTCCGGGCGGAGATGCCGGGTCCCTCTGTGGGCAAGCTGGTCAGCCGCATGAGCGACACCGCGAAGATCCTCTACAGTATCTACCTGGCTATGACGGTGGCAGAGATCGTCCTTTTGCTTCTGGGGGGGATGCCGCTGTTTGACGCCTGTATCCATGCCTTCGGTTCCGCCGGCACCGGCGGCTTCAGCAGCAAAAACCTCAGCGTTGGAGCCTACGACAACGCCTATTTCGATGTGGTCATTGGTATCTTTATGCTCCTCTTTGGCGTGAACTTCAACCTTTATTACTTTCTTTTGATCCGTCGGTTTCGGGATGTGTTCCGCTCCGAGGAGCTGTGGGCCTACCTCGCCATCGTGGGCGCGGCGGTGCTCGCCATTGCCGCCGATATCTACCACCTCTTTGGCTCGGTGGCTCAGAGTCTGCGCTACTCCTTCTTCCAGGTCTCCTCCATCATCACCACCACTGGCTACGCCACGGCGGATTTCAATCTCTGGCCGACTTTTTCCAAGGGGATTCTGGTGGTACTGATGTTCATCGGGGCTTGCGCCGGTTCTACCGGCGGCGGCATCAAGGTGGCCCGGATCGTCATTCTGGCCAAGACTTCCTGGGGGGACATGCGGAAGATGCTCCATCCCAACGCCATCACCACCACTCGCTTCGAGGGTAAGGCCCTCACGGACAAGCACATTCGAAGCGTGCACCTCTTCCTCACAGTGTACTTGCTGGTGTTCACGGCCTCCTTTTTGCTCTTGAGCCTGAACGGCTTCGACATCATCACCACCTTCACCGCCGTGGCGGCCTGTATCAACAACATCGGCCCAGGCCTGGAGGCCGTGGGTCCCATGGGGAACTTCGCCGGGTTTGCCTGGTGGTCCAAGCTGCTGCTGTCCTTCGACATGCTGGTGGGGCGGCTGGAGATCTTCCCCATGCTGCTGCTCTTCGCCCCGTCGATTTGGACGCGGCGGATCATCCGGAGAATATAAAATGAAATCCGGCAGCCGTCCGGAAGGACGGTGCCGCTCTTGAAGGGGGTACCGCTCTATAAGAATCCGCTCTGTCCGCCTTTTCATCCTGACCGCTCTCCTGCTGGCGGCCAGCCGGAGGCTGAAAGGACAATCTCCCCGGGTTTACCATCGGATGGTATCCCACTGTTTGATCCTGTGCGGCGTCATCAGCGCAGCCTTCTGGTGCCTCCTGCTTTACGCTGTTTACGTTGAGCTGGCCGGCGGAGCTTCCATTGTGAACAAAGCATTTCTTATGGTTCTTGTGGGATGCCTTATCGCCGCCTGGGCAGTCCTCGTGATTTTCGCATGGAAGCGGTGGCAAAGAGAACGCTGAACGGGCGACCATTTCCGTCTGCCCGGTCCTGCCCTTTTCAATCAAAAAGTCCCCGATGGCTATGCCATCGGGGACTTTCCTGTTTCCATTACGCATTCAGCGCCTTCGCGGACTCCTCCAGCTTGGCGATCAGTTCTCGGAACTTTTCGGCCTTCTCCTTCTCGGCGTTGACCACCGCCTCCGGGGCCCGGGAGACAAACTTTTCATTGCTCAGCTTCTGCTCCACGATCCGAAGGCCGTTCTCCGCCTTCTCCTTTTCCTTGGCAATCCGCTCCAGCTCCGCCTTCACGTCCACCAGCTCGCTCATGGGCATATAGGCCGTAGCGTTGGGTGTAACCACCGTCACCTGGCCGGATACGTCGGCGGGAGGCTCCGCCGCGAAGTCCACCTGGCTGGCGAACGCCAGCCGCTGCAGGAAGTGCAGCCCCTGCTTGTAGGGTTCCGGCACGGCGGTGACCAGCAGCACCTCCGCCTTCCGGCTGGGGGGCACATTCATCTCCGCCCGGCGGGCGCGAATAGCTTTGATGGTGCCCATGACGGCTTCCATGGCGGCCTCCTCCTCCGGGAAGCTCAGCTCCGCCCGATACTCCGGCCAGTGGGACATCATCAGGAACTTGTCCTCCGAACCCGCCTGCTTGGGCAGGGCCTGGAAAATCTCCTCGGTGATGAAGGGCATGAAGGGATGCAACAGCTTCAAAAGCTCTGTCAGCACATAGCACAGCACATTCTGGGCGGTTTCTTTTGCCGCCGGGTCCTCGCCGCTGAGGCGGGTCTTGGTCAGCTCAATATACCAGTCGCAGTAGGTGTCCCACAGGAAGTCGTACACCTTGGCGGAGGCCACACCGATTTCATAGCTGTCCAGGTTTTCGGTGACCTCCTTCACCAGGGTGTTCAGCTTGGAGAGAACCCACTTGTCCTCCCGTTCCAGCCGCTCCGCCGCCGGCAGGGCGTAAGTCTCCCGACCCTCCAGGTTCATCATCACGAACCGGCTGGCGTTCCAAATCTTGTTGGCAAAGTTCCGCATGGCCTCGCACTTTTCCGTGTAGAAGCGCATGTCGTTTCCGGGAGAATTTCCGGTGATGAGGTTGAAACGCAGCGCGTCCGCGCCCTAGGTTTCCGCCACC
>JAAVYM010000033.1 GCA_022791135.1 Oscillibacter sp.
ATTTTCCGGAAGGTCTCCGCCCCGGCCTTGTGCCCCGCCGTCCGGGGCAGGCCCCGCTTCTCGGCCCAGCGGCCGTTGCCGTCCATGATGATGGCAATGTGGCGGGGCGGCGCAAGCCGCCCCGTCTCGCTTCTGTTCTCCGCCATCAGACCGCCATCAATTCCTTTTCCTTTTTCGCCAGCAGCTCATCCAGCTTCTTGCAGTTGTCGTCCGTCAGCTTCTGGAAGTCCTTTTCCACCTGCTTCAGCTCGTCCTCGGTGATCTCGGACTTCTTCTCCTGCTTTTTAAAGTTGTCCATGGCGTCCCTGCGGATGTTCCGGACGGCCACCTTGCCGCTCTCGGCGTACTTGCGGATCTGCTTGACCAGCTCCTTCCGGCGCTCCTCCGTCAGCTGGGGGAAAGCCAGGCGAAGAGCCTTGCCGTCGTTTTGGGGGTTGATTCCCAAATCGGAGTTCTGGATCGCCTTTTCAATGAGCTTGAGCGCGGAGGCATCCCAAGGAGAGATCAGCAACGTCCGGGGATCCGGGGAGGAAATGGCCGCAATCTGCTGAATGGGGGTGGGGCTGCCGTAGTAATCCACCATGATCCGGTCCAGCACGGCGGCATTGGCCCGGCCCGCCCGGACGGAGGCAAAGTCCGCCGCCACAGAATCGATGCTCTTTTTCATCTTGTCCTCGTATACCTTGTATTCGTCCTTTAACATAATGGAGACGCTCCTTTCGATCTTTCAAATCCTTTGTATGCTTCCGGAAAAGCCGGTTATTCCTTCACAATGGTACCCACCTTCTCGCCCAGAATCGCCCGGACAATATTCTGGGGGTCCTTCAGGGCAAAGAGCAGCACGGGGATGTGGTTGTCCATGGACAGCGACGTGGCGGTGGTGTCCATCACCATCAGGTGCTGGGCCAGCACGTCGTCATAGCTGATGGAGTCGTATTTCACGGCGCTGGGGTCCTTCATCGGGTCGGCGGAGTAAACACCGTCCACATTCTTCGCCAGCAGAATCACCTCCGCACCGATCTCGGCAGCCCGAAGAACTGCGGCGGTGTCCGTGGAGAAGAAGGGGTTGCCGGTGCCGCAGCCAAAGATCACCACCCGTCCCTTCTCCAGGTGCCGGATGGCCCGGGAGCGAATGTACGGCTCGGCGATGGGGCGCATCTCAATGGCGGTCTGGACCCGAACAGGGATGCCCTTTTGCTCACAGACATCCGCCACCGCCAGGCAGTTCATCACGGTGGCAAGCATGCCCATGTGGTCGGCCCGGGTCCGCTCCATGCGGCCCCCGCCGTCCTTGGCCCCCCGCCAGAAGTTTCCCCCGCCAACTACCAGGCCCACCTGGACTCCCATGTCCAGGCACTGCTTCACCACGTCGCAGACCTGTCCAATGACCTGAAAATCCAGCCCCGTGTGCTTTTCCCCGGCCAGGGCCTCGCCGCTGATTTTCAGCAACACCCGCCGGTATATCGGTTTTGTCATCGCGTGACCTCCCTTTTCCGTCGATCTCGTCTTCCTGGAAATTCCCCGGAATTTTGCAGCTCTTTTATTTTAGCGTATTTTTCCGGTTTTGCATAGAGGGAAAAACGATTTTTCTCAAAAAGAGGCGCCCTGCCGTCCGGACGGGCGTCCGGGGTTGTCATTTTCTCCCCCGTGGTATAGAATGAACCAGGGAGCCTCTGGCACCGGGCGGCGGCTTCCGCCCCCGGGCACGCTCCCGCTGGAAAGGAGTTTTCCCATGGTTTTTGACGGACATTCCGACCTTCTCTACGACGTGACCCGCCGCCGCCTGGCGGGGGAAACCCATGTCCTGGAGCACCGCCACCTGAGCCGCCTGCGCCAGGGCGGTGTGGAGGGGCTGGTGTTGGCCCTCTGGTACGGCCGGGGACAGGGACAGACCTTCTGGGAGGGCGTTCCCGGCTGCGAAGACCCCTCCTACCGGCTGGAGGTCATGCTCCAGTGTGCCCAGGCGGAGTTCGCCGAATGCCCCTGGCTGGCGGTAGTTTCCACGGCCGGGGAGGCTGAGGCCGCCCGGGCGGAGGGGAAATTTTATGCCTTCCTGGCCGTAGAAGGCATGGAGGGCCTTCATGGCCCGGAGGACCTGGACCGCCTGGCCTCCCTGGGGGTCCGGCTGGGGATGCTGACGTGGAACGAGGACAACCGCTTTGCCGCCGGGGCCGCCCAGAACTCCGCCAAGGGCCTGACCAGCCTGGGCCGGCAGGTCCTCCAGCGGATGGAGGACTTAGGAATGCTCATAGATGTCTCCCACCTGAACGACGGCGGCTTCCGGGACGTTTTGAGGCTGGCCCAAGGCCCTGTCGTCGCCTCCCACTCCAACTGCCGCGCCCTCTGCCCCCACCCCCGGAACCTCACCGACGACCAGCTCCGGGCCATCCGGGACAGCGGCGGCGTGGTGGGGCTGAACGTCCACCACAGCTTCGTCCACCAGGACCCGGAGAAGCAGACGGCGCAGACCCTGGCCCTCCACGCTGCCCACATGGCGGAGGTCATGGGGGTGGAGCATGTGGCCTGCGGCTTTGACTTCTGCGAGTTTATGGGTCCCGGCAATGATGGGGCGCGGGGGCTGGAGGACTGCGGGGGGATTCCCAATCTCTTTCAAGCCCTGGCACAGCTGGGCCTGTCCCCGGCAGAGCGGGACCAGATCGCCCGAGGAAATCTTTTAAGGATTTTTCAAGGCGTATGAGAAATTTAGGATTGTATTCCTCCCGGGAATTGACTATACTGGACAGGACTAGAAAAAGGAGGCGGAAATTATGTACTCATGCGACCAGCTTCTCCAAGCGTTGAAGGACAGCGGGTGCGACCAGGCCCTCTCCGCCGTCTACGCCCCCGGCGGCGCGGGATTGGACCAGGCCCGCGGCCGCGCTGTCCACGTGACGGAGACCTTTCAAAAAGCCTTTCCCGGCGCCGGAGCCACCGCTTTGTTCAGCGGCCCCGGCCGCACCGAACTGGGCGGCAACCACACGGACCATCAGCGCGGCCACGTTCTCTGTGCCAGCGTGGACATGGACATGCTGGCCTGCGCCGCACCCAACGGGCTGAATGTCATCCGGGTCCACTCCGAGGGTTACCCGGATCTGACGGTAAACCTGGAGGATCTGGCTCCCAGGAAAGAGGATGAGAACACCTCCGCCGCCCTGGTCCGGGGCGTGGCGGAGGCCATCGCAAAGCGAGGCTTCGCTCTGGGGGGCTTTGACGCCTGCGCCGTGTCTAGCGTTCTCTCCGGCTCCGGACTCAGCTCCTCCGCCGCCTATGAGATTCTGATCGGCAATATTCTTAACCACTTTTTCTGCTATGGGAAGCTGGACGCCATTGAGCTGGCAAAGATCGGCCAGTACGCGGAAAACGTCCACTTCGGCAAGCTCAGCGGCCTGATGGACCAGATGGGTTCCTCCGTGGGCGGCGCGGTGGCCATCGACTTCGGCAACCCCCAGGACCCCGCGGTCCAGCCCATTAACTACGACTTCGCCCGCTCCGGCCATGCGCTGTGCATCGTGGACACCGGCTCCGACCACAGCGCCAAGCACCTGACAGAGGACTACTCCGACATCACCCGAGAGATGCGGGCCGTGGCCGCCCATTTCGGCAAGCAGCTCCTCCGGGAGGTACCTGAGGCAGATTTCCGGGCCGATCTCCCCGCCCTGCGCAGGGAGTGCGGCGATCGGGCGGTGCTCCGCGCCATCCACTACTATGAAGACGACCGCCGGGCCGTTCAGGAGGCCGAGGCTCTGAAAGCCGGGGACTTCCCCCGCTTTTTGTCCCTGGTAAACGCCTCCGGCCTCTCCTCCGCCCTGCACCTGCAAAATACCTGGTCCACAGCGGACCCCCGGCAACAGGCCATCCCCATGGTCCTGGCCGTCGGCCGGGAGCTGTTGGGCGGCGCCGGGGCCATTCGAGTCCACGGCGGCGGCTTCGCCGGAACCGTGCAGGCCTTCGTTCCCCAGGATAAGCTGGAGGATTTCCGGGCCGGCATGGAGGCCCTGCTGGGTCCGGGCATGTGCCACGTCCTCCGCATCCGCCCCCAAGGCGGCTGCGTAGTGGTTTCCTGAGTATCAAAATGCTTTACAAAACACTTTTCAAAAGACTTTAAAAGAGAGGTTCAGATGCTATGGTCAACGAAGCTGTCTCGAAACTGGCGGCGTATGCCCTGCAAACAGGCTTGATTGAGGAATGCGAACTCTTTTGGACCGTCAACACCATTCTGGACACCCTGAAGCTGGACAGCTTCGCCGACCCCGGTCAGCATTGGGGACAGGTGAAGCTGGCCCCCGTACTGGAGGAGCTGCTGGACGACGCCTACGCCAGGGGGGTCCTGGCGGAAGACTCCGTGGTATACCGGGATCTCTTCGACACGGAGCTGATGGGCCGCCTCACGCCCCGCCCCGCCCAAGTCGCCGCGAAATTTCAGGCTCTCTATGCCCAAAGCCCCAAGGCCGCTACGGACTGGTACTATCAATTCAGCCAGGATACCAACTACATCCGCCGGGACCGCATTGCCAAGGATATGCAGTGGAAAGCGCCCACCGAATACGGCGACCTGGACATCACCATCAACCTCTCCAAGCCGGAGAAGGACCCCAAGGCCATCGCCGCCGCCCGGGACCTGCCCGCATCCGACTACCCCCGCTGCCAGCTCTGCGCGGAGAACGAGGGCTATGCAGGCCGGGTCAACCACCCCGCCCGGCAAAATCACCGCATCGTCCCCATCATCATCAACGGCTCCCCCTGGTTTTTGCAGTACTCACCCTATGTGTATTACAACGAGCACTGCATCTGCCTCAACAAGGAGCATACTCCCATGAAAATCGACCGGGCCTGCTTCGGCAAGCTCCTGGACTTCGTCCGCCAGTTCCCCCACTACTTCGTGGGTTCCAACGCGGATCTGCCCATCGTGGGCGGCTCTATCCTGGCCCACGACCACTTCCAGGGCGGCCACTACACCTTTGCTATGGAAAAGGCTCCAGTAGAGACGCCTTTCCCCTTCCCCGGCTATGAGGACGTGGACAGCGGCATCGTGAAGTGGCCCATGTCCGTGGTGCGAATCTCCTCGGAAAACCCGGAGCGGCTCATTGATCTGGCGGACCGAATTCTGGGCCGGTGGCGGGCTTATACCGACGAGGCAGCAGTGATCCTCGCCGAGACGGAGGGCGTCCCCCACAACACCATCACCCCCATCGCCCGGCGGCGGGGGGAGAAATACGAGCTGGATTTGGTGCTGCGGAACAACCTGACTACAGAGCGCTACCCCCTGGGCCTGTACCACCCCCACAACGAGCTGCATCACATCAAGAAGGAGAACATCGGTCTGATTGAGGTCATGGGCCTGGCGGTGCTGCCTGCCCGGCTCAAGGAGGAGCTGGCCGCGGTGGCGGACGGCCTTGCCGGCGGCAAAGACCTCCGGGAAAACGAGCTGACCGAAAAACACGCCAGCTGGGCAGAGAGCTTTGCAAAGAACTATGCCATTACAGCGAAAAACGCCATGGAAATCGTAGAGCGGGAAACCGGCCTAGTCTTCGCCAAGGTGCTGGAGCACGCCGGGGTTTACAAACGCACCCCAGAGGGCAAGGCAGCGTTCCTCCGCTTTCTGGCATCCGTCTGAGACAAATCATACCCGCCCCCATGCCGGGGCAGCGGAATCAAAAGCGGAGCGCCTTCCTGAAGGAAGGCGCTCCGCCGCGTTATGCTGACTGGTCCGACAGGGAGCGAAAATAGGCCCGGTTGTGAAGCACCGCCGGGCAATCCGGCTTATAGATCCCAGCCAGCTCATTGAACGCCTCCGCCCTCTTCGGGTCCCCCAAGCGGCTGTAACACACGCACAGCTGAATGCATGGCAAATACCCGTAGCAGTCCGGGGAGACGAAGCCGCCCCGGCGGTCGTCTCGGGGACAGGTCAGCGCCAGGGCGTACCAGTAGGCGGCCTGCCCGTAGCGCTCCCGGCGGAAAAAACAGCGGCCCAGCTCGCAGCAGACCTCGGCCCGGGGACGGTCATAGGCAAAGGTGCGAAAAAGCGCTCCCAGTGCCGCCTCCGGCTGACCCAGCTCCTCGTGGCAGTAGGCGCAATGGCAGCAAGCGTCGACGTTATTTTCCACCCATCCCCGGCCCTCCGACAAGAAATCCTCGAACACACTCAGGGCTTCCTGCCAGCGCCCGTGGTAATAGAGTTCCCGGCCATAGTAGAACTGGTGCCGGGGTTCCAGCTCTTTCCCCTCAGCCAGCTGGGCCTGATAGATGCGCAGGTTCCGGTCTGGGTCGGAGGGATGCTCCTTGCGGTGGGTAACGGCGAAGTCTGCATAAAAAACCTGGCCCTTTGGGGCCACGGACTCGTGAACCGCCCCCTCCCAATACATTCCCCCACCGTTTTTTATCAGCCTCTCCCGGTAATAGGAAAACGTAACCCGGCCGCTTTGGTCGAAACCCGTGTGGTAAGGGGCCATGACCACCGAGACAGTAGGGTCCAGCGACTCCTTCAGTTTCAGGAAGGCAGCTCGATCCTCCTCCAAAAGCACATCGTCCGCATCCAGCCACATGCAGTAGTCCATGGACGCGTGGGAGAAGGACTCATTCCGGGCCGTGGCGAAATCCTCCTGCCAGGGGAAGTCAAAAATCCGTTCCGTAAACCGGGCGGCGATCTCCCTGGTGCCGTCGGTGGAACCCGTATCCACTACGATGATCTCGTCCACCAGGCCGGCGGCGCTCTCCAGGCACCTTGCCAGCACATCCTCCTCATTTTTCACAATCATGCACAGGCTGACGCTTACCATAGCGACTCCTCCTTTTGATTCATCGATGATATCGCTCCCGCCGGCAAAAGCCGGCGGGAGCTGTTATCTTGGTGCGTAGCGCTTTATTCCTCGTTGTCCTCTATTTCCGACTCAAACTCGGTGTATCCGCCTTCCGACTAGCGCGTTGAGCCGGGGCCGCCCAGCCGAATGATACTCAGAGACGCCCCTGCGCCACCACCCACCAGGATGGCAGTCCCGGCGAGATTTGTGAACATCTGAAGCGAAATGGTGGAGTTGGCAGGCAAGGTGACCTTGATCTGGTTCTCAAAGCTGGAGGTGGAGATCACCGGATTGACAGTGGAAGGGGTGCTGTTTGCCCCGTTGATGACCAGCCGGGTCCCCATCAGCAGGGACGCGGTGGTATTCACATGGTACGAGATCTGATAGGTGCCCGGCGTAACCACGGTAAACACCGTGTTGGCCCCGTTAACCGTAATATCCGAAGACAGGACCTGGGCGTTAGGCAGAGGGATAGGGGTGCCGCCCAGCGCCACCAGGATACTGCTGCCTTGAGTGTTGGCGGCAAATCCGGCGGTGGCGGTGGGGTTAGGGCCGGAGGCCCCTGTGGCTCCAGAGGCTCCGGTGGGACCTGTTGCCCCAGTCGCGCCCGCAGCGCCCACAATGCCGGTTAGGCCAGTGGCTCCGGCGGTCCCGGCAGCCCCGGTGGCCCCGGTGGCGCCGGTTACACCGGCGGCGCCAGTGGCGCCAGTCGCGCCGGCGGCACCGGTGGCGCCAGTGGGACCAGCCGCACCGTCAGCGCCAGCCGCGCCTACCGCGCCGGCAGGGCCGGCAGGACCCTGTGCTCCGGTCGGACCAGTGGCCCCAGTGGCTCCGGCGGCACCAGCCGCACCGGTGGGCCCCTCCGCACCGGTGGGACCGGTAGCACCCGTAGCACCGGTAACGCCTTCCGCAGGACCGGTGGCGCCTTCCGCACCGGTGGGGCCGGTGGGACCGGGCAGGACGGGGGCGCGCATGGCTGACATCAGTTTGCTGGTCAGTAGCATCTGCTGCTCCATCACGTTGGACAGGGTGCTCTGCACACTCCGGTTGACCTGCATGACCTCTTCCAGAGCCGCCGCCTCTTCCAGACCCGGCAGAGTGCCCAGCACATATTGCAGCTTCTCCCCTTCAGCGTTGAGGATGTGGCTCAGGCTCAGCTCCTCGGCGGCAATGGAGGCAATGATCTCGTTGAGGCTGCCCTCTCTGGTCAGAGGAGGGTCAATTTGAGGAAAGGTTGGCAGTGACATGAGACATCCCTCCTCAGCTCAGACGGGTGATAGACAACGTCGCACCGGCGGACCCGGGCAGCAGGGTGGCCGCCGAGGCGATGCCGAACATCTGCAGGGAGATGGTGTCCCCGGCGCTCAGGTTGAGCAAAATCTCGTTGGCAAAGTGGCTCAGGGACACCACCGGAGCCATGGTGGAGGCCGTGTTGGGGGTGCCGTTGATGAGCAGGCGGGTGCCGCTGGCCAGAGAAGCGCTGGTATTGACGTTGTAGGACAGTTGGTAGCGCCCGGCGTTGGTGACCGTAAACACCGTGTTGGCCCCGTTGACAGTAATGTCAGGGGGGAGGACCTGGCTGTCCGGCAGAGGAATCAGCGTACCGCCCACAATGACGGCCAGCGTTGTACCGCTGGTGTTGGCCGCGAAAGAGGAGGTGGCAGTGACATTGGGGCCGGTAGCGCCGGTGGCGCCGGTGGCACCCGTTGCACCTGTGGCGCCAGTAGCACCGGTGGCACCCGCTGCACCGGTGGCGCCCGCAATACCAGCGGGGCCGGTAGCACCCGTTGCGCCGGTAGCTCCTGCCGCACCGGTAGCGCCGGTGGCGCCGGTGGCGCCAGTGGCACCCGTTGCGCCTGCGGCGCCTACAGCGCCCGCAGCACCGGTGGCACCCGTTGCACCGGCAGGGCCGGTAGCACCGGTGGCGCCCGTTGCACCGTCAGCGCCGGTAGGGCCGGTAGGACCGGTAGGACCCGCAGGGCCGGTGGATCCGGTAGGGCCGGTGACGCCCGTAGCCCCCGTAGGGCCGCCGGCAGGGCCGGTGGGACCTGTGGGACCGGCCGGTCCGGTGGGTCCCTGCATGGGTGACACTTCCAGGGCGCCCTGCATCTTTGCCTTCAAAAACAGCTGATTTTGCACAGCGGTTTCCAGAAGCCCCCGGACACTCTCGTTGGCAGCCAGCACATCGCTCACCGTGGCAGGCGGGCCGCTGAGGCCCGGAAGGGTTCCGAGAATATATTGCAGCTTCTCGCCCTCGGCGTTGAGGATATGGCTCAGGCCGAGTTCCTCCATGGCGACGGAGGAGAGAATCTGATTGACCGCGTCTTCCCGCTCAATGGGCGGGTCGACAACGGGAAAGCTGGGCAGAGACATAAGAGAATCTCCTTTCAAACTGAGGGCGTCCGCCTCGGAATCTGTCCTGAAGCCGTCAAAACGGTAGAGCGAGATAAAACCTGTTGTCAGGCAGGACCGTTCTCCGAAAGAATTCCGGCAGATTTCAAAGATAATCCACCGGGCGGCGTTTCGACGGTTTTCAGCAGCCTCTGCAGCCGCCAGTGCGGCGGCTTGACATCAGGCGAAGCACCCGCGTTATACTATGCGTGCTCCCATCAACGGGTTCCAGAGGGAACTTTCCGGTCCAGGACAGCATAGGCTGAAACGGCGGCATGGAGTTTCCTGCCGCACATCCCCGCCCCAGCCAGCCTGGGGCGGCACTATGGAGTTTTTTGATATGTCTATGCCTTCCTTTCCGCCTAATGGGGCGGCTATGACCCGGGAAGAGGCCCTGACGATGATCATCGCGTCAATCGCCATGGAGGAGCTGGCCCTCAGCCATATCCTCAATGCCGAAGGCGAAAAGCTGCAATATATCCTCAAAGCCGGCGCAACGTCCTGTGCCAGTCCCCAGGACGTGCTGGCAGTCAACAAGAGCGTCACCGCCCTTTTGGAGGCAGTGGTGCACAATCAGATGCTGCTGAAGGGCAAGCTGGAACGGGTGCTGGAGTTTTGCCCACCTCCTGCGCCGCCTTGTCCTCCTCCCCCCTGCGGCCCGGAACCATGCCCCTGCCCTCCTCCGCCCTGTATCCCGGAACCATGCCCCTGCCCTCCTCCGCCCTGCCGGAGGGCATCTTGCGAGAAAAGCACCCTCCAACTGGCGGGCCAACGAGAGGGCATGCTGTGGAACCGGGGCTGCCGCCTTCCCTGGCGGCTGCGGGTTCGGCGGGGAACGGACATTTGCTGGGATAGCCAGTCCCCCACTCAGATCCGGCTGAATCCGGAAAAATCCTACACGGTCCGCTACACACTGAACGTCCGCGGGCTGCATCCGTCAGAGGAAGCGGGAACCATCCTCCTCAAACAGACGCCCTTCGGCGCATTTACAGAAACGCCACCCTTGCATTTCACTCTGAAACTCTTTGACGACAAGTCCCAGACTCTACAATATACCGCCGTACTGCATCCTCGTATGGCCAGCGAATGCGAGCTGTCCCTGGCTCTGGACGCCAAGAGTGCCCTGTGTGTGGAACAGGCGGTATTGGATGTCACAACCCTTTGATCGAAACCGCCCAAGAGGAAAAGCACCGATGCGTCCCAAAGCGCTTCGGTGCTTTTTCAGTCCTTTGAAATGCGAAGCCTTCAAATCCCTTCCGGCCCTCCGCCCAGTCCGCCGGCGATGAACATCGCATCCCCGAAGGAGAAAAAGCGGTAACGCTCCTTCACCGCCTCCTGGTATGCGGCTAGGGTCGCCTCCCGGCCCGCAAAGGCGGAAACCAGCATGATCAGTGTGCTCTCCGGCAGGTGAAAATTCGTCACCAAGCCATCCATCACCTTGAAACGGCAGCCGGGATAAAGGTAGATACCGGTCCAGCCGGACCGGGGTTCCATATGCCCGTCCTCCTCCGCCCAGGACTCCAGTGTCCGGCAGGAGGTGGTTCCCACGCAGATGCAGCGGCCCCCCGCCGCCTTGGTCCGGTTGATCAGCTCCGCCGTCTCCGGCGGAATCGTGCAGAACTCGCTGTGCATATCATGGTCTTCAATGTCCTCCTCCTTCACCGGGCGGAAGGTACCCAGACCCACATGGAGAGTCACATAGCCCAGGGACACCCCCTTGGCGGCAATGATGTCCAGCAGCTCCGGCGTAAAGTGCAGCCCCGCCGTGGGGGCTGCGGCGCTGCCCAAGACCTTGGAGTAAACGGTCTGATACCGCTCCCGGTCCTGAAGCTCCTCCTTAATGTACGGCGGCAGGGGCATCTTTCCCAGGCGGTCCAGCACCTCCAGAAAAATACCCTGGTAATGGAAGCGGACCAAACGTTTGCCGTCCGCCTCCTCTCCTGCCACCTCAGCAGTCAGCTCGCCGTCGCCGAAGCGGATTTGGCTCCCGGATCGCAGCTTTCTCCCCGGACGAACCAGGCACTCCCACACGTCGTCCCCCTTATCCGTCAGCAGCAGCACCTCGCAGGCGCCGCCGCCTGGCAGGCGGCGGCCCAGCAGCCGGGCGGGCAGCACCCGGGAGTCGTTCATAATCAGGCAGTCGCCGGGGCGCAGCAGCTGAGGCAGCTCATAAAAATGCCGGTGCCCGATCTCTCCCGTTGCCCGGTCCAAGGTCATCAGCCGGGAGCCGTCCCGCCGCGCGATGGGCGTCTGAGCAATCAACTCCGGGGGCAGATCGTAATAAAAATCGCTTGTTTTCATATATCGTCCTCAACCAATGGTGATATTCGTATAGTAAAACTCCAGAATCTCCCGGTAGCCATAGCCCAGCTCCGCCATGGCCCTGGCCCCATACTGGCTCATGCCCACGTTGTGGCCGTTTCCGGTGCCGGTGATAACAAAACTGCCGTTGTTTCCCCCTCCGCCGGAGGGCCGGGTCCCACCGGATATAACCGCAGTGCCGCTGGCAGAGATCGCCGAGGCGCTGTTTCCCCGCAGCGTGCTGGTCTCCCCGCTGCCGGAGATGACGGCCGCCCCTTCCAAAGAGGCAAGCCCGCTCGTGCCGTTGACCACCAGGCCGGAACTCCGGCTGCCGTTGATGTCAAAACGCAGGCTGCTGACGGATTTTTGATACGTGCTGCTGTAGAAGATGGTCCGGCAAGTGTCGCCGGAGACGGTTTTTGTGCCGCCGGAACCCACAAAGGTCACTTGCTTCACGTTGCCCATGGGCGTATACTCCGAGACATAGACGTCCTGAACCGTGCCCACGGAGTAGCCCTTCTGTTCCAAAATCCAACTCAGCTCCCCGGCGGTGTAGGTGACGGAATAACTGCCGTTGGGAACGGTGGTCCGGGATTCATAGGGGTCGATCTTCCCCTTCAGGTAGCCGGTCTCCGTACCCCAGACGTTGGCTCCGTCCTCCGTGGCGCCGCCGTTGGAGGAGTGGTAGACCGCGTCCTGCACCAGGGTCCCCTCATAGTAGATGCACTCCCCGGCAGTGTTCTCCACCGCCCGGTCGCTGGTGTCCGCGGCGCTGGCCCCGCCGCTGCCGCGGCCGTTGTACACCTGGCAGTCCACGCCGCTGCACACATCGAAACCGTTGGCGCTGAGGTGCTTGCTGTGGCCCTGGACAAAGGTGCGGGCGCAGACGGCCTGAGCCTCCAATGCCGCCAGGGGCCAGTCTCCCCCCATTTCATAGGGGATGACGCCTTTTACATAGTCCTCCAGGCCCACCACATTCACCACGTTCAGATTTCCGCCGGTGACCCTTGGGTACTCGAAACCGCCGCTGTAGCGGCAGCCCTTAAACCAAGTGGCGGTCCCCTGGCCGGAGGGCCGGATCCCCAGGGCTGTCACGCCGCTGCAATCAAATTCAAAGAGGATATCCGTGCTCTTCGTCTGGGTGACAATCACGCCGGTGGCAGAGGAGCGGACAGCCCGCCCGCCATAGCGCCCCGCAGCGCCCTCCGCCGCCTCCTGGGAGTCGAAGCCCCCCACCCGGACCACGTATTCCCAATCCACCCAGGCAGGCCAGCCTCCCTCGGTCCGCGCCCGGCTCAGCGCCTCCTCATAGGAGCGGAATCCGTCCAGCTGGACGTGCCACTCCCCCAGGCTCCGGTACCCGCCGGAGGGCACAGAGGAGGCGTAGTTCCCACTGCCGTCCATGTAAACCGGCCCAGCGGCGGTCATGGAAATCGTGGTCTCCTCCGTCCAGCCCAGCGAGGTGAAGGCGCGGTCCTCCCCATAGTAGCCAAACTCATAGCCGGAACCCACTGCGTTTTCCAAATTGGCAGAAAACAGGGCAGAGGAACCATAGCGCAACCCCACCTTTACCGTCTCGTTCACCACGGCGGAGGCCGGAGCAGCGCCGAGAACGAAAAAAGTCACAACGAAAAACAGAGTCAACAGCTTTTTTTTCATGGAACCTCCCAATGCTCCCCGTCTTGACGTTTTTCAGAAAACATGGTACTATACGTACAGCAGACATTTGTCCGCGCGCCAAGCACAATTTTTCCGCATGCGAATATTATAATACAAAAGCGCGTCTGATTCAACCAGGAAATCTTTTCAATTCCTGGAACAACGCGATAGGAGGAGCATAGGATGAAACAGTACAAGGTCGGCGTCATCGGCTGCACCGGCATGGTGGGCCAGCGCTTTGTCACTCTTTTGGAGAACCACCCCTGGTTCCGCCTGACGGCTGTCGCCGCCAGCGCCCGCAACGCCGGGAAAACCTATGAGGAGGCAGCGTCTTCCCGCTGGGCCATGGCCGCTCCCATGCCGGAGGCGTCCAAAAACCTGGTGGTGCTGGACGCGGAGGCGGATGCGGAAAAGCTGGCGTCCCTGGTGGACTTCTGCTTTTGCGCCGTGGATATGAAGAAGGAGGAAATCCGGGCGCTGGAGGAGCGCTATGCCCGGCTGGAGTGCCCCATCGTCTCCAACAACTCCGCCCACCGCTGGACCGAAGACGTACCCATGGTGGTGCCTGAGATCAACGCGGAGCACCTTGCGGTCATCGAGGCCCAGCGCAAGCGCCTGGGGACCAAGCGGGGCTTCATTGCCGTGAAGTCCAACTGCTCCCTTCAGAGCTACGTCCCCGCCCTTCATCCCCTGCTCAAGTACGGGATCGACCGGGCGCTGGTGTGTACTTATCAGGCCATCTCCGGCGCGGGAAAAACCTTCCAGCGCTGGCCGGAGATGGTGGACAACTGCATCCCCTACATCGGCGGCGAGGAGGAAAAGAGCGAGCAGGAACCCCTGAAGCTCTGGGGCACACTCCAAGACGGCAAAATCGTCAAGGCCCAGGGTCCCTCCATCACCGCCCAGTGCTTCCGGGTGGCCTGCCAGGACGGCCATATGGCGGCGGTATTCGTGAAGTTCCAGAAGGGGAAAAAGCCCTCCATCGAGCAGATCAAGGCCGACTGGGCCGCCTTCCGGGGTCCCGCCCAGGAGCTGGCCCTGCCCTCCGCCCCCAAGCAGTTCCTCCACTATTTTGAAGAGCCGGACCGGCCCCAAACCCGGCTGGACCGGAACCTGGAAAACGGTATGGCGGTCTCTCTGGGCCGCCTGCGTGAGGATACGCAGTACGATTACAAGTTTGTGGGCCTGAGCCACAACACCCTCCGGGGCGCGGCGGGCGGCGCGGTGCTCCTGGCCGAGCTGCTGTGCGCCAAGGGCTACATTGAACCAGTTCGCTGACATTCATATTTCCACAAAAGAGGCTGCTTGCGGAAACCGCAGGCGCCTCTTTTTTATCGGGAGTCCGAATATCTCATCGGATGGGCATCTGCAGGGGTCTTCCAAATCCATCGTAAAAAAGAGGGGACTCAAACGGCGCGAAACAAGGCGGAAAGCGTCCGCTCGTGGCAGCTGCAAAGCCCATATACCCTGCAAAACCCTAAACCTTCTCCAGGTATTTGGAGATTGCCTTCATCCGCAGCTCCGGACTTCTGATTCTGAACTTCTCTAAAGGTGGTTGTTTTATGAAAAAGCCTCTTTTCACCGGCTCCGCCGTAGCCATCGTCACACCCTTCAAAGACCACGGCGTGGACCTGGACACCCTGGGAGACCTGCTGGACTTCCAACTGGAAAACGGGACCGACGCCATCGTCGTCTGCGGAACCACCGGCGAAGCCTCTACCATGACCTATCAAGAGCGGGCGGAGACCATTGCGTTCTGTGCCCGCCATGTGGGGGGCCGGGTACCCGTGATCGCCGGGTCCGGCTCCAACTCCACGGAAAACGCCGTCACCTTATCTCAGGAGGCGGAGCGCCGGGGAGCGGACGGTTTGCTGGTGGTGACACCCTACTACAACAAGGCTAGCCAGGCGGGGCTGCTCCGCCACTACCAAACCATTGCCGCCTCGGTCTCCCTTCCCATCATTCTCTACAATGTCCCCTCCCGCACCGGGGTCTCCATCGCCCCGGAGACCTATGCCGCCCTGGCCGGGACGCCCAACATCGCCGGCGTCAAGGAGGCGTCCGGAAACCTGGGGAATATCCAGAGGACCCGGTCCCTCTGCCCGGAGGATTTTTGCATCTGGTCCGGCAACGACGACGAAACCGTCCCCATCTGCGCCCTGGGGGGCAAGGGCGTGATTTCCGTCGCCGCCAACATCCTCCCGGCAGAGATGCACCGCCTGACTCAGCTCTGCCAGAAAAACGACTTTGCCGCTGCCGGAAAGCTGCAAGTGCACTTGAAGGAGTTCTGCGACGCCATGTTCTGCGAGGTGAACCCCATCCCTGTCAAAACCGCCCTGTCCCTGCTTGGCTGGAAAGTGGGGGAGCTGCGCTCTCCGATGTGCCCGCCCAGCCCGGAAAATCTGGCGCGGATTCAATCCGCGCTGGCAAAATACGGCCTCGCAGCGTAAAAAATAGTCCGCCGGTGTCCATGCCAGGGACTGAGCCGCAACAAATCTGCCCTGCCGGGCATGGTCCGCCTTCTATGAAGCCGCCGCGTTTGCCAAAAGTCCCGCGTTTCGAGTTTTTTTCGAAACGCGGGGCTTTTCCGGTCACAGCGGACTGGGAGCCAGAATGTTGTCCGTCCGAGCGCGGGAAATTGCCGGTCAAAACATCCGTCGTATGCTCACTTGAAGGCCGGTGACGCCGGCAGCCTCTCTACAGGCTGCCGCTGAAAAGATTTTCTTTCGAATGAGGCAGCGGCAAACTGACCGAAGCCTGCCGCATCCGGAAACCGGTGTTTTGGGGAGGGTTGACGGTAGTTCTATATGCTCTTCCGCCAGCTCATGCGGTTCACAATAGCTGTGTAGCTCTGAATAATCTTTACAACCTTTGTAGACACATTTTGATCCTCGTAATCCGGAACATTTATTCCAAAATCTTCATTCCGGTTCATCTCCACTGCCAAATCCACCGCTTGCACTACATTGTCGGCGGAGATGCTGCCGATAATAAAGTTTCCTTTGTCCATGGCTTCCGGCCGTTCCGTGCTGGTTCGGATGGACACCGCCGGAAACTTGAAATAGGCGGTTTCCTCCGGTAACGTGCCGCTGTCGGAAACCACGCAGAAAGCGTTGCGCTGAAGCTGAATGTAATCAAAAAAGCCAAACGGCTCCAGGCATCGCACCAATTGATGAAACCGGTAGTTTCTCTGCTCGATAAATTTCCGGCTTCGCGGATGGGTGGAATAAATAACCGGAAGGCAATAATGTTCGGCCATTTTATTGATTGCACTCATCAACTCCGTGAAATTGCGTTCAATGTCGATATTCTCCTCCCTATGGGCGGAAAGGAGAATATACTTTCCCGGTTCTAATTCCAGTCTTTCCAATATTTTGCTGCCATGGATTTCCCCCATGTGCCGGCAAAATACCTCCGCCATTGGCGAGCCTACCACATACGTAAATTCCTTTTTGATACCCTCCGCATATAAATACCGCCGGGCATGTTCTGTATAGCAAAGGTTCACATCACTGGTATGATCCACAATCCGCCGGTTAATTTCCTCCGGCAAGTTCTCATCAAAACAGCGATTTCCGGCCTCCAGATGGAAAATGGGAATTTTCAGCCGCTTGGCCGGCAAGATGCACAGCGAGGAGTTCGTATCTCCCAATACAAGGACTGCGTCCGGTTTTTCCTCCAGCATCAAGTCGTAGGAGCTGGAGATGATATTTCCCATCGTATGGCCCAGGTTTTCTCCGGCAACATTCAGATAAAAGTCCGGCTCCCGAAGCTGTAAATCCTCAAAGAAAATTTTGTTTAATGTGTAATCGTAGTTTTGCCCTGTATGAACTAAGATATGGTCAAAATATAAATCACATTTTTTAATAATCTCAGACAGCTTGATAATATCAGGCCTTGTTCCGATGATGGTCATTACCTTAAGCTTTTTCATGTCAGATTTCCTCAACCATCTGTGCAACCGTCGGAATTTCCAGCTTCGCACAAAGCTCCTTTTCTGTCCGCATTGTCCGGTCCACCGGCTCCGGAGCCTTCTCCTGGATCGTCAGGCCCAGCTGAAATCTTTCGTTAAAATACTCCATCATCTGAAGCTTTGTCACATCATCCTTTGCAAAAACATGAAACCGCCCGGCCTCGTACCAATTGTTCCGGATAATTTTATCGCATATTTTCGCGTATTCCTTTGTGGTAACGCCATTCCAACGGTGGGTGGAGAACCCATTCACCGTTTTACCCTTCTGGCTCTTGGCCCATGCGATGAGGCTGGCGTTTTTATGTATTTCCTCTCCGATGATACTGGTGCGCAGCACCATTGCCTCCGATGCGCATTCCCCAAGGGACTTGCTCTTTCCATAGTCGTCCAAGGCATCATGGGGATCTGATTCCACATATTTACCCTTTTTCCCGGAATAAACGCAGTCTGTAGTAATGTGAATCAGCCGGGAATCATGCGCCTTGCACCACGCCGCCAGCTCCCATGGAAACAGGGAGTTGATCTTGATTGCACCGGCAGGGTCGGCCGCCATGAACGGCTTGATAATGCCGATGCAATTGATGACGTAATCAAAGCCAACGGGGAGAGCCTCCAAGGGCGTGCTCAGGGCGTCAAAGGCAATCGAATTTTTTGCAAAAGCCACGGCAGCGGTACGGTGGGTTGCGGCAACATCATAGTCGGAATTATTTGCAAAATAAGCGGTAACCGCGTTCCCCAGCATCCCGGTGCTGCCCAAAATAAGAATACGCTTTTTCACGCTGTTTCCTCCTTTTACCGAAAATACTCCTGCCAAATGTTCCAGGTGTCGTACTCCAGGCGAATATCGTCGCCCTGCGTCTCTTCCATAGACGCCGTCGAAAAGAACAAGATCCGCGTGTTTTCTTCCAGACTCATAAAACCATTGTAATGCCCGCCCGGAATCCACAAAACGCCGGGACACTTGTCCGACAAAACAAACTTTTTCACGCGGGAAAGATCCCCTTTTTCTGCATCCAGCGGCACCGCTCCCACAAGCGCGCTCCCACAGGAAACCCAGACGTATTTCCCCTCTCTCTCATGGCCGTGCCAGGCACGAATAAACCCCCGCCGGTAGTTTTCCACCTGGTAAAAGCGCTTGACGCCTTCAAAGTGAAACTCGTTTGCAAAACGCAGGCTTCCCCGGTCATCCACTGCAATGCCGCCCTTGATTAACGTGATGTCTCGATTCATTTTTCATTCTCCCCAAAGTGAATGGTCTTCAAGTAATTCGCGTTAGAATAAACCGGATCGGTTGTGTCCTTTACACGCCCCTCTTCAAACACCCGCTTCAATTCCTCAATACCCTCCGGCAGTGAAAACTTGGGACGCCAGCCTGTATCGAGTATTCGGTTATTTTTCACCCGGTAATCCCGCAAATCCTCGAATTTCATATCCTTCCATACAATTTTTGCACTGGGTATGTACTTTTGGATTTCCTGTGCCAGCTCCCCGATGACGATATTGCGTTCACAAAGATTGTATAGTCCCCGAATTCCGTGTTCCAGGCAGAACTCCACTGCGTGAGACACATCCCGCACATGGAGGATGGGCCGCCACTGCTGCCCGCCAAAGACGGTTAGCGTCTCCCCCCGCACGGCCCGCAATGTTAGAATATTAACCACAAGATCCAACCGCAGCCGGGAGAAGGCGTCCCCCACCCCGTAAAGTGTCCCAAGGCGGAAAATCAGGTAGTCCTTCGCGTGGGCGATCACATAGCGCTCCGCCTCTAATTTTGTAGCCGCATAGGCAGAAAGCGGGTTCGGCGCTGCTGTTTCATCAATCAGCTCGCTGTTGATACCATAAACAGAGCAGGTGGACATGAAAATTACCGTGCCGTGAAAATGGTCCACCATCCATTTTGTTGCATTGAAATTGATCTCTTCGGTCAAAGTCGTGTTGATGGCACAGGCCCCGTCTCCCACCAAGGCGGCAAGCCAGACGATGATATCAAACTCAGGAAGAACCTTTCCAAGCTTTTCGGTATCCCGGATATCACCATGAATGAACTTAACCTTTTTTAAGTAGCGGGACTCATACAGCAGATTGTCATAGACCGTTACATCATAGTCCTCTTTGTCTAAAAAGACATCTGTCATATAGCCTCCCAAGTAACCTGCCCCACCAACAATCAATATTTTTTTCATTTGAATCATCCTTCTGGCTATAGCCTAAGCCCACAAAAATTCACCAAACAGCCAATCTTTCGAAGCTACTGTGCGTATAAGACGATCTCCAGATACTCATTGCTATACATACGAAGCCGCATCTGATACGATGGGTCCACGTCCAGAATCCACTGCGGCAGCTCCAGTAAATCCCCAAGCCTGTGATAGGCGCAAACCGCCATTCTAGGGCGGCAGCGGCGCACAGTTTTCTCCGCGCCCTTCAGCGCCTGTAGTTCAAAGCCCTCCACATCCAGCTTGATAAACGACACAAACCGGTTCCCAACGGTCTCATCCACTGTAACGAGGGGAATCGAAACGCCCTCCTCCGTTCCCCGGAAATGCGACGCAGAAGTACCGCCGGCCAAAAAGTTCATGGTTGCCGGCTGATCGGAAAGGCCCGCATTGATGACCGCACTGTTTCGCCGCAGCTCTTCATTCACCGGCCATGCGGATAGTCTTTGGCGGCAGATTCCCGCATTTATGGGATCCGGCTCATAAGAGAGAATCCCCTCTATCCCATGCCCCTGGTTCCAGTCCAAACACCGTTCTGCCGTCTCAAGGTGAAACGCCCCGCCGTCCACAAAGAACCGTTCCTTCCGCGGATGCATAAAATCATTATCAAAATATTGCTGCTCATCAAACACCCGCGTGCTCCCCGGAACGTATCGAACAATCCGCTCCGCCTCAACGCCCATTTCCATCAAATCCGTTTTAACTCGCTCAAAATCGCTCACCGTAACACAAATTAAAGCGTCAGGATAGCGTTCCATCATCTCCTCCGGAGAGAGAATTCTTTTCTGATCCGGCCCAAACGTTCCCCTTCTGTCTTTGTCACAATAGGCCGACCAGTCGACCGTCGTGATAAAGGGGAAAAAATAGTAGCCGATCGTACCCGCATGAGCCTCTGCAAAATTCATATAATACTCTGCATTTCTTCCCAAACCGTACAAGACCAGCTCTCTTCCCCGATCCCTCCAGCCGCGCAGACGCTCAACTTCCAGCAAAGCAGGGTCTGGTTCAAAGCCACTCAGCCGGACCGCTTCCATCAAGTATCTGACATCGCCCGTATATTGAAGCTCCAGCAGGTTTCTGTATAACTTCTTAGACAGCTCATCCTCTAACGCGTGATAAATATTTTCAATCTTCGCTTTATTTTGCTCTAATACACGCTGCCAGCGGGAATCTGCGGTCCCCAAAATTCCCTCTGGTCTTTGCGCATCCTTTTTGCCGGCATTGCCATGATGACGTTCTTCCATTGAACAACCTCCCTTTGCCGCAATAACACTCAGCGGCTTTCCTCACCCTTCTTCACAGCTGGTTTCTAAACGCTAAGCTGTGGCTTTCAATTCTCGCAGCACAGATAATCCGTATTCTCACCTGCGATCCAGCCCATCAGCTTTTGGACGAATAACGCCAATTCCCGGCACTCCTGCTCCATACCGATAAATTCATCCAGATTAAAGTCTCTGAGCTTTGTAATTTCCGCAATCATAAATTTCCATCCATAGGCATCATCCGCAAACGAGATCTTCATATCTGCAATGTCCTTTAACGCTTCTGACACATTGATGGCATTTTCCTCATTCCAAATTACAAAATTGCCCGCCCCGTCGCAGTCGATGTTCCACTGGTGCAGCCCTATGTAATCTTCAAATTCCGCTTCATTCATACGATGATCCAGATGCATCCTGCCGCCCGGTTTGAGGACATACAGGCACTCGAGGATGCTCTTGTAGGGATCAATGCAATGATCCAGTGCATTGTGAATTATGATCAAATCGCTATAGTTTTTCTCAAAAAAATGAGCCGCAAATTCAAACAGGCCCAATTGACAGCACCTGTTCCCGATCCTTCCGCCGGAAAACCGTTCGTTGATCCGATTATAAAAAGGCGCCAAAGGATCCACCGGGATTAAATGAATCTTCCCGGAACCAGGAAGGTTTTCCCCAAACCTGGACACCACGCCGCAGCCAAAATCCATAACAATTGCCTGGTCTTTGACCAGGTGAGCGATGGGCGTTGTTTTATAAACCCCGTCAAAGTCCCGCGTGTTCAGCATATCTAAGTAGTGCTGGCGCGCATACCCGGCCGGGTTGGCAACATGCTGGGACCAGAACCGCACCTCGCCCATAAAGTTCTGGATCCACTTTTCAAGCTGGGTTTCAAACGCAACATCCCACCGAAAAACACGCTCTTTTCTGATGTTTGCGATATGTTCCAGTTTCAAGGGGGAAAAGAATTCATCAAATTCTACAAGCTTTACATTGGAAGGGAACCGGCTTTTAACCTCCTGCCTAATTTCCTCAGCCGGTTTGCCGTCAACACCTATCACGATATGACCGACCTGATGCGCCATGCACAATTCCAGCAATCGCTCCGGACTGACGATCAGGATTCCCTTCAGGTACATCCCGTGTTTTGCCGTATCACGGTCGCAAAACGCCGCTAAAGGGGGAATATCACAGCTCATATTCGCCAGGCGCTCCATCATCCTGGTCATCTTTTGTCCGGCTCCCCAAATTGCATATCCATCCTTCACTGCATGCAAACCCCTTTCGTTTTGATAGGAACGGCAATTTCCCCTTTCGGTATTACCGGAGAAAAACCTCGTTCCTCACGGATTTCTCAAAGGAACTTTTTCGAAGCGATATCCCGGTACAATTTCAAATGCCGCTTCACATAATCATCATACCGGTAGTTCTCTGCAATGAATGCTTTTCCTCTCCGCTTTCTGGCCAACAGCTCTTCAGGATTGTCAATCAACCGGCTCAGCGCTTTTTGAATGGCCAGTGCCGAACAATATTCGACCGCGACGCCACAGCGCGGCGCCTGCACAATGAATTCCAAGCCTGTTGTTTGAAAACATATCACAGCTGTTTCGCAAGCCATCGCCTCAATTGCCATCAGCCCAAAGCTCTCCGCCAAGGAAGGCATCAGAAAAATATCCAGCGCGTGGTAATACGAAAGGATCTCCTCTTCGCTGAGCCAGGGAAGGCATTTGCAAGCATATTTTTCTACAAGCCAATCAGGCAGCCCGTCTATGTTCCCCACGGTAAGCAATTGAATCGGACGGGAAGATTTCAGCTGCTTCAATGCATCCAAGATGTAGCGGCCGCCCTTGAGTTCGCTATCGGACAGCCGAAAGCCGATGACTATACAATCCGGATCGATTCCATATTTCTCCCTGCATTCCGCCTGGGAAACTCCTCAAAAAAGCAATTCTTAAGGCCAAAAGGAATTTGCACGATATGCTGCCAGTGAGAGGTGAGGGGACTTTCCCGAATGTAGCGTTCTACAAACGGGGAAGCCACCACAATATAAGGATCTATCTGAGAGAAAATCGCCTTTTTAAGCCTCCACATCTGTGCAGTGGTATCGGCACATAGCTCACGGCCCACCGGGGTCATATTTTCGCAATGCCCGCAGCCTGTTTTCCAGCGGTCACAGGCCAATGGCTGGATGCAGTTTCCGGTTATAGGCCAAAGATCATGAAGCGTCCAGACGGCGTTTCCGCGCTCCATAAGCCTCGGAAGGTCGAGAAGGGAAATCGTGTTGTTGTGAAGTATATGAAAATGGACAACATCCGCCCTCAAGAATGCGTCTTCCTGCAACAGCTGCAAGCCATATGGCGAAAGCAGCTGCCCTACGGAAAATCTTTGCTCCAGATCATACCGCTCCTCCCGGATCACCCTGTCATCTTTAAAACGTATGACTGTAGGCGTGTCACTGTTCTTTTCCGCCACGTATTGCACTGCGGAAATACCCGGAATCTCATTTAAGGACAAATGCAGATCGTAGCCATTAAAAATCCTGCCTGTCAAATCTCCATAGTTTACTTCAACAATATTCAATGACTCCATGCGCCCTCCGATCCTGTACATCCCAAAGGATTCTCTCAAGTGCGGCGCAAAAAGCATCTTTTGATCCGCTCTTTTCCACACCCTCCTGCATACCGGAAAGCATCTGGTGCAGCCTTAAACGGAAGAAATTGATTTTATTCACCGTCTCCGCATTCAAAGAAACCCCCGGAGCCGCTCTCTCCATCCCTTGCAGGTCTTTATAAGAACCCACGTGCAAAAAGCCCCTTTTTGTAAACGCGCTCATCAACTGCTCCGGATGTTGTTTGCAGACCAAAACGATGGTTTTCTCCCGGTCCTTTTGCAAAAACTCCTCATAAGAAATGCAACAAACCCCATCAATCACATATCCCTGCTTGTTTTCATCCTTATCCGCGAAGCAAGCAACCGGAATTCCCCCTTCACGAAGCTGAAAATAAGCTCTAAGCGCATAGTCGCCCCGGCAGTAAATGCAAAGCTCTTTCCCCTCTGGCAATACCATACAAATCCCCCCACTTTGGATTATCAAAGCAGCTGCAAGGAGCATGCGCTCCTTTTCAGCCGGCGAGCCGGCAGCCCGCCAGTACGCAAAGCGCCCCTCCTGTAAACCCGGACGCAGTCGGCCGCATACGCGGCTTTCCGTCCCCTGCGGCGGCGCCGCAAATCACGGGCTTCATTCGCTGCGTTTACTGTTTGATAATCGCGAAGCCAGATAACGCGCGGATCCCGCTCCTCGTCATAGGAATTTATATTTGCCATCGCGCTGATCAGCAAGTCTTTATTCTCAAAAAGCACATCCATTTTCTCTTCCGATACGCCATAAGAACGCAGCTGCGCTTTTATCTCAGAAATTTGCTCTGATTTTGAATTCGAAATAATAATCTTGTCATAAGGCTGCCGAATCCCATCCTCCGGCCTAAATACCGGAACAGAAACACCGTCTTCCATAAAAGATATTTCCGCATTATCTAAGAAACCTTTAAACGCCCAGGCGGCGTGCTTTTCTATCGCCTTTTTGCAGCACTTTCCCCAGTAACCGGCCCCAAAAATGAGTACGTTCATACGATTCCGCCCCTCTCATCCGCCAATTCTTCTCCTCCAGAAGAAAGTCCCAGCTCAAACAATTGCCTGTCGAAAAACTGTTTTGTTATAACATGGGGACAACCCAATGCTTTTAGCTGTTCCACAATGGGTCCCGGGCTGTGGATCGCGGCAACGATCAATGTATTCCCGCTGATTTTTTGCAATGCAGCCGGCGAAATGCACGGAACCCCTTCCACATTCTGTCCCCATCGCTCCGAATTGTTGTCCGAGAAATAATCAACCTTGAATCCCAGCATCAAGAACAGGGAAAGCATGTTTTTTCCATATTCCCCGCAGCAGAATATACAGAGCCTGCGGCCGGCCCATCCTTGCCGGCTGAACCATTTCCGCACTTTTTGCCCAAACGATTTGGAGACCTCGCTGATCCCATACTGAGCCTCAAGAGTCCGGCAGTCCTCATCCAGTCCGAAGTTGCCGAAGATCTCCAAAAGGCGATTGTAAAAAAGAAATGGATGTCCAAATATGCGGCTGATTTCTTCCTCTGTCAAAGAGGCTGCCGCTTTAAGGTAAAGCCGCCTTCCCTCCTCGCGCACAGCGCGGGGCATGGTGTGCGTACCCTGCTGGGAATGAAGCCGGGCACAGATTAACGGCGTCGGAACGAACACCAGCCTTTGATTGCGGAACATTTGAAACCACAGATCGTAATCTTGCGTCGTCAGCAGCGCTTCATTAAAAATCCCTGCGCGTTGAAAATGCGATTTGTGAATCAATAGAGAGCAGCCATGAAGCAAGGTATAGATCAGGGGAAATACAGAATTCTCTAAGCATTCCCGCGGATACTGGTCCAACCACCTTGCCGGCCACTTTTCTCCCTTATCCATGTCCCAAACGTCGTAATCGCTGTAAACAATTGCCCGCAGGTCTCCCCGCTCAAGCAGCGCATTCATTTCCGCCGTCAGCTTATTGGGATAATACAAATCGTCGTGGGACAGCCAGGAAAAATATTCTCCCTCCATCTGCGCAAGGGCCAGGTTCAGTGCAGTTGCGACTCCGCCATTTTCTTTCTCAAAATAGCGAATTTTATCTCCATAAGAAAGGGCAATTTCCCTGGTTGCTCCGCCATCATTGGACCCGTCGTTCACAACCAGCACTTCAAAATTGCCATACGTTTGCGCCAAAGCGCTGTCGATCGCTTCCCGCATATAATTCGAACCGTTATAGACCGGAATGATAATGGAAATCTTAGGGTCAACCATAAAGGCACTTTCCTTTCGCTTGAAATTGGGTATCTGCCGGTTTCTTACGGCAAAACAGCATGGGCATTCAATGCCTAACTTTTTTCACAACCGAGAAACGTTCGCTCATCCTCTTCCAGCCACGAGGCGTCATAGTGATGGATGGATCTGGTATACGGTTTTAAACGGGTCTGCCGGTTGTACATGCTTTTCCCCGCAAACATTTTTTCCGGATAAACCGTAATATTTCCAACCCTTTGGTATTCTCCATTCACCCGAAGTCCTCTCTTTTTCAAGAAATCACTTTGATAAACGGGAGACGGAGTCAAATTCAAACTGCCATCCGAGTTGATAAAATGGAGGCTGTTATACATGTTCCGCAGTTCTTCTATTTCCTCAAGCTTCGCAACGGCGCCAAACCCCAATCCCAGCGCCACACTTTTCTCACTCTCGAACCCTGCAAAGCCGGGCTGATACAACAAATCGTCCAGATTTTGAACCAACTCCACATCGGTATCCAAATAGATGCCGCCATATGTATAGATCAGATCCAACCGCGCGTAATCCGGGACAAATCCCCACTTTTTGCTCTGATACGCCTCATACATATATGCATTTTTTGTCACATCATAGTTATCTTCATTCCACTCTTTTATTTCGTAATCCGGGCAGAACTTTCTCCAACTGTCCATCCACTTCCTGTATCGCTCCGGAATAGGATTTCTGCCAAACCAGCAATAATGGATCACCTTGGGAATAACAGGCTCCGCAGTAATATGGCATTGCTGCGGGATCTCCTTTTGCATCGCCCGGTTTTCCAGGACAGCCCCTAAAATATGAGTAAAATTATAAACTTGAATTCCACTAAGCAGTCCTCTTTCCCCCAAGTACGCCTGAACCTGATCGTAGCGGTAATTCGTCACCAGCACGACCATATTGTTTCCGGCGCATTCCGCCAATTTTTCTGGAGGAAAGACCTCAATTTGCCGTCCGTTGAAGGGAATCAACGTACCCTGCTTGCAGATATCCTTATCCACACAATAGAGCGTCTTTTGTCCGGCCACGGTACTGCCTAAATACTCTTCGAAGTCTCGAAAACGCCTTCCGGCGCCGTAGCAAACGAGGCCGTCACTTTTTGCCACGCGATCAAAAAAGCAATCCAGCTCATATCCACTATAATCCATGAAGCCCTCCTAAAGAAACGAGCGCTCTTAAATAACCCGAAATTCTCAGTTTCTATACAGCATTTCCAGCCGTTTCGCCTGCTGCCTGATGTCATAGCCTCCAGCCCGCAGGACCCCCAAGCCGCGCGCCCGCTCAACGGATTGATTCACGGTTTTCTCCAGCGCAGAAAGCCACGAAGGAATCGCAAGAGGAAGCCTTTGGATCGAATCAGTAAAAACCGCCTCCTCGGTGATGGTATCAGAAATTATGGCCGGTAAGCCCGCCGCAGCAGCCTCAATCAGGGAGATGGGATTGCCCTCAAATCTGGATGGCAGGAGGAAGCAATCCATTGCCTGCAAATAATTCTCCACCTCGCTCTTCCAGCCTAACAGCAGCACCTTACCTTCCAATCCGCATTCTAGAACCTGCTTTTCCAGCTCCTTCCGCATCTCTCCGCCGCCTATGATCATCAATTTTGCATTTGCATGCTCCTTTTGAAATTCTGAAAGGAGGGAAATTAAGAACGCATGGTTTTTCGTATAAGACAATCGTCCAACCGTCCCCAAAACCATGGCGTTTTGCAAGCCCAGCTCCTGCCGGACTCGCTCCCTTGTCTGCGGGTTAAACTGAAACCGCTCCAACTCAATGGCATTTTTCATAATCTTGATTTTTTCCTTGGGAATCTGCTCGCCAAAAAGCCAGCCGGCAGCCTTCCAAGAGCAGGCCCAAAAGTCGGTGGCCAGCTCCGGCGAAAAAATTCTCTTTATTTCTTCATGCCGTTTGAAAAGCATCTGCCTTTTTTCAGGGTCCGCCTCGTCGATAAAGGTGGAATGCGAATGTACGATAACCTTTTTGATTCCAACTTCCCTCGCAACTTCTTCCATGGAAAAGCCAGTCCAATAGCAGGTATGCAAATGCAAAACGTCGTAGCCTTCCAGCAAAATTTCCCGAACCCGCTTTTTAAAGCCCTCCGGGTCCTTTCCGGCGGCAGTGTGCAGAAGTTTGACGTCAAAGCGGAAATTGCGGAATTCTTCGGCATCCCGCAAGCCGGCGTTTTGTGTCATAAAGTCAAACCGGAACTCCCTCTGATCCATATATTTGTAATGGCTGAAGATGTAGGTCTCAATTCCGCCCAATCCCGGCGAAGCCAAATGAAGTATTTTCATCTCACGGTTCCTCCAGTTCATCTGCCGCATATCCCGGACCGCTCCCTACAGCAGGTCTGACAAAGCGGTTGAGCGGTTGAAAAAGGTGTCTTCCACCATCAGGCCCGAGAACTCCCCGGCGGCAGCTGCCAAATGATGGACCAGCGTCAGCAGGCATTCTCCCAACTTCCGGTTTTCCGGCTCCACAGGATACAGTTTCAAATAGGTCTGGAAATACTCCAGGATGCCGTTCTGGATCTCTTGGATGCACTCAAGCTGGGTTTCTGTCCGGCTTTCTTCTGCATAAAGCGATTCCCCCTTCCTGTCAAATCCTGTCAAAGACGGCATTGGAGAGGTCAGCACGGTCTCCAGTATGTAA
>JAAVYM010000034.1 GCA_022791135.1 Oscillibacter sp.
TCGGGCACCTTATTTGGTATAATTTTTCCATGAAGACTCGTCTCCTTTCGGGAGGTACTTGGATTTGTGGTGAAACCATTGTACCAGAAGGGCTGGCGGGTCTTCAACTTTCATTTTAGTTTACAGTACGCCGGGGGCTGAAAGGAGGAAACACGATGATTCAAGTGCAAAACGCCGTCAAGCGCTTCGACGGCTTCGCCGCTCTGAACGGCGCGTCCTTGTCCGTCCCCGCCGGCAGCGTCTACGGCCTGGTCGGCCCCAACGGCGCGGGGAAGTCCACCCTCATCCGCTGCCTCACCGGCGTCTACCGCCAGGACGAGGGGACGTTTTTTATAGATGAGCGGCCTGTATGGGAGGACGTGTCCCTGAAATCCCGCATTGCGGCCATTCCCGACGACTGGTACTATTTCTCCCAGGCCTCCCTCCGGGACATGTGCCGGTTTTACCGGGGCTTCTACCCGAATTTCTCCATGGAGCGGTATGAAAAGCTGAAAGAAATCTTCGCCATTGACGAACAGCACCCCCTCCGCCGCCTGTCCAAAGGCATGCAGAAGCAGGCCGCCTTCTGGCTGGCCCTCAGCGCCATGCCGGATTACCTGATCCTGGATGAGCCGGTGGACGGCCTGGACCCCGTCATGCGGCGCCAGGTCTGGTCCCTGATGCTGGGGGACGTGGCCCAGCGGGGGATTACGGTGCTGGTCTCCTCTCACAACCTGCGGGAACTGGAGGACGTGTGCGACCACGTGGGCATCCTGGACCACGGCAGGGTCCTTCTAGAGCGCTCCTTGGCCCAATTGCAGGACAACATGGTCAAGCTTCAGGTGGTTTTCCAGGACGGCGGGGACATACCCGAGGGCCTGCCCGTCCTTCACGCCTCCAAGGTGGGGCGCATTCACACGCTGATCTTGCGCATGAGCGCCGGGGAGGCCCAGAACCTCCTTGCGTCCTACTCTCCCATGCTGGTGGACGCCGTGCCGCTGACGCTGGAGGAAATTTTCATCTACGAGTTAGGAGGCGCCGACTATGCGGTCAAAGACATCGTACTTTAATCCCACGCTGTTTAAGAAAAACCTCACCCGGTTCTGGCCCCTGTGGGGCGGCGCGTCGGCCCTGGGGGCGCTGGCGCCCCTGGCCCTGCTCATGATTATGGTGGAAGACCGCATGGCGGGCTTTGACGGCCAGCCCCTGGAGTTCACCCGTGCCTGCTACTGCGTCTTGGCCTATGTTGTGCCCATTATTTCCCTGCTCTATGCGCTCTTGTGCGCCCTGGCGGTTTGGGGCTGGCTGTACAACGCTCGCAGCGTGGGCATGCTGCACGCCCTGCCCATCACCCGGAAGGGCATTTTCACCACCAACTTCCTCTCTGGTCTTGCCATGATGCTCATTCCCTATGCCGTCACCGGGACGCTGGTGATTCTGATCGCCCTGGTGGCCGGGGTGTTTGAGCCTGTGGGCGTTTTTCTGACCATACTGGGCGTGCTGGGGGAGAGTTTCTTTTACTTTGCCTCTGCCACGGCGGTGGTCTTCGTCACCGGGAACCCCTTCGCTTTCGCGGTCTTTTATTCCATCTTCCACTTCTTTGCCTTCCTTGCCGAGTGGCTGGTGTCGGCCCTTATGACGAAATTTTACTTTGGCGTCAGCACCGCCTATGAGGGTATGTTGGAGTTTTTCTCTCCCACCCTTTACCTGATAAACAACGTCCGCCCCGGCGGCCACTACCAGATCATTTCCACCCCCGACGGCTGGATCGACAACGGCGTGCTGGAGTCCGTCTGGCTGGAAAACTGGCACTGGATTGCGGTGTACGCCCTGGTGGGCGCGGCGCTGCTGGCCCTGGCCTGGACGCTGTACCGCCGCCGCCGGAGCGAGAGCGCCGGGGATGTGGTGGCCGTGGGGTGGATGAAGCCTATTTTCCGCTATGGCTGCGCCCTCTGCGCCGCTGTGGCCGGCGGGATGGTGCTGTATATCATCCTCTTCGAGAGCTTGGAGACCGGCTCCACTGCCGCCGTCCTTCCCATGGCCCTGTGCATGGCCGCGGCGGGCTTGACCGGCTATTACATCGCCTCCATGCTGTTGGCCAAGTCCCTCCGGGTCTTCCGGGGCAGCGTCCCCGGAGCCGCGGCCACAGCGGCGGCAGCTCTGCTCTTGTGCTTCGCCGTGGCGGCGGATCCCGCCGGCGTCCGGTCCTGGGTCCCCGCAGCAGATTCTCTGGAGAGCCTTTCGATCAATGTCAACTTGCCCTGGACGCGGAATGTGGGCGCCACTCTCTATGAGTCCGCCGATATCCAGAAGGTCTTGGATCTTCAGTCCGCCATCCTTGCCGAGGAGGAGGTCCTGGACGACGGCAGAGGCGAGAAGCGCTACGCCGGCATATATCTGACCTATCGCAAGGCCGACGGGACCATTGCCTGGCGGGATTACTTCCTGCACTACAATGCGGCAATCCTGGAAAGCTCCGCTGCCCTGGCCCAGCTCCAGGCGGTGCTGACGGATCCCGCCGTCCAGGAGGATAACATCTTCGGCAGCTCGCGCAACTTCTACGACTCTGAGAAGCAGGATGTCCGGCTCACCAGCGGCTATGTGGGGGATGTCTATTCCGAGGAGACCGGGGAAATCGAAGGCCTGGACCTGACGCTGGAGCAGGCGAGGGCAGTGGAAGCCGCCGTCCGGCGGGATATCCAGGCGGGCCACTTCGGCAAGACAGCCCTGCTGACCAGCGGGGAGGAGAGCCGGGGCGTGATCTATTACGGCGACCTGATGCTCAACTACACCATCACCGACTACAGCGTCACCGAACGGGGCAGAAGCCAGCGCGGCCCCTACACCTATGGCACCACCGCCTCCTTCTCCATCTCCGTCTACTGTACGGAGACCATAAAAGCCCTGGAGGAAACGGGCGCTTTGGACGCAAAGCACCGGCTTTTGACCCAGATGGAGTACGACGCCCTCCAGGAGAATTCCTCCTATTCCTATTCCAGCGAGGACCCCCACCGTGAATATTCTGAAAAGGGCATCTATTATCCCGACGGCATCGTCTATCCCGAGGAGGCGTTTTGAGAGATGTCCCACCGGCAAAGACGCGATGCTCTCTCGCGCGGGCGTCTCCAATTTTTCCTGCTCTGCGCCCTGCTGGCGGCGCTGACGGCGGCTGTGGCCATCACAGCCGCCGTCCGGCCCTCTCCCCTGCCCTCCCTGGCGGAGGAGAACCTCCCGGGCTACGTGACCAGGGATCTGCTGGACCCCAACGAGTGGTCCCGCTCCGGAGAGGCGCTGAAGCGGGTGAGGGGGGTGGTTTTGCACTATGTGGGAAACCCCGGCACCACCGCCCAGGCCAACCGGAACTACTTCAACTCCCTGGCGGACGGGGCGCTGGGGGTATATGCCTCCAGCCACTTCATCGTGGGCCTGGAGGGGGAGGTGATCCAGTGCGTTCCCCTGACGGAGATCGCCTACGCCTCCAACGCCCGGAACGATGACACCGTCTCCGTGGAGGTCTGCCACCCGGACGAGACGGGGGAGTATTCTCCAGCGGCCTATGCCCGGGCCGTGGAACTGACGGCGTGGCTGTGCCGGTCGTTCCGCCTGGACCCGGCGGAGGACGTGATCCGGCATTACGACGTGTCGGGGAAGCGCTGCCCGCTGTACTACGTGGAAAACCCGGGGGCCTGGGAGGCCCTGCTGGAGGATGTGGCGGCGGAAATGAAGGCTCAGGAGGCGGCGGCAGAAGGGGCGGCGAAAAAAAATTAAAAAATTTTTCAAATTGGTGAAACAAAACCCCTTCCTCGATCGTCTTTATAGATAGACGGCAAAAACTTGCGAGCATTCCATCGAAAGGAGCTTCCCCTTATGGAGCAAACGAAAACCGTAGAAACCCTGTGGCGCGTCTGGGTCGATACCCGCCGCCGGATTGTGTCCTTCCATGAGGAGGAGGACTGCAAGCTGCTGGAGTTCCGGAACCGGGAGCTGTTTTTCAGCTGCATCGAACAATATACCGGGATGCAGTACCGGTATCAATAATGCAAAAGGAGGCTTTCAGCCTCCTTTTTTGCCGTGGAAGGAAGGACTCTTCCCCCAATGACCCTCTATGCCGGCGTAAGAGCCTCTTTTAAGTCTGACGGACCCAAGCCCGGGCTACACGATAAATCCGCCGTCCGCGGTCAGCACCTGGCCCGTGATAAACGCCGCTCTCTCCGAGGCCAGGAAGGCCACGGCCTGGGCAATGTCCTCCGGAGTCCCCAGGCGGCCCAGGGGAGTCTGCTCCACCAGCATGGCCCTCGTCTCCTCGCCCAGCGCCCGCACCATATCGGTTTCAATGCAGCCAGGAGCCACGCAGTTCACCCGGATGCCCGAGGGAGCCAGCTCCAGCGCCAGAGAGCGTGTGAGGGCAATCAGCGCGGCCTTGGTACAGGCGTAGGCCGTCTCGCAGCTGCCCCCCCGGAGTCCCCAGATGGAGGAGATGTTCACAATCGTCCCCCGCTTTTGCAACAGCATATGGGGCAGCACGGCCTGCACTGCGTTCCGGGGTCCGGTGAGGTTTACCGCCAGCATGCGCTCCCAGAGAGCGTCATCCATATCCTGGAAAAGCCCCTGGTGTGAGATTCCGGCGTTGTTCACCAGAAGCTCCACAGGACCCAGCGCCTCCGCCGCCGTCCGGACCATGCGCTCCACGGCCCTCCGGTCCGCCACGTCGGCCTGCAACGCCAGAGCCGCGCAGCCCTGACAGCGCAGCTGCCCGGCAAGATCTTCGGCGGCGTCCCGGTTCTCTAGGTAGTTTATGCAGACCGCCCAACCCTCCTCAGCCAAAACGGTGGCCACAGCCTGGCCGATGCCGCGGGACGCCCCGGTGACAAGGGCAGATTTTCGCATAGTCCCAGCTCCTCTCGTTTTCGATGCTGGCAGTATAGCAGAAAAAAAAAGAAAACGCAAGAAAGCTCTTGACAAACGCCCGGACTTCGTGTATCTTATATGTGTTCGCTTCGGACGATTAGCTCAGCTGGCTAGAGCACCTGCTTGACGTGCAGGGGGTCACAGGTTCGAGTCCTGTATCGTCCACCAGAAGAAACCCTAGAGTTTGCAAAGACTCTGGGGTTTCTTTTTACGTTTTAGGCAGTGGGTTTCCCTAGTTGGGTTATCCATTGGAAACAGCCAATTCAGGATATGCCCGGTTTGCCAGCAGTCCTTGTATCACTTTCTCTGAGTTTGAGGCGCTTTCATACTCTATTTCCTCAAGAACGTGCCCATAAACATTCAAGGGAAAAGCAACGGCGGCATGGCCCAGGTTTTCTTGCAAGTTCTTTGGACTATCCCCACTTTTCAGCGCAAACGTTGTGTAAACATGTCTCAGCATATGGAAGTGGAAATCCTCCAGTCCCGGCACTTTCTTCTTAGCCTAACGGCACATGACGCTCACCATACTCGGCGTCTCAACGGCTCCGTCAGATCGGAGGCAGACAAAGGAAAGCTCCCTATATCCTTCCGGCACCTCCGCCGTCCTGGGCAAGATATAGACCTCGTAATAGGCCCGGTCTTTCTCTCTGACCTCAGTATAGTAGTTCAGGCTGCAAAGCTCGCCGTAGCACAGGCGGTTCTCAATCTGCTCCTTTTTGGCCCTCCGCAGGATCACTGCCAGCGTGTCGCAGAAGTCCACGGTTCGGACTATCTTCCGTTTAGTGGACCCGATTTCCGTCTTATGCCTCGCCCCGTTGTAGCGGATGCTCCGCCGAACCGTGAGATACTGTTCGTCCAAGTTAACATCCTGCCAGGTGAGGGCGCAGACTTCCCCAATCCGAAGTCCGGTGTAGTAGGCAATCTGGATGGGCAGCAGGGCCGGGTTGTCTTTCTTGTTCAGAAAGTCCTCCAACGCCCGGAACTGCTCATGGGTGAGGGTAGGCACAGCCGGGGCGTCCCCATCTTCCTCAGAAAACAGCTCGTATTCCTCTCTGGAAACAATGAAAATGAAGTCCTTGAGTATTATGTCTACACAATTCGTGTAAAGATTAAAGAACTGTTCCCGCAGAATCAAGCGGATAAAACCACAATTATTAACGGTACAATATTTGTTTCAAAAGATGATAAAGCAGTTGAGGGTAACGGTGCTGTATTCCATCGGATTCTAAAGCGTTTTAATGATTTTGGGACATTGGAAAATATTGACTATGATTTTAAAAGTAATCTGTTTGAAACATTTTTGAAAGGATCGATTAGCAAGAAAAATTGGGGGCAGTATTTTACCCCTTTGAAAGTTGTGTGTGCTATTGTCATTATGGTGGATTTATTGCCTAGTATGGGGGTTTGTGACCCGGCCTGTGGCGTGGGCAAATCTTTGCTTGAACCAATTTGTAATGATTTGCATAGGTTCTTCTTGGTTGAAGATGGAAAATGTAAACCTCAAATTGTTTTGCACGGATTTGATAAAGGGGTTGCTGAATTGCTCAATAATACATTCCTTTTGCAGACCAACTCAATTTTGGGAACATTGGCAAGGCCAGAAGCAGACAGATATGACCTAATTCTAACCAATCCTCCATATGTAATGAGTGGTAGTAGTAACTTGAAGGAAGAAATCGGAAAAAACTGAGTTGAAGAAGCATTACGCTATCAATGCTATGGGCATTGAGGGCTTGTTTATGGAATGGATTGTTCGGGCTTTGAAGCCTAGCGGTAAGGCGTTCATTGTCGTACCTGACGGTATCATGAATCGGAGCAATGACAAAAAGCTGCGTGACGATATTCTTGAGCAGTGTGTTATTGATGCGGTTATCTCTTTGCCTCTGAACACGTTCTTTACCACAAATAAAAAGACTTATATACTTGCGCTAACCAAAAAAACGCCAGTGAAAATTGAGGGAATCAGCACACTTGAACGGCAAAGTATTCCTGTTTTTACCTACTTGTGCTCTGAAATTGGAGAAACCAGGGATGTTCACCGTTTTGACATTGATCAGAATGATTTAGCGGTTGCATCTGACCTGTTTAATATGTTTAAGAGTGCAAAGGCAAAATTCAGAACAGGCGATTTACGGTGCAAAATCGTTAGCATTAATAACTTTTATGATGGGAGCCATTGATGCGTTGAGCGCTGGTGGATCCATGAAGAGAAAAGGCAACTTGGCATTGCAGAAAGTACCAGTTCGATTAGCCTTAATGACTTTAGGGTTATTCTCAACGATACGATAAATGCACTTTCTGAATTTGATGATCCGCTATCCGAAATTGAAAAAAACAATGACAGCAGTCAAATAATTGAACTCCCTGTTATAGAAGTGTTCGATATCAAACGTGGTAGCGGGGTATATACAAAAAAGTATGTTCAAGATCATCAAGGAAGTTATCCGTTATTCTCAGACAACACATTTGGAACATTTGCTCAAATTGATTCCTTTGATTTCGATGTGGCCTCACTTTCTTGGGCAATAGATGGACTGGCCGGATCTATCATGCACCATGAATCGCCGTTTTCAGCAGCAAATCACCGGAGCGTGCTTATTCCTAAGAAACAGCATGTTGACCAAATTGACTTAGAATGTGTTCAATGTGTTCTTGAACCATTATTCCGGGAATTAAAAAAGGACGTCAGGGTGAAAATGGGGAAAATGAGTATACCTCCCTTCCTCCGTATATGATTGAAAATGTAGCAATTCCATTCCCTGTTTCTGAAAACGGTACTCTTGATTTAGCCAAGCAACAAAAAACCACTGATGTGTATATTTCTATCAGACAAACTAAAAAATCGCTTTGCGAGTTAAGAGCGCAACTGTCCGGTGTAAGTGTCGTTCTTGATAATGATGAGTACTCAACCGAATATCTGCCCCTTCCAATGCTGTTTGAAATGAGCAAGGGATTCGCAAAATACACAAAAAAATATGGGAACTTACATTCTGGTCAATATCCAGTTTATTCTGCTTCCAGCCAAAAGCCGTTAATACATTTGGACACCTATGATTATGATGGGAGATATATGACTTGGGCCACAAACAGTTTTGCAGGTACAATACTTATTTTGAACGGTAGATTTTCTATTAATGGAGATAGAGGAATTTTACTTCCAAAAGATGATCGTACAGATTTAGACTTTGATTATATGAAATTTATACTGGAACCAATCTTCAGGGAGATGGCAAAAGGACGACGAGGGGATAACGGAGAAGGTGAGTTTACGAAGTTGTATCCTTCTATACTTGAGGATGTTATGATTCCTGTGCCTGTTGACCATAGCAGTGGTAGTGGCAAGCAATGCACCGGTATATTCCGGTGCCGCTTGTTGGGGGCCGATGGCCGCCAAGTCCCCAGTGCATCGGCGCAGCTCCGCTCAATGCACAAGCAGTTGTTGGCGTCTGCTGTATATACCGGCAGGGGAGGACTGGCAGCGAAGCCACCCCCGCCCTTGGAGGGCGCACGATGGCCGCAGGCCATACCACCACCAGCCGACGGCGGTGGTGAGTAAGTGCGCCCTTAGTATAATTACACTAAGGGACAGGGCAAGTTCGCATAGGAAAGAAGTCCTGGCCAGCAGGTTTCCCGTAGACAGGTCCTGCGCATGGAACTATACTGCATATCAGAGCAGGAACATGGACGGGTGCGCCCTTGGGACAGCATATTTATCCGTGCTGTAAATCTGTTGTAGAGTCAGTCCATCCTTCAGCAGTCATCTATGATTCGGCTGGTTGGGAGCCTGCTGGCTATCCCTGAATCAGGAGCCAGGCTGTAAGACGCTGTAAAGGAAGCTCTGTTCGAGAAGGAGCACGATGGAACAGAAAAGACAGCAGTACATCTCAATTGGAATTGACATTGGAGCAGATTTCAGCCTGATGGCTGCAGCGCTGCCCACCCAGGAAATCATAGGAAGACCTTACAAAATTCTGCACAGCAGCTATCGCTCTGTGCAAGGGGCAGTGGACCGCATCCTGGCTTTGCGGCAGACATATGAGCTGCCAGTCCGGGTCTACATGGAGTCCACTGGCATTTACCATTTGCCGCTGTATCACCGGATCAGGGAGGCCGGACTGGACGTTTTTGTTCTCAATCCCATCGTGACCCACGTCAACCAAAATACGAATATCCGCAATTGTTCATAATGACAAATATGACGCACAACGGATCGCGCTTTTGGGACTGCGGCCTGGTTTAAAAACGTCAATCATCCCGAACGACGAAGTCGCTGCGGTCAAGGCGCTTCTTCGGGAATACCACGGGATAAACGTCCCTTTGTATTGATTTCACCCCAGAAGCACCGGAAAAATTATCTGTCTTTGCCAAAAGCCGCTTGATGTAGCTGACTCAAATTTTTGAGACTCTTGAAAGTCTCTGCTTTGTCATACCCTTTTGGTTCTTCTCAAAGTTTCCCACTTTTCTTCTTGACTTTTATTAGCTGGACTCGGAGGGGGCCTATAAAGAATAAGGAGCGCCCAAGTTATTCCCAGACACTCCCGCTTCGGTTCCTTTCTGCTGGTCGTTCACCGCCTTTCCAGCCTGTGTCATTCTGCCACAAATAACCGCCAGCCATGTAATGTATTCGGTGGTGATACCACCCTTTACGCAATACCTCTCATTACGCCATCTTTGTGGATTCGAAGGACTCAAGCTATTAGGGTGCATGTAACGCAAGGTAAGGGCGGAGGAGTGAGCATTTACCCTGAAATTACAGCAGGCTTCCATTTATGGTTAGATCCGAAGGCGCGGTTAGCGATTGTCAAGAAGCACATATAAGTATCTCGCAGTCGGTTGGCCAAGTTTGATTATACAGTAAAAGATACCGGGTAGATACATGATGCGCAAATCGAGGCCATAGCTACATAGCAGCACGCGGGTATATCTGGAAAAACATTGGGATGCGGCAGCTCACTGGGAATATGTTTACCTCAAAAAAGTATGGTTTTTCTCCCCTGAATCCGCCAGTCGCGGTGACGCTACACTTCTTATGTTTTTTTTGTTGCTCCGCTGTACTCTCATATATGTATATGGAAATTAAGGGGAGAATTTCTTTCTGCATCCGTGGGACATGGAGGCCGCCGCACGGTATGGCGGGCTGCGGGAGCTTCTGAAAACGGAAGATCGCTGCCGGAACCAGACGGCGATGCCTTTTCTGCCGTCCGTCCATCAGTCCGTCAACCTGCTTTGCTCTTGTGAGAATAATCCGCCAGAGAAATGACTATGATGGACCCGCTTGCGCCATAATCGCGCGCTGCACCACTTCTATCAGGTATTGAATTCCACTGCCATGGCTTACCAGGCCGCCTTCGTTTTAAGGAAGGACAAAACCTACCGTATCCTGTATATTCCAAACCGGGACTTGAGGGACATTCAGCGCTACATTCTATCAAAAATCCTCGCCAACGCAAAGTTTTCGGACTGTGTCACTTGCCTATTGGTCCGGAGCGAATCCAAGAGCGGGCGTGATGCCCCACGTGGGAAAGCCCGTGCTGCTGAAAATGGATATTTTGAATTTCTTTGACAACATCACGTTCGAAATGGGGCTGTCCCGCGCCTTTTTGCCACGGTATTTTCCCTAGCCGGTGAGGGTACCGCTGGTAAAGCTGTGCTGCTATTACGGCCATCTGCCCCAAGGGACGCCCACCTCTTCAGCCCTGTCCAGCATGGTCATGGCGCCCTTTGACGAGTATATGTCCTCCTACTGCGAAAAAATGGGATCGCCTATACCCGCTACTGCGACGACATGAGTTCTTTGGGGGACTTCAAGCCGGGACCGCTGATTGAAAAAGTCAGGCGCTTTCTGAATGCCATGGGGTTTGCGGTCAACGAGAAAAAAACACGTGTGCTCCGCCAGAGCCAGCGGCAGACAGTAACCGGCGTCGTTGTGAATCAAAAGCCCCAGGCATCGGTCGCATACCGCCGCCAAATCCGGCAGGAGATGTATTACTGCAAAAAATATGGGGTGTGTTCCCACATTCTCAGAACGAGGCAGTCGGAGTACATAACTGACAGCTCAAATCCCATGACGGAAAATGGATCTATTAGCGGCCAAGATTTCGTCGTTCACCTGACTCAACTCATATCTCCGTTTTAACTCATCAATCACATTCTCTGAGATAGGCTCAATAAAGTCCTGATACTTCTGCAGCTCATAGAGCAGCGATTCCCTCTCCTGCTGCTGGATCTACTGCGCCCACTGCTCATTTTGCCGCAGGAGAACCTCGTTCTGTTCCATGATTTGCAGTTGGGTGTCATAGGGCCGCAGCTTCGCCTTGAAAGCATTGATCTAGGGATAGCAGTCGATCGGCAATTTCAGGATTTTTTCTGCTTCCGGCGTTCAGCGTACCAATGTTCTTAATTTCTTTCCGGATCTCTTTCATCTCCACTGTTAGCTGGTGGGCCTGTTTATAGATCCAGGTAGGAGCATGTTTTCGCTTGGTGACGGTAGCGGATTGTCCTCGCTTCAGATGAAGGATTTCTTTTGCCATCAAGTCATGAAATTTGTCCTGCCATTGAACCAACTTGTCCCGGCCACCCATGATCTCTTTGGCGGACAGACGATGGTCCCTGGTAAAGGGACAAGGCACAGATCATATACGGATTGCTGCCGTAGTGCTTCTTTTTCCGCTCATGGCACTTCTCGAGAGCGGATGCGGGACCGCCCTTGTGTTTCTCAAATTGAAAGATCGCGTAAACTCCTTCCGTAAAAACGTAGATAGGCGATAGACGAGGGTTTTTTCAGATACCACCCCGCCATGCGGGTCCTGCCGTCGGCAAAGTCATGCGGCCGGGGACATTTGGCACTCCGTTTGCGTTTTCGTTCCTGCCTGGTAGCATAGCTTTGTTGCGTGGCTGCCGCCTTGCAGGGAGGCAGCCATATCGCCCATGGGGCGGGACGAGAGTTTATCGCAGAGAAACAAAAGCGGCGACCTCATTTTTACGGATGCCGCTTTTGCGCGTTAAAAAATATCCCAAAATATGTTATAATTCGGGAGATAATAGGCGGACAGAGGGTACTTTTATGAGAGACTTCTACTATACCAAATTAAAAGACCGAACCTGAGACAGTGAAATTTTAGGCTATGTGGCTCAAATTCACGAGTACAACGGCCACCAGCAGACTTCGTTGAAACAGCTCTGTGCTGATAGACGGCCCCACGAACAAGGGATGAAAAAGAGATCATGGCCTACCGGAATGTGCTGAATACCATCCATGAAAGATATGAATTTATCCCTCTGCGACCCGCCTATATTCTTTAGCTTCATCGGGACTTGTACCCTTATTCCGAAAAGGTATTGGCGACAGCTTTAAGAACACGCAATACTATATCGACGCCACAAACACAGCGGGCAACACCTTTGTACTGTTTACACCTCTGCCACCCTACGAAACATCGGGAGCGATTGAAAAAACTGAGACCGATACAACCGCATCATCAGAGAAACAGCAATTTGAGCAGCGAATAAAAATATTCTTAGAGCCTATCCCAAAATAAGGGATAAAGTGGTATAATAGAGCAGGGGCGAGAAAATGAGCGAAAAGAAGAGTTACCAGTCCTGGACAATCTCAGACGAATTTTGGGAAAGGATCCAGGAAGATATTCCGAAAACGGAA
>JAAVYM010000035.1 GCA_022791135.1 Oscillibacter sp.
ACAACCTCGCTGTAGGTCTCGGCGGTCTTGGACTCCTCAATGGTGATAACGCCGTCGGCGGAGACCTTCTCCATGGCGTCGGCGATGAGCTTGCCGATCTCCTCGTCGCCGGAGGAGACCGCGCCGACCCGGGCAATGTCCTTGGAGCCGTCCACGGTCTTGGCCTGGGCCTTGACCTCGGCGACGGCGGCCTGAACGGCCTTGGCCATGCCCTTCTTGACGATAATGGGATTGGCGCCGGCGGCCAGATTCTTCAGGCCCTCGCCGATCATGGCCTGCGCCAGGAGGGTTGCGGTGGTGGTGCCGTCACCGGCGACGTCGTTGGTCTTGGTGGAGACCTCTTTCACCAGCTGCGCGCCCATGTTCTCAAAGGGATCGTCGAGTTCGATCTCCTTAGCGATGGTGACGCCGTCGTTGGTGATAAGGGGCGCGCCGTACTTCTTGTCCAGGACCACGTTCCGGCCCTTGGGGCCGAGGGTGATCTTAACGGTATCGGCCAGGGTGTTGACGCCGGTCTCCAGCGCCTTGCGGGCGTCCTCGCCGCGCTTGATGAGCTTAGACATAATCAATCTACCTCCATAGCAGTCATTTTGTTAGAATTGCGAAATCAAGCAGCGAAACGCTCTTGATTTCGCCAGGGGTCCAGGGGAACACCCCCTGGTTTCTCCGCAAAGCGGAGAAAGAAAATGGAATCATTTTTGCGGCGGCATGCGCGTCACAAAAATACCCCGATCCGTGCGCCTGGGGCGTACACTCCAGTGACCGGCGTCATTGGAGGCGGGGGATTCTCAAGGGGGAGCCTGCTCCCCCCTGAAGTCATTCCACGATCGCAAGGATATCGCTCTGGCGGACGACGGTGTACTCCACGTCCTCCAGCTTGACCTTGGTACCGGCGTACTGGCTGGTGATGACCTGATCGCCGGGCTTGACGGTCATGGTGACCTCTTTGCCGTCGACGGTGCCGCCGGGGCCAACGGAGATGACTTCGGCCACGGAGGGCTTCTCCTTGGCGGAGCCAGTGAGGATGATGCCGCCCTTGGTGGTCTCCTCGGTCTCCACCATCTTCAGAATTACGCGGTCTGCAAGCGGGGTGAGTTTCATTTGGGATTCCTCCTTAAAATATAAAAATTGAAAAAACAAGTTCACTGTTAGCACTCAAGTTTCCGGAGTGCTAACAGTGATTATCATAGTACAGTCGTCTCGGTTTGTAAAGGGGAATTTTCTCAAAAGTTATGAAGAAATTGTAAATGTTGCAGGAAACGCCAGGTCCTGGAAAAACATCGCTATTTTAGCAGCCAGTCGTCCACCACGTCCCTTAGGCACACCGGCGTCACCGCGCCCCGGGCCAGGGAGTTCGCCAGGCACTCGGCCTTTTGCCGGGACGGGGTGAGGTCAAGGACCTGTGCCGTTTCTCTCTCCGTTTCCACGCTGACGCCATAGGACCGGTTCTCTCCCTCCAAAAGGTAATACTGCACCAGGATATCCTGACAGTGGGCCTTTCCCATAAGCCATTTTTGCATTACGCCGCCCCCTTCTGTTGTGGGACCCGCCCTGGCATGCCGGGGCGGGCCTATTATTTCCAGCATAGCACAAAGCGGCTGGAAAAAATTGTCGAATTATAGCGGAGAAGCCGGAAAGCCTCCGGAGGAAGGTGGGCGGATACGCCTTTACAACCGCGATTCGACCGGATATAATAGGGAATCATCCGGCGGCCAAGCCGCCAGTTTTTGATTTGAGGTGCCCTATGAAGTACATGGTTCAATTTTTGCGGATTCTGGCCTTTTGTTTCCTGGGGGAGATTCTGCACGCGCTGCTGCCCCTCCCCATTCCATCCAGCATATACGGCCTGGCGCTGCTGTTGCTGGCGCTGAAGCTGGGCGTGGTGAAGCTGGAGCAGATCAAGGAGACCGCCGGTTTCCTGAGCGCGGTGTTTCCCCTTCTCTTTCTTCCCGGCGCGGTGGGGATTATGGAGCTAGGTCCGGTGCTGGCCGAGATCTGGCTTCCGGCGGTGCTGGCGATTGCCCTGGTGACGGTTCTGGTAATGGCCGCCGCCGGGCGGGTGACGCAGGCGGTGATGGGGCGGAAGGAGGCGCGGCATGACTGAGCTGCTGACGGGGGGCGCGGTCTGGGGTGTGCTGGTGACGTGCGGGGCCTTTGCCCTGGGGAGCTTCCTCCAGAAAAAGACCGGCCAAGCCTGGTGCAACCCCCTGCTGCTGGGGAGCCTGTTTGTCATTGTATTTCTCCAGCTGTGCAAAATTCCCTACCCGGACTATCAGGCCAGTGCGGCTCCGGTGAGCTACCTGCTGCTTCCGGCCACGGTCAGCCTGGCAGTTCCGCTGTACGAGCAGTGGGAGGCCCTGCGGAAAAACGCCGCAGCGATTCTCTCCGGCATTGGGGCTGGGGCGGTGGTGAGCGTAGGGGCCATTCTGGCCCTGGCATGGGTATTTCGCCTGGACCGGGCGGCGGCCGTCAGCCTGCTGCCCAAGTCCGTCACCACGGCCATCGGCGTGGACGTCTCCGCGGAGCTGGGGGGCATTCCGGCCCTGACGACGGCGGTCATCATCCTCACCGGCATCTTCGGCAATCTCAGCGCCCAGACGGTGTGCAGGCTCTTTGGCATCACAGACCCGGCGGCCAGGGGGGTGGGCATCGGCACGGCCTCCCACGCCATCGGCACGGCAAAGGCCCTGGAGATGGGGCCGGTAGAGGGGGCGATGAGCAGCCTCTCCATTGCGGTGGCGGGGATTTTGACGGCGCTTTTATGTCCGCTGGCGGTGAACCTGCTGCCGTAAAGGAGGCGCATGATAATGGAAGCAGTATTCAGTCCCAGCGCGAAGGGAGGACTGCGGGCGGCCCGGGGCCTGGCTGGAGAAGGGGTTTATGCCTTCAGCCTGGGCCTGAGCGTGGGGGACATCTCGGAAGACCGCCCGGGGCCGGTTCGGGAGGGCGTCCTCCGGGAGGTGGAGCGGTCCATGCTCACCGTGCCCGGGGTTGCAGAGCACATCCGCGAATGGGTGTCTTCGTCTTTGGCCTCGCTGGAAGTCCTCCTTCGCCGGAGGGCGGCAGGGGAGCCGGTCCGGATCTGGTACAGCGAGCAGCCGGACGAGCTGTGTGGCCTTTGCTGGCTTTTGTGCCAGTTGAACGGACAGGGGAAGGGCGGCTCCGTCAGCATGGTCAGGCTTCCCCGCTGGGAGGAGCGGCCCGACGGCGTTCTGGTAGAGCGGCTGGGGTGGGGGGACGTCACCCCCCGGGAGTGGAGCCGTTTTTTGTCTCTGGAGCAGCCGGCCTCTTCAATCCGGCTGCGGGCCGCGGCAAACCGCTGGCGGGAGCTTCAGGAGGAAAATGCCCCTCTCCGGGCGGTGGTGAACGGCCGTCTGACCAGCGTTGCAGAGGATTTCTACGATCCGTTTCTTCGCCGGGAGCTGGCGCGGATGCCGGAGGAGTTCCGGGAGGCGGTGCTGATCGGGGAGGTTCTGGGCCGCTGCCGCCTGGGAATCGGGGACGGCCTGCTTGCGGGCCGTATCGAGGCGATGATTGCCGCCGGGGAACTGGAGTCGGTAACCGAGGCGGCGGCGGGGGAGCCTGCATACCGCCGCATTTTGCGCAAGCGCAAGACCGTCTGAAAAAACGAACGGCATGGCGAAAGCGCCATGCCGTTTTGTTTAGAATTCAAAGGTAGGATGCTCCCGGTCCACCCACCCGGTGACGGCCTCGCAGCCGAACTCCTCCCGGAGCAGCGCGGCCAGCTCGTCCCTGGCCTGGAGGGCCTGGGCATCGTTCACGCCCCGAAAGGCGTCGATGGGGAAGAACACGCAGCTGGTCTCCCCGGTAATTTTCCCATCGCCGCTCTGCCGCCAGATCCAGCGGCGGGTTTTCACGGTGTGGCCGCTGACGTACACCAGCTCCCCGGCGGGCATAGACTCGGGAGTCTCCTCGCCCATGGGGAGGAAGCGGTCCTCCTCCGTGGAGAAGCGGACGCTGATGCCGCCGTCCATTTTGGCGATGTCGTGGGCGCCCATGGGCAGGAGGTATTGGAGGGAAAAAGCGTTTCCCATGTCCACAATGGGGTTGATGTGGGGGAGCTGCCCGCCCTTTTGCACCCGCTTGGCCAGGGCCTCGATGGAGCAGAGGAACTTATTGGGGTTCATTCCCAGGGCCTGGAATGCCTCCCGGCAGGCTTTTACGCCCGGGAGGTCCCGAACGTTTTCCCCGGCGTGGGCCTGGGCGAATTCTTGTACCCGGCGGTCCAGCAGGGCGGCGATACGCTCCCGGGTTTTGTGGTTGTCGATTCCCCGGACGGCGGCGGTTCCCAGGCAGTATTGAGGCAGTGCCTCAAAGACGTCCCCAGCAACGGTAAAGCAGGGCATACTGCGGACACTTCCTTTCTCAGCGGTGAATTTATCCCAGTTTACACCTTCCGGAAGCAAAACGCAATATCGGACTTGCGCAGGTCCCTGCCGGCGGAGGGTTTGGCTCGTAAATCCGTAAGGGTCCCCAATTGGCGCGGTTTCCGGTCCGGCAGGACCCCGGCATCCCGCCGGATCAGGCTTTAACAATCGATGCCTTTTAAATACTCTTGTATTTCGGATGCTAGAGATACGGAACGGCTGATGATATGTTGGGTCATAGTTTCCTTGTTTCTAAAATCGATTTGATTCTCCAAAACGAGCGCTGGAATGAAGTATTTAGGCATCTCGGTTCCGCCGGCACAAAAGGAACACGCGGCGTCCCCTGCCGAAGATTGACGGCATTCGGCAAATATGGTATCATACTTGCCGAATACCGGCAAGAAATTCCGCCTGGCGGGAGGAAACGGGAGGCGAGCCTATGAGCGTCCACGACGGCCACAGAGACCGGATGCGCAAGCGCTTTTTGAAAGAGGGCCTGAGTGGCTTTGCCGAGCATGAGGCGCTGGAGCTGCTGTTGTACTACGCGATTCCCCAAGGGGACGTGAACCCCCTGGCCCATGCGCTGATGGAGGAGTTCGGCAGTCTAATGGGGGTTTTTTCCGCCCCGGTGGAGCGGCTGATTCAGATCAAGGGCGTGAAGGAGCGCACGGCGGTGCTGCTGCACTTGACGCCGCTGATTGTCCAGAAGGCCCGCCTGGAGCAGGCGGAGCAGGAGCTGGTGCTGGATGGGCGGGACAAAATCGGGGAATACCTTCTGGAGCTGTTCTCCCAGGAGCGGAACGAGGCGGTGTACGAAATCTGCCTGGACCGGAAGGGGAGGCTTTTGGACTGCAAGCGCCTGGGGGAGGGGAGCGCCTCGGCGGTGAACCTGGATGTCCGCAAGCTGGTGGAGAACGCGCTGCTGAGCGGGGCCAGCTCGGTGGTCCTGGCGCATAACCACCCCAGCGGGATTGCGCTGCCCTCCCACGACGATCACGCCACCACCCAGAGGGCCAGGGAGGCGCTGGCGTCCGTGAAGATTTGCCTGGAGGACCACATCATCGTAGCGGACGGAGACTATGTGTCCTTTTCCCAGTCGGGCTATTTTGACTGAGCGGCGGGCTGCGGGGTGCCCCCGCCGCCGGCAGGCCCACTAAAAAATTCTCGAACAAATGTTGCGATTTTCCGCAGGCTATGCTATGATAGATACCCACGCATCCATTGAGACCACCCACAGGAGGTTCCCATGCCGAAATTTCAAGTTGTATCGGAATACCAGCCCTCCGGCGACCAGCCGGAGGCCATCGCGGCTCTGGCGGCGGGCATTGAGAACGGGCTGAAGGAGCAGGTCCTCTTGGGCGTCACCGGCTCGGGCAAGACCTTCACCATGGCCAAGGTGATCGAGGCTGTCCAGAGGCCCACCCTGGTCCTGGCCCATAACAAGACCCTGGCGGCCCAGCTGTGTGCGGAGTTCAAGGAGTTTTTCCCCAACAACGCCGTGGAGTATTTTGTCTCCTATTATGACTACTACCAGCCCGAGGCGTATATTCCCCACACGGATACCTACATTGCCAAGGACGCCTCGACGAACGACGAGATCGACCGCCTCCGCCTCTCGGCCACCTTTGCCCTGCTGGAGCGGCGTGACGTGATCGTGGTGGCCTCCGTGTCCTGTATCTACGGCCTGGGTGAGCCGGAGGATTTCGCCAAGTTGTCGGTCTCGCTTCGGGCGGGGGCGGCGTGGGACCGGGACGCGCTGCTGCGGCGCCTGGTGGAGATCCGCTACGAGCGCAACGACATCGCCTTCGAGCGGAATATGTTCCGGGTCCGGGGAGACACGGTGGAGATTTACCCGGCCTATTATAAGGATAAGGCGGTCCGGGTGGAGTTTTTCGGCGACGAGATCGACCGCATCAGCGAGTTCAACCCCATCACCGGCGCGGTGACGTTGAAGCTGAACCACACCGTCATATACCCGGCCAGCCACTACGTCACCACCAAGGACAAAATGGACCGGGCCATCGGCGAGATCCGCTCCGAGCTGGAGGAGCAGGTGAAGATATTCACGGAAAACAACCAGCTTGTAGAGGCCCAGCGCATCCGCCAGCGGACGGAGTACGACATGGAGATGATGGCGGAGCTGGGCTATTGCTCCGGCATTGAGAACTACTCCCGCATCATCTCGGAGCGCCCGGCCGGCTCCGCGCCGATGACGCTGCTGGACTTCTTTCCGGAGGACTTCGTCCTGTTTGTGGACGAGAGCCACGTGACGCTGCCCCAGGTCCGGGCCATGTACAACGGGGACCACGCCCGGAAGGACAGCCTTGTGAAATACGGCTTCCGCCTCCCCTGCGCCTATGACAACCGCCCCTTGAAGTTTGAGGAGTTCGAGGGCCGGATCGGGCAGGCGGTCTTTGTCTCGGCGACGCCGGGACCCTACGAGCGGGGGCGTGCGGACCAGGTTGTGGAGCAGGTGATCCGCCCCACGGGGCTGCTGGACCCCAGGGTGGAGGTTCGCCCCGTCACCGGGCAGATCGATGATTTAATGGAGGAGATCGGCGCCCGCTCCGCCAGGGACGAGCGGGTCCTGGTCACCACCCTCACAAAGAAGATGGCGGAGGACCTGACGGAGTACTTCAAAAACGCCGGCATCAAGGTCCGCTATATGCACTCGGACGTGGAGACCATCGAGCGGATGGAGATCATCCGGGACCTCCGCCTGGGGAAGTTCGACGTGCTGATTGGCATCAACCTCCTCCGGGAGGGCCTGGACCTGCCGGAGGTGAGCATGGTCGCGGTGCTGGACGCGGACAAGGAGGGCTTCCTGCGTTCGGAGACCTCGCTGATCCAGACGATTGGCCGCGCGGCCCGGAACGCGGAGGGCCTGGTGATTCTCTACGCGGACACCGTGACGCCGTCGATGCGGGCGGCCATGGACGAGACGGAGCGCCGCCGGACGATACAAGATCAGTTCAACCAGGCCCACGGCATTGTCCCCAAGACCATCATCAAGGGCGTGCGGGAGGTTCTGGAGATCTCCGCCGCGGCGGAGGAGGAAACCACCCGCGCCCGCCGTTCCAAGAAGCTGAACAAGCAGGAGCGGGACGCGGAGATCAAGCGCCTGGAGAAGGAGATGCGGGAGGCCAGCAAGATGCTGGAATTCGAGTACGCCGCCGTGCTGCGTGACCGCATCATCGAGCTGCGCGGTGAGGGCTAATTTCCCTCCGACTTCAACCGGATGAGATAGAAGGAGGTAATTTATGAAATACGATTGGCTGGACGCCTACCTTCTCTCCCTGCCCGGGGTGGAGAAGGACTACAAGCCGGAGTGGGCCTGGTTCCGCTATCAGATCCGCGGCAAGCTCTTCGCCGCCGTCTGCTCCCCTCAGGGGATGAAGGACGCGGCCTACAATGGCCATGACCTGGTGAACCTGAAATGCGACCCCGCTCGGGGAGAGGTGCTGCGGGCGGTTCACCCGGAGATTCTGCCGGGCTTCTACTGTGACAAGCGCCATTGGATTGCCTGTTTGCTGGACGGGGAGCTGCCGGACGAGATTCTCCGGGAGCTGTGCGCGGAGTCCCACGCCCTGGTGCTGCGGAAGCTTCCCAAGTATGTCCAGAGGGAAATCCTGGGAGAATAGGGAGAGGTGCTATGGAGCTGACACGGTTTCAAAAAAATCTGCTGGCCGCTCTGGCGGGAATGCTGGTGTTCTTCGGCGTCCTCCTGGCCGTCTTCCGGACTCGTCCTGGCGTGCTGTTTGAGGAGAGCCTGCTGAAAATCACGGAAGAGGACGGCGGAACCGTCTACAGCGGCAAGGCCCATGGGACCGCGGTAAGCATTGCCGTTACCTTCCCCACCGACTTTGAGACGGACGTGGCATTTACCATTGGAACGGACATCCATGACGTCTGTGAGGTGTTCTATCCCACACAGCCCATTGAGACGGAACGGGGATACACGGTGAACGGCATCCGTATTACGAAAAACGGGGAGGTCCTCTTCGAGGGCGGCTATGACCCGGGAAACAGCTTCGGGTGGTTCAGCAAAAGCGGCGAGTGGGACCCTTCCGCCAGCCTCCAAATCCAGGGCTATACCGGCGGCGACCCCTGGTCCGGCTATGAGACCACCGCCGGCGATGCGGTCCGCTTCGCCTTCGGCCCGGAGACCGCGGCCCGCGGGGACCCGGCCCTGTTCGGCATGGCGGTATTTCTCTCCGTGTTGCTGGCGCTGGAGGTCCTCTTTCACAAGACGTTGTTCCGCTGGCGGCACTGGGGCGCCCGGGACCCGGAACCCACGGAGGGATGGCTGCTCCTGGAGCAAATCGGCTGGGCTGTCATGACGGCGGTCATCATAGTGGTGTACATTGTCGCGATGACGGAAATCTATTAGTGGAGGAACCTATGGAAACACAGAAAAAAGCCCCGGCCATGGCTGCGATTTTGGCGGCGGCGGCGCTGTGGGGCATCATTGGTATCTGGAACCGGCGGCTGATGGCGGCAGGGCTGTCGCCGCTGTCCATTGTGGCGGTGCGGAACCTTGGCGGAATGGTGCTGCTGGGGCTGTTTTTCACGGTGCGGGACCGGAGCGTCTTCCGGGTGGAGCGAAAGCATTGGAAGTACTTTTTCGGCACCGGCGTTCTCAGCGTCGGGATGAACAGCGTCTGCTATTTTTCATGCCAGAAGTTCTCCTCCCTGGCGGTGGCCTCGGTCTTGATGTATACGGCCCCGTCCTTTGTGGTCCTGTTTTCGGCCATTCTCTGGAAGGAGCCGGTGACGAAGAAGAAGCTCCTGGCCCTGGCCCTGACGCTGGTGGGCTGTGCATGCGTATGCGGGCTGTTCAGCCGGGACGCGTCGGTCACGCCCATCGGCATTTTGCTGGGATTTGCCTCCGGGTTTTTCTATTCGCTCTACAGCATTTTCGGCCGCTATGCCCTGGCGCATTACGGCTCAATGACCGTTACGGTGTGGTCGTTTCTCTTTGCGGGACCGGCGTCGCTGGTGCTGCTGCGCCCGGCGGAGATAGCGGGCGCATATGGGCAGGACCCGAGCCTGTGGCTGACGACATTGGCGATGATGGTGTTTTCCACCGCCGCGCCCTACATCTTATATACCTGGGGCCTGGCCCGAATCGAGCCTGGCCGGGCCTCCATCATCGCCAGCTTTGAACCCGTGGCGGCGGCGCTGACAGGCGTGCTGGTCTTTGGGGAACCGCTGGAGCTGCTGAGCATTCTGGGAATTTTGCTGGTCCTGGCGGGCGTGGTAATTTTGAGGTGAAGCATATGGCAAAGAAGAAGGACGAAAAGACCAACGTCATGCGCATTCTGGACCAGAAGAAGGTCCCCTACACCCCCCATTTCTACGAAGAGGGCGAAGGCCCGGAGGGCACCCGGGAGTACGGCGTCCACGTGGCGCAGTCCCTGGGCCAGGACCCGGCCCGGGCGTTCAAGACGCTGGTGGCCCGGGGAGCGTCGGGGGGCTATTATGTCTTCGACATCCCGGCCCCGGAGAACCTGGATCTCAAGAAAGCGGCGAGAGCGGCGGGAGAGAAATCGGTAGAGCTGGCGGCGGTAAAGGACATCACCGCCATCACAGGATACATCCGGGGCGGATGCAGCCCGGTAGGCATGAAGAAGCCCTACCCGGTGATCTTCCACGAAACGGCGCCAAACTACGAGACGATCTATATTTCCGCCGGCAAGATCGGCGCGCAGGTAGAGGTAGAGCCAAAAGCGCTGCTGGCGTTTTTGAAAGCTGCGACGGCGGACATCGTAGTCCGCTGAAGCGCAGCCCCCAAAAAGCGGCCCAAGAGTTCGCCGTGCGCGAACCCGGCTGCCAAGGCACAAACAAAAACGAGCGAATGAAAGCAAAACAGGCAATATCGAGCAAGACCAGGCAAAGGCCGGCGGCAGCGGAAAGAGGAGGGCGTCAAGCCGAACAGCGCCACCCCCCGTATGGCCACGCCGCGGGCAGAGACATTCCTGTCTTCATCCATTCCCCGGTGCGTCCCCGGCCCCCCGCGCCTGTACTTCTTTTTCTCTTTTGGACCGAGCACGGCCCGTTTTCTCGTTTTCTTCCGGCAAGAAAACGAGAAAATGGGGGGTGCAAAGCACCGGCCATCTTCATGGCTTCCCCGCCCGCAAGGGCGCAACCCTCCCCCGCCGGGGGAAATGAAGGAGAACCCACGCATGCAGGATAAAATCATCGTAAAAGGCGCCCGGGTGAACAACCTGAAAAATATTGACGTCACGATCCCCCGGGACAAGCTAGTGGTCATGACGGGCCTCTCCGGCTCCGGCAAATCGTCCCTGGCCTTTGACACCATCTACGCCGAGGGCCAGCGCCGCTATGTAGAATCTCTCAGCTCTTACGCGCGGATGTTCCTGGGCCAGATGGACAAACCGGACGTAGACTACATCGAGGGCCTCAGCCCTGCCATATCCATCGACCAGAAGACCACCAGCAAAAACCCCCGCTCCACGGTGGGCACCGTCACGGAGATCTACGACTACCTCCGCCTTCTCTGGGCGCGGGTGGGCACGCCCCACTGTCCCAAGTGCGGCAAGGTCATCCGCCAGCAGACCATCGACCAGATCATCGACCAGGTTCTCGCCCTGCCGGAGGGGACCCGCATCCAGGTCATGGCCCCGGTGATCCGGGGGAAAAAGGGCGAACACGCGAAGGTGTTCGAGGATGCCAAGCGCTCCGGCTACGTCCGGGTCCGGGCGGACGGGAACCTCTACGAGCTGGACGAGGAGATCAAGCTGGAGAAGAACAAAAAGCACAACATTGAAATCGTCATCGACCGTCTCATCATCCGCCCGGACATTCAGCAGCGCCTGACGGACAGCGTGGAGACGGCCTCGGCCCTCACCGGCGGCCTGGTGGTGGTGAACCTTCTGCGGGAGGAGCAGGACCTGCTGTTTTCCCAGAACTACGCCTGCGAGGATTGCGGCATTTCCATTGAGGAGCTGACTCCCCGCATGTTTTCGTTCAACAATCCCTTTGGGGCGTGCCCGACGTGCACAGGCCTGGGCAGCCAGCTGAAGGTGGACGTATCCCTGGTCGTTCCCGACCCGAAAAAATCCATCCTGGAGGGGGCGATCCAGGCCAGCGGCTGGGGGAATATCCGCTCTGACGGCATTTCCCGCATGTACTTCGAGGCCCTCTCAAAAAAGTACCATTTTTCTCTGGATGCCCCCTGGGAGACCCTCTCCGACGAGGCGAAGGACATCATCCTCTACGGCACCAAGGGTGAAAAGCTGGAGCTGCACTACGACCAGCCCCGGGGCAAGGGCGTGCTCTACCAGCCCTTTGAGGGCATCTGCAACAACGTGGAGCGCCGCTACCAGGAGACCCAGAGCGACGCCAGCAAGCGGGAGCTGGAAGAGCTGATGGCGGAGTGTCCCTGCCCGTCGTGCAAGGGCCGGCGGCTGAGGAAGGAGTCCCTGGCGGTGACGGTGGGGGAGAAGGACATTGACGCGGTAACCCGCATCTCGGTCATAGACGAGCTGAAGTGGGTGGATTCGCTGACGCTGACGGAGCAGCAGCGCCTCATAGCCGGCCGCATTCTAAAGGAGATCAAATCCCGCCTGGGCTTTCTCCAGTCGGTTGGCCTGGGCTACCTGACCCTGAGCCGTTCCGCGGGGAGTCTGTCGGGGGGGGAGAGCCAGCGCATCCGCCTGGCGACGCAGATTGGCTCCAGCCTGATGGGGGTGCTGTACATTCTGGACGAGCCCTCCATCGGCTTGCACCAGCGGGACAACGACAAGCTGCTGGCCACTCTCCGGAATCTCCAGAGCCTGGGGAACACCCTCCTGGTGGTGGAGCACGACGAGGACACCATGCGGGAGGCGGACTATCTCATCGACATCGGCCCCGGCGCGGGGGTCCACGGCGGCCGGGTCGTGGCGGCGGGCACGCCGGAGGAGGTCATGGCGAACCCAGATTCCCTGACGGGTCAGTACCTGTCGGGGAAGAAGCGGATATCCGTCCCGGACATCCGCCGGCCCGGCAGCGGGAAATTCCTCCGGGTCCGGGGAGCGGAGGAGAACAATTTGCGCAAAATAGACGTGGATTTCCCCCTGGGGACGTTCACCGTTGTCACCGGCGTATCGGGGAGCGGCAAATCCTCCCTGGTGAACGAGGTGCTCTTCAAGCGCCTGGGAGCGGAGCTGATGCGGATGAAGGTCCATCCGGGCAAGTGCGCGGCCATCGAGGGCCTGGAGCACTTGGACAAGGTGGTCAACATCGACCAAAGCCCCATCGGCCGCACGCCCCGGTCAAACCCCGCCACCTACACAAATCTGTTCAACGACATCCGGGACCTCTACGCCTCGACGCAGGAGGCGAAGAGCCGTGGCTACGGCCCGGGCCGGTTCAGCTTCAATGTCCGGGGAGGCCGCTGCGAGGCGTGCTCGGGAGACGGCGTGCTGAAAATCGAGATGCACTTCCTGCCGGACATCTTTGTCCCCTGCGAGGTGTGCAAGGGCAAGCGCTATAACCGGGAGACGCTGGAGGTCCATTATAAGGGCAAAAACATCTCCGAGGTCCTGGATATGACGGTGGACGAGGCGCTGGAGTTTTTCTCCGCGCTGCCGAAGCTGCGCAACCGCCTCCAGACGCTCCAGGACGTGGGCCTGGGGTATGTAAAGCTGGGCCAGCCCTCCACGGAGCTGTCCGGCGGCGAGGCCCAGCGGGTGAAGCTGGCGACGGAGCTGAGCAAGCAGGCCACCGGCAAGACGATTTATATCCTGGACGAGCCCACCACAGGCCTGCACACGGACGACGTGCGCAAGCTTCTGGAGGTACTTCAGCGCCTGGTGGGAAACGGGAACACGGTGGTGGTGATCGAGCACAACCTGGACGTAATCAAGTCCGCCGACTGGATCATCGACCTGGGGCCGGAGGGCGGCGACGGCGGCGGGACGGTGGTGTGCACCGGAACGCCGGAAAAGGTTGCCGCGTGCAAGGAGTCCTATACCGGCCGGTACTTGAAAAAGGTACTGGTGCGCTGAAGACGCAAAGCGCCCAAAGAGCCGCGCCGGAAAAACCCCGCCCGGGGAGGCCCGCCGGAACCCCAAATGGGCCTTCATCATCTTAAACGCTCAAAGAAAGTTGAGGATCACCTATTATGCCAAGCATGACAAAGACCGCGATGATAACGGTCTGCGGCCGCCCGAACGTGGGCAAATCCAGCCTGACGAACGCCCTGGTGGGCGAAAAGGTCGCCATTGTTTCCAATAAAGCCCAAACCACCCGAAACCGCATCTACGGCGTGGTAAACCGGGGGGACACCCAGTATATCTTCCTGGACACGCCGGGCCTCCACCGTCCCAAGACCGCCCTGGGGGACTATATGGTGAAGGTTATCACCGCCAGCCTCAGCGACGTGGACTGCGCGTTGCTGCTGGTGGAACCGATTGCCCACGTTGGCGGCCCGGAGAAGGCGCTGATCGGCCGCATCCGGGAGGAGAAGCTTCCCTGCATCCTCTGCATCAACAAAATTGACACAGTGGAACCGGCCCAGCTTCTGCCCGTCATCGCCGCCTACAGCGAGGCGTGGGACGGCTTTGAGGCCATCATTCCCATCTCGGCCCACACCGGCGATGGTCTGGACGAGCTGATGAAGGAGCTGGAGAAATACGCCCAGGAGGGTCCCCAGCTCTTCCCGGACGGCCAGACCTCCGACCAGCCGGAGCGGGCGGTGTGCGGCGAGCTGCTGCGGGAGAAGCTGCTGCTCTGCCTGGACAAGGAGATTCCCCACGGCGCCGCCATAGAGATCACGAAGTTCTCCGAACGGGACAGCGGCGTGGTGGACGTGGGAGCTACCATCTACTGCGAGAAGGCCAGCCACAAGGGCATCATCATCGGCAAGCAGGGGGCGATGCTGAAGAAGATCAGCACCCTGGCCCGCCATGACATGGAGAAATTCATGGGCACGCAGATTTATTTAGAGACCTGGGTAAAGGTCAAGGAAAACTGGCGGGACAACGTGAACTACGTCCGCAGCCTGGGCTACCGGGACGACTGAGGGCGAGGGGAGGCAATGGACCGGCGCATCAAAGCAAAAAAAGCTGCGATTCCAAATTGCCCGAAACTTTCCACGTATCCGCCTCGACAACTTTCGCAGACTATCGATAAAAGGAGGTCTGCGACATGGACCACATGGAACCCGCGCCCCTCTGGGAGCTGTTCTGCCTGACCGGCGAGCCGATGGCCTATATGCTCTACCGGTCGATTGAGGACGAAAACGGAAACAAAATGTCATAATAGGGGAGAATTATACTCCCCGTACATAGAGAGGGGGGAGCCGCCGTGGCGGGAACGCCCTACATTGTGGACCGCGGCCTGGTTCTCCGGGAGACGGAGACCAAGGAGTCGGATAAAATCCTGACCCTGCTGACCTGGAATCAGGGAAAGCTTTCGGTAATCGCCCGGGGAGCGCGGCGGAAGAACTGCAAGTTTGCCGCTGCGGCCCAGCCCCTGGCCTATTCGGAGTGGACGCTCTACCAGCGCCGGGACTGGCACTACGCCAGCGACGCGTCCACCCTGAAGCTGTTCACGGGCCTCCGGGAGAACTTGACGGCGTTGTCTCTGGGCTGCTACCTGGCGGAGCTGACAGAGGCGGTGGCTCCGGAGTCGGTTCCGGCGCCGGAGCTGCTGCGCCACCTGCTGAACGGCCTGTATGCCCTTTCTACTTTACACAAGCCGCCGTCCCTGGTGCGCCCGGCCTTTGAGCTGCGCCTTCTCTGCCTGGCGGGGTACGAACCCCTGGCGGACGGCTGTGCCGCCTGCGGCCGGGAGGAGCCGGAGAACCCGGTGCTGGACCCGGTCCAGGGCGTGATACGCTGCCGGGAATGCGGCGGCGGGGGAGGGCGTCCCCTCTGCCCGGACTCTCTGGCGGCGCTGCGGCATATTGTCTACGGGGACCCCAAGCGGCTGTACTCCTTCCGCCTGGGGAAGGAATCCCTCCGCCGCCTGACCGCCGCCTCAGAGGCCTTTCTCCACGCCCAGCTGGAGAGGGGCTTTTCAACATTAGAGTTTTATAAAGATCTTATATAAATAGCGAAAAGCTGCGCCGTCCAGGGAAAGCTCCTGTCAAAGGGAAGGGCTTTTGCCGGAACCGCGTCTCCAAAAGCGCCGCCCCTGCATGCAAAGCCGGCGGATGCTGCCGGGGCGGACCCGTCCGGCGGTGCATCCTGCCAAACATGAACCCCCACAAAAAGGAGGCAACCCCATGAGCGACCTGTTTGAAAAATCCCTTCGCACCCTGGAGCTGCCCCGGGTTCTCCAGCTCCTGTCCGACGCCGCCGTCAGCGCCGAGGCGAAGGCCCGCGCCCTCCGGACTGCCCCGGAGACGGAGCCGGAGGAAGTTCTGCGCCTTCTGGACCAGACCGACGCGGCCCGCCTGATGATCGGCCTCCACGGCGCGCCGTCCTTCTCCGGCGTGAAACCGGTAGGGGAGGCCCTGGACCGGGCGGACCGGGGCGGCAGCCTGAACACCCGGGAGCTGCTGCGGATTGCAGACCTGCTGACCGCCGCCCGCCGGGCGAAGGAATATTTCAACGCCGGCGCGGCGGAGAAGACGGCCATCGACCATCTCTTCCTCTCCCTCCACGGGAATCACTTCCTGGAGGAGAAGATCAAGCGCTGCATCCCGGACGAGGACACCATTGCCGACGCGGCGTCCCCGGAACTGGCGGACATCCGCCGCCACATGCGGGCGGCCCAGGCCAAGAGCCGCCAGATTCTCCAGCGGATTATCTCCTCCCCCAGCTACGCCAAGGTCCTGCAGGAGACCATCATCACCCAGCGGGACGGCCGCTTTGTGGTCCCGGTGAAGGCGGAGCAAAAGGGGAACCTGCCCGGCCTGGTGCACGACATCTCCTCCTCCGGGGCGACGGTATTCGTGGAACCCATGGGCGTAGTCCAGGCGAACAATGAATATGTAGAGCTGGAGGCGAAGGAGCAAAAGGAGATCGAGCGCATCCTGGCGGAGCTGTCGGCGGAGGCTGCCGCCCACCGGGAGGACATCCAGTGGGACTATGACGCGCTGGTGCACCTGGACTTGATCTTTGCCCGGGGAGAGCTGAGCTACCGGATGGACGCGGTCCGGCCGGAGGTGCGCCGGGACGGGGTAATCCGCCTGATCAAGGCGCGGCATCCCCTGCTGGAGCGCAAGACGGCGGTGCCCATCGACCTGGAGCTGGGCGGCGCGTTCGACACGCTGGTCATCACGGGACCCAACACCGGCGGCAAGACGGTTTCCCTGAAGACCCTGGGGCTTTTGACGCTGATGACCCAGTGCGGCCTGCACATTCCGGCGGCGGACCGCAGCTGCGTGGCGGTGTACGACCGGGTCCTGGCGGACATCGGGGACGAGCAGAGCATTGAGCAGAGCCTGTCCACCTTCTCCGCCCACATGACGAATATCGTGGGCATTTTAAAGGAAGCGGACGCCAAGAGTCTGATTCTCTTCGACGAGCTGGGGGCGGGCACGGACCCGGTGGAGGGAGCGGCCCTGGCCATTGCGGTGATTCAGCATGTCCGTTCCGCCGGGGCGAAGATTGCGGCCACCACCCACTACGCCGAGCTGAAAACCTTCGCCATGACCACGGCCGGGGTGGAAAACGCGTCCTGCGAGTTCAATGTGGAGACTCTCAGCCCCACCTACCGCCTTCTGATTGGCATCCCCGGCAAGTCCAATGCCTTTGCCATTTCCCGCCGCCTGGGGCTTCCGGAGGCGGTGATTGAGGCGGCCCAGGCCCAGATGAGCGGGGACAGCGTCCGTTTTGAGGACGTGCTGACCCAGCTGGAGGCAAAGCGCCAGGCGCTGGAAAAACGGGACCAGGAGTCCGACCGGCTCTACCGCCAGCGGGAGGAGGACGCCCGAAAGGCCCGGGAGTTCCGGGAGCAGATGGAGCGGGCCAAGGAGAACGCCCGCAGCCGTGGGGAAGCGGAAGCGAAGCGCATTCTCCGGGACGCCAAGCAAGCGGCGGACGAAACCTTCAACGAGCTGGCGGCATTGCGCCGTCTTCAGGCCCAGGCGGACGCGGCCCAGAATATTAACGACGCCCAGGCAGCGATCCGGCAGGGGCTGAACCAGGCCGAGGAGCGCCTCCGGACGGAGAAAGACCGTCCCGCCCCGATTCCAAAGCCCAGCCGTCCCATTCAAAAAGGGGACCTGGTGGAATTTCCCGGCGTGCGCCAGCCGGCAGAGGTGATTTCCGTAGGCAAAGACGGGACGCTGCAATTAAAAGCGGGAGTCCTGAAGATGAAAGCGAAAGCGGATGAAGTCCGCCTGATCGAGGACGATGAGCGGGCGGCCCGGAAACCCAAGACGCCGGTATCCTCCGGGGGAAGCCGTACCCTGCACACAGCGGCCAGCCGGGAGCTGGATATCCGTGGCCTGGAGACGCTGGAGGCAGAGGGCGTGGTGGAGGGCTTCCTCTCTGCGGCGGTAATCGGCAAGCTGGAGACCGTCACCATCATTCATGGCAAGGGCACCGGCGCCCTCCGCAAGGCGGTGCACGACCTGCTTCGCCGGAATAAAGCGGTGAAGAACTTCCGCCTGGGCGTCTATGGCGAAGGTGAAACCGGCGTCACCGTAGTAACCCTGAAATAAGAAATTAGTTAAATAAACTATCTGCAAAACAAATTCCCTGGGCGCTGCGATTGCCCAATCGGAAAAGGAAGGGGCGGCCGCCCCTTCCTGCCGGGCAGCGCCCGCTGTTCCAATTTCCGCCTCCCTTGCGGCGCGGCGCATCTCTTGAAACCATGACGCAAGGAAACGGCCTTTACATCGGGGACCCCAAAAATTTCCGTCAAATTGTTGCAAATTGAATGGCGATTTGCTATACTATTTTTATAATCTCACAAGATTGAGGTGACGAATATGCAAAAGCTAGAAAAGCAATTCCATATCGCCTGTACCGCCGATGACATCGGCCGTTATTGCATCCTTCCCGGCGACCCCGGCCGGGTTCCGGCCATTGCCGCCTATTTTGACGATGCCAAGCAGGTGGCTTACAACCGGGAGTACAACGTCTGGACCGGCACCCTCCTGGGGGAGAAAGTGACGGCCTGTTCCACGGGCATCGGCGGGCCTTCCGCCTCCATCGCCATGGAGGAGCTGCACAAATGCGGCGCGGACACCTTCATTCGCACAGGCACCTGCGGCGGCATTGACGTGAGCGTCCAGTCCGGCGACATTGTTGTGGCCACCGGCGCGGTCCGCTACGAGCACACCAGCCGGGAGTATGCCCCCATTGAGTTCCCCGCCGTGGCGGACTTCGGCCTGGTGGACTGCCTGGTCCGGGCCACGAAGGCCCTGGGCTATCCTCTTCACACGGGCATTGTCCAGTGCAAGGACAGCTTCTACGGCCAGCACGACCCCGCGGCCTCCCCGGTATATTACGAACTTCAGCAAAAGTGGGAGAGCTGGAAACGCCTGGGGGTGAAGGCCAGCGAGATGGAGAGTGCGGCGCTGTTCGTGGTGGCGGCGGCGCTGGGCTGCCGTTGCGGCAGCTGTTTCCACGTGGTCTGGAACCAGGAGCGGGAAGCGGCAGGCCTGGACCAGAAGATGAGCGAGGATACCAGCACCTCGGTCCGGGTGGCGGTAGAGGCGCTGAAGCTCCAAATCGAGGCGGACCGGGCCGCAGGAAAATAGGAGAAAAGAAGGACGGACCGCACGGTCCGTCCTTTTCCTCCGCACAAGCTCCCACCCGAACCAAAAGATTAGAAGATAGATTATAAAAGTATAAGACGAGGGCCGCGCCAGGCGGTCCTCGTCTTTGCCTCACTGAATTTCCAGCACCTTGTAATCTTGATCCTCCACGGCCTTCTTTAAAGCCTCGTCACTCAGGGCGGCGGAGAGGGTGACTACCGCAGTGCCCTTTTCGTGGCTGACGTCGGCGGCGCTGACCTCCGGCAGGGCCTCCAGAGCTTTCTTCACGCGGGCCTCGCAGTGGCCGCACATCATGCCCTCGATTTTCATGCTTTTTTCCATAGTTGCTGCCTCCTCAAAATGTTTGGATTGTTTTATTTTTTTGTCCTTTTTCCCGTCCCGCAGGTCGAACAAGTTCAGCCGCAGGGCGTTGGAAACCACGCAGAAGCTGGAGAGGCTCATAGCGGCCGCTCCGAACATGGGGTTCAGCGTCAGGCCGAAGGGGATGAACAGGCCCGCCGCCAGGGGGATGCCGATGGTGTTGTAGAAGAAGGCCCAAAACAGGTTTTCATGGATATTGCGCAAAGTGGCGCGGCTGAGCCGGATAGCGGCGGGCACGTCGGAAAGGCGGCTTTTCATCAGCACCACGTCCGCCGCGTCGATGGCCACGTCGGCCCCCGCGCCGATGGCGATGCCGGTGTCGGCCCTGGTGAGGGCGGGGGCATCGTTGATGCCGTCACCCACCATGGCAACCTTCCCCTGCCTTTTCAGGTTCCGGATGACGCTCTCTTTGCCATCGGGCAGAACCCCGGCGATGACTTCGTCCACCCCGGCCTGGCGGCCGATGGCGCTGGCTGTCCGCTGGTTGTCGCCGGTGAGCATCACCACCCGGATGCCCATGTTTTGCAGTTCCCGGACCGCCTGGGGACTGTCCTCCTTGATGACGTCCGCCACGGCAATCACGCCCAGGAGCTTGCCGTCCCGGCTGAAGAACAAGGGGGTCTTCCCCTGACCGGCCAAGTCCTCAGCCTTAGCCTGAACCTCTTGCGGCACAGCGGCTTGGCCGCTGATAAAGCTGAGATTCCCGCCGCAGAGAAGGGTTCCGTCCTGCCGGGCGCTCAGGCCGTTCCCCGGCAGGGCCTGGAAGTCCTCCACCCCGTCTGCGGGGATGCCGTCCTCTTCGGCGCGCTTCAAGATGGCCCTGGCCAGGGGATGCTCGCTCTTTTGCTCCAGGGCGCGGGCCAGCCGCAGCAGCTCCGCCGCCTCCAGCCCCGCAACGGGAAGCACGTCCGTGACCCTGGGTTCCCCCTGTGTGATGGTCCCGGTTTTGTCCAGAGCCACGATTTCGGTCCGGCCCGCGACCTCCAGGGAGGCGGCAGTTTTGAACAAAATCCCGTTTTTCGCCCCCATGCCGCTGCCCACCATGATGGCCACTGGAGTGGCCAGCCCCAGGGCGCATGGACAGGAGATGACCAGCACGGAGATGCCCCGGGCCAGGGCGAAGCCGGCGTTCCGCCCAAGGAAAAGCCAGACAACCGTGGTCACCAGGGCGACGGCGATCACCGCCGGGACGAAAACGCCGGACACCTTGTCGGCGATTTTGGCAATGGGGGCCTTGGTAGCGGCCGCATCGCTGACCATTTGGATGATTTGGGACAAGGTAGTGTCCTCGCCCACACGGGTAGCTTGACACTTTATAAAACCTGCTTGATTAGCAGTTGCGGCGGAGACCGCGTCGCCGGGGGCCTTGTCGACCGGAATGCTTTCGCCTGTCAGAGCGGATTCGTTGACAGCACTTGCGCCCTCGACCACCACGCCGTCTACGGGGATGTTCTCTCCAGGACGGACGAGGAAGATGTCGCCTTGGCGCACCTGCTCAATGGGGACGGTGACCTCCTGGCCGTCCCGCTCCAGGACGGCGGTCTTGGGGGCCAGCTTCATCAGGCTCTTGAGGGCGTCAGTGGTCCGGCCCTTGGAGCGGGCCTCCAGCATTTTGCCTACAGTGATGAGGGTGAGGATCATGGCGGCAGACTCGAAATAGAACTCCATCATGTAGTCCATGACGGCCGCCATATCCCCCCGGACCTGGGCGCCGGTCATGGCGAAGAGGGCATAAGTGCTGTAAACAAATGCTGCCGACGAACCCAGGGCCACCAGAGTGTCCATGTTGGGAGCCTTGTGCCACAAGCTTTTGAAGCCGCTAATGAAGAATTTTTGATTGATGACCATGACGGCTACCGTAAGCAAAAGCTGCAAAAGCCCCATGGCCACGTGGTTGCCATGGAAGAAGGCGGGCACCGGCCAATCCCACATCATGTGCCCCATGGAGAAATACATTAGCACCAGCAAAAAGCCGGCGGAGGTCCAGAGCCTCCGTTTCAGCAGGGGTGTTTCCCGGTCCTGGAGGGCGTCCTCCGGGCTGGAGGCAGAGGCAGCGGAGGCCTCTTTTGCACCCTTTTTGGACGCGCCATAGCCCGCCTGTTCCACCGCTGCAATGACATCCTGGACGGAGGCGCTGCCCTCTACGCCCATGGAGTTGGTCAGCAGGCTGACAGAGCAGGACGTGACTCCCGGCACCTTGGCCACGGCCTTTTCCACCCGGGCGCTGCATGCGGCGCAGCTCATGCCGGTGACGCTGTATTGTTCCATACGCGGAACCTCCTATGCCTAAATAATTTATTGATACTTCATAAAAGTTATTTCATAAGTTTTTGCAGTGTGGACACCAGTTCGTCGATGGTCTCGTCCCGACCCTCCCGGATGTCCCGGGCAACGCAGGTACGAACGTGCTCACAGAGCAGCTCCTTGGCGAAGGCGTTCAGCGCGGCGTTGGCGGCGGCGACCTGAGCCAGGATGTCAGGACAGTAGGCGCTGCGCTCCACCATGCCGCGGATGCCCCGGATTTGGCCCTCCACTCGATTCAGGCGGTTGATGAGGCGCCTGTATTCCTCTTCGGAGCGCTGCTTGGTCTTATGGACGCCGGGTTCCTCCATGGCAATTGCCTCCTTGTTTAAATACCCCCACCGGGTATTTTGGATTATATACCCACCCGGGGTATTTGTCAAGGGAAATCTTCATGAACATTTTGTGTCTGCCGGCGGATGCCGGAAAGGTTCCGGCGGTTTCGCCTGAAAAGCAGTTGTTTTCGCTGAAAAACCGCATGGGCTGGCCGCGCGGTTTTTCACGGGGCGTATACCCCTATAGGAAAGGGCCGGCATGAGGAGGTTTCCCCATGCCGGCCCTGGTTATGATGACTACAGTAGAAATAAACTTATGATTAGATGGACAGCAAAAGCTTCGCTTAGCTCTGCCGGGGGACAATTTGTCCGGGGGCTTTAAAGATGCTGTCCGGAGGCACCGCGCCCCGAACGGAAGAGAGGGGATAGACGCTGGCGCTTCGCCCGAGAATCGTGCCCGGGTTCAGCACGCTGTTGCAGCCCACCTCTACGTGGTCCCCTAATATTGCGCCGAACTTCTTCCGGCCGGTCTCCAGTTTTTCGTCTTCGTTCCGGACAACGACCAGGGTTTTGTCGGATTTGACGTTGGAGGTGATGGAACCGGCCCCCATGTGGGCTTTATAGCCGAGGATGGAGTCGCCGACGTAGTTGTAATGAGGGGTTTGGACTCCGTCGAAGAGGATAACGTTTTTCAGCTCTACCGAGTTGCCCACAACACAGCCCGCGCCCACCAGGGCGCTGCCCCGGATGAAGGCACAGTGACGGACCTCAGTCTCCGGGCCGATGATGCAGGGTTCTCCTAAGTAAGCGGTAGGGGCGATTTTGGCGGTATTATGGACCCAGACATGAGGGGCGGTTTCCTGGTATTCCGAGGGGTCCAGGGCAGGTCCCAGGGTGAGGATCAGGTCCTTGATGCCGTCCAGGGCCTCCCAGGGGAAGCGGAAACGGCTGAGGTAATCTGCGGCCAGGGTGTGGGAGAGGTCCAGCAGGGCGGGAATGGTCAGATTCATAGCGTGCCTCCGATTGTCCGCCGGATGGCGGGAATGATATTGCGTTTTTTGTATTATATACCAGACAGGACCGGGGCGCAACCGGAGAAAATCCCTCTAGGGCCTGTTTACATGAGACAAATACGCAAATTTCCGGGCGTTAGGAACCTGCGGCAAAATTTTTGGCGCGGAAGCCAGCAGGAATTGTTGGAAAGGCGTGGGTTTCGGCTTGTATGGACAGGCTCTGAGGCTTGAATGTGCGGACGGGAAGGCGGAAAGGCTTCCTGGCCCCGGAGACCGCAGGGGCGGGCGTATCCCGCCCTGCCCAAGGTGCGCCGTGGAGGGTGGCGCACTGGGACGGTCTCCGGGGGCGATATGCCAGAGGGTTCGGGTGCGGCTCTCCAGGACGGCGGGAAACGTCCGGCCTTACGAGCGGGAGGTTTTCAGGGAAGCAGCGGGGAGGTCCTCCAGAGAGGCAAAGCGATAGCCCATGTCTTCCCACTTGGTGAGCAGATCGTCCAGAATCTCCGCGTTGGTCTTCGAGGTGGAGTGCAGAAGGACGATGGCTCCGTCGTGAATGCGGGGAAGAAGCTTGGCGTAGGCCTGCTCCGGTGTGGGCTGGTTGTCCACGTACCAGTCTACATAGGCCAGGCTCCAGAAGATGGTCTTGTAGCCCAGGGCTTGGGCCTGCTTCAGGTTCTCTTCGCTGTATTTGCCCTGGGGCGGGCGGTAGAAGCGGGGAAGAGTTTTGCCGGTGGCCTCCTGGTAGAGGGCCGCCAGGCTGTCCAGCTCCTTTTGAAAAGCTGCCTGGTCCGAAATGGCCGACATGTCCGGATGATGGCAGGTGTGGTTGCCCACGATGTGGCCCTCCTCCGCCATGCGGCGGATGATGTCCGGGGCCGTCTCGATCATGTTGCCCACCACAAAAAAGGCGGCAGGGGCATTATGCTTTTTCAGGGCGTCCAAAATGGTTTCCGTATAGCCGTTTTCATAGCCGCAGTCGAAGGTCAGGTAAATGACCTTCTCGCTGGTGTCTCCCAAAAACCAGGCGTCGTATTGCGCCAGGTCCTCCGCAGTGGCGTTGCCCACGGGGGACTGCCCCTCCTGGGGAAAGGAGAGGCCCCAGTTGTCCGCCGAGGCGGGCAGGATGACCGGGGCCGAGGCGGGCAGGGACTTCCCCTGGAGATACAGCATCGCCGCCAGGAAGAGAAGCGGAAGCGATAAGAGCAGCGCGTTTCGAATACGATGGAGCATAGGCACCTCCGTGCTGAATTTTTTCATGGTTCAGCTTGTCCGGAGAAGCGCGGATTATCGGTTGAAAAACTTGGCGGAAAATGTTATATTTGGGGTGTTGAAAACCGGATGCATCGAAATTTGCAAGGAGGACGACTATGGCGAAGCGGGAAAGCAGGTCGAGAAGGCAGCTGACGCCAAAACAAATTGCCGCAGTGGTAATTCTTTGTCTTTTGACCGCGGCGGTACAGTGGTACTTGCAGCCGGAGCCGGTCTCGCTGGACGAGATCCCGGAGTACCAGGGGGCGGCTTATGTGGAGCTGGAGGGCAACGAGCCGGGATTTACCCGGGACGACATGACGCTGGAGGTATTTGAGCATTACAGCGAGCTGGACTATCTGGGGCGCTGCGGCGTGGCCTACGCCAACATCTGCCCGGAGCTGATGCCCACCGAGAAGCGGGGAGACATCGGAAACGTCAAGCCCACCGGGTGGGCATCCGCCAAGTATGACTGCGTGGACGGGAAGTACCTCTACAACCGCTGCCACTTGATCGGATTCCAGCTGGCAGGGGAGAACGCCAACAAGCAAAACCTAATTACCGGAACCCGCTATTTGAACGTTACGGGAATGCTCCCCTTTGAAAACGAGGTGGCCGATTACGTGCAGCGGACCGATAACCATGTGCTCTACCGGGTGACGCCGGTGTTCGTGGGGACGGAGCTGGTGGCCCGAGGCGTGCAGATGGAAGCCTACTCCGTGGAGGACGCCGGAGACGGCGTGTGCTTTAATGTGTTCGCCTACAACGTGCAGCCAGGGGTGGTTATCGACTACGCCACCGGGGAGAGCTGGCTGGAGGAGGACGCGGCATGAGACTGTGGGAGCAGTTTGACCGGATCGTGGTCTTCGACACTGAGACGACGGGCATCGATTTTGGAAGGGACCGGATTATCGAAATCGGCGCGGCAGCCTGGGAGGGCGGGGCGGAGACGGGGGAGATGGACCTCTTTATCCGCCTGCCGGAGGGGCGGCGGCTGGACCCCTTTATCACCCGCCTGACGGGCATTACCGAGGAGCGCCTCGCCTCCGAGGGCGTGGGGGACCGGGAGGCCGCCGAGGCTTTTACAGGGCTGCTGGAGGGGGCGGAACGGCCTCTGCTGGCGGCCTATAACGCCCAGTTTGATTTGAATTTCCTCTTTTATCTCCTTCAGCCCTGGGGGCTGGCCGGGGCGCTGAAAAAGCCCCGGTTTTTGGACGCGCTGACGGTGTACCGGGACCGGAAGGACTACCCCCACAAGCTGGAAAACGCCATCGCCGCCTACCATCTGGAGGACCGGGCGGTGAACAGCCACCGGGCCGTGGACGACGCCCGGGCCGCGGCGCTGCTGCTGGAGGAAATGGCCGGGGAGCGGGACGATTTGGAGCGGTATGTGGATTTGTTCGGAGTGCATCCGAAGTATGGGGTCTCGGGGCGGAAAATCGCCTCGGTGACCTATCGCCGCCAGCCCTATGACCGGCTGAGGCCGCTGTATGAGCTGGAGTGAAAAACGCCTGGAGCCGGGGGCGCTGCATGAGAAAACATGGAAAACTCCGGGAAAATCAATGTATTTGGGGGCGGCGGAAAACAGGGCGCGCACAAGTACATAACTGCGCGGAAAACGGGCGGCGCCGGTAGGACGCCGCCCGTTTTTTGCGTCCCGCCAACGCCGCAGATTGTTGGAAAACGCGCGGCGTATTTTTTGTCCAGATACCGGGAGGAGGCCGGTACTTTGCGCGGAGGGGACGTGGGGTACTTTGTCCGGAAGAGGTTTTATGTGGATTTTGCAAAACGATGCGAAACGGCTTACATTAGGAGGATGGAGTGATGGCATAATAAGCAAAAAGGAGGCATCCTTTACATGGATATATTTAATGCGCTTACCCTTTTGGGCGGCTTAAGCCTCTTCCTGTTTGGTATGGCCATCATGGGGCAGGCCCTGGAGCGCAGGGCGGGCGGACGGCTCCGCACGCTCCTGGAAAAACTGACCGCCGGAAGGCTGGCCGGGCTGCTGACGGGTTTGGGCGTCACCGCCGTGATCCAAAGCTCTTCCGCAACCACCGTCATGGTGGTCGGCTTCGTCAATTCCGGCCTTATAAGCCTGAAGCAAGCGATCAATATTATTATGGGGGCCAACATTGGCACCACCGTTACGGCTTGGGTTTTGAGCCTTGCGGGAATTGACAGCGGAAGCCTGTTTATCAGGCTTTTGAAACCATCTTCGTTTACGCCGGTGCTGGCCTTTATCGGAATCGTTCTTTACCTGTTTGTCAAAGACACAAAAAAGAAGGACACCGGGATGATCCTGCTGGGCTTCGCCACGTTGATGTTTGGAATGGAGTCTATGTCCGGCGCCGTATCCGGACTGGGAGACGTACCGGCTTTTCAGCAGCTGTTTGTTTTGTTCAAGAACCCGGTCTTGGGCGTGCTGGCCGGCGCGGTTTTGACCGCCATCATCCAGTCCAGCTCCGCCTCCGTGGGTATTTTGCAGGCGCTGGCCGTCACCGGGCAGGTGTCCTATGGGGCGGCTATCCCCATCGTCATGGGGCAGAACATCGGCACCTGCGTGACGGCGATGCTCTCCTCTGTGGGGGCGAATAAAAACGCGAAGCGCGCCGCCATGGTCCACCTCTCCTTTAATACCATTGGAACGGCGGTATGGCTGAGCGCGTTTTGCCTGCTCAGGGCGCTGCTCCGCCCGGCTGTGCTGGATGAGGCGGCGTCTTTGCTGGGCATTGCCGTTGCCCACTCGGTATTTAATATCTTGTGTACTATGCTGATGCTGCCGCTGTCCGGGTTCTTGGAGCGGCTCGCCACGGCTCTCGTCCCGGACGGCAAACAGCCCGAGGTGTTTTCGGAGTTGGATGAGCGCTTGTTTGCTACGCCTTCCATCGCGCTGGAACGGTGCCAAACCGTGGCCGCCGGTATGGCGGAAACTGCAGCCCTGGCGCTGAACGAGGCGCTGGAGACGCTGCGGGGTTATTCTAGGGAAACGGCTGCCGCCGTCCGGGAAAAGGAGGCGAAAACCGATCACTATGAGGATATTTTGGGAACGTATCTTGTGAATCTGAGCGCACGGCAAATCAGCGAAGCCGACAGCCGGGAGGCGGCGAAGCTGCTGAAAATGATGGGGGATTTCGAGCGGATTGCGGATCATGCGGTCAACCTTGTGGAGTCTGCGGAGGAGCTGCGGGATAAGAAGCTACGCCTTACCGGCGCGGCGGAAGAGGAGCTGTCTGTGATTTCCAAGGCGGTCCATGATATTTTGGGGCTGGCCCTGACCGCGTTCGTCCGCAGCGACTTGGCGTCCGCCGCTAAGGTGGAACCCTTGGAGCAGGTCATTGACCAGTTGAAGGAACAGCTGCGTACCCGGCACATTCTCCGCATGCAAAAGGGCGGATGCACCATGGACGCAGGCTTCGCATGGCTGGATTTGCTGACGGATTTGGAGCGCACGGCGGACCACTGCTCCAATATCGCCGGGTGTTTGATGGACGCTGCCCACGACAATTTGAACCTGCACCAATCCCTGCGGGAGATTCGGGACGGCAGCGAGGATTTTCAGGAGCGATACCGGGAGTATACCCGCCGGTATGCACTGCCTTGAAGGCGGGGTTGATTACCTGGGGTGATTATGATATGATTCCGGTGTCTTCGCGCAGCAGTTTCCCGCTATGGCGGCCGGGCGTCCATCGCGCCGCAGTTTTACGGGGGGATTGGGCCGCAGGGCCTGGTTTTTCCGGTTATGAAAACAAGGGGCTTTCGGATGCGCCGCCCGGCAGGAGGGCGGGAGGCTGATGCGGAAGTCGTTTGGGAATGCTCCGGAGGCCTTGTCCCAGAACGAAAGGGCGCATGGGCGCAGTTGGCCGCATTTGCCCGGTGTGTTGTGGAGTATAATAGGGAAACAGGAAGGCGTGGGAACGTGTCGGGACCGGCGGCAGGTTCCTGCGCAGGCAGAGTCCGCATGGAGCGCCGGGCAATGCAAAGTGCTTCCGGGAATGCGGCAAGTACGGGACGGATCAGTGTCTGTTATCCGATATCCAACCCGACGACAGGAGGCGTGTATTGTGCAAACATTACAGGAAAAGATCGTGTCTGCCGGTTTTGGCGGGCTGTCCGGGCGGTGGATAATCGAAGCGCTGGGTGGTATGGAGGGGCCGCTATGGGAGGTGCCGGCGCTGCCTGGTAAGGTATGCGCAGGGGGGACTCGCCGGCGCTTATGGCATTTTCCGAAAAAATGCCCCGCTTACGGCGTGAAGCGGGAGGATGCGGATTTTAAAGGGGAAGAACTATGTTGACCTGGGAATTTTCCGTGCTGGACTTCATCCAGACCCACTTGCGCAGCGAGGCCGGGGACGCTGTGATGTTACATATCACGAACAGCGGGAGGATTTGGATCCTTTTGGCCCTGGCAATGCTGCTTCACCCAAAAACGAGAAAGACGGGGGCTGCCCTCGTGGTAGCCCTCGTCCTGGAAGTCCTGTGCTGCAATCGGATTTTAAAGCCCCTCGTGGCCCGGGTCCGGCCCTGCGACATCAACACGGCGGTACAGCTCCTCATCCCCCGGCCAAGCGATTTTAGCTTCCCCTCCGGGCATACGGGGACCTCCTTCGCGGCGGCGTCCGCCCTGTATTTCAGCGGGTGCAGGCTGCGGGTCCCGGCCCTGGTTTTTGCGGCGTTGATGGGCTTTACCCGGCTGTACCTCTATGTTCATTATCCCAGCGATGTGCTGGCGGGGGCGGCGCTGGGGATGTTCCTGGGCTGGTTGAGCTGCGCCCTGGTTCGCTTCGTGGAGAGGAAATTTTGCCGCCGGGACCGCTCCGCTTCATTATAAAAGCCGAGGCGGCGCTTTGAACCATTGCGGGACGCCGGCCGCACCGGCGGGCGGCTGCCTGACGGCGTCTTCTTTTTCAGAGGGTTTGCAGGTAGGCTTCCGCCTCGTGGACCGTGCTGGCCAGGAAACGGATGACCTCCTCCGGGTATTTGCCCACGGCAGTTTCCCCCGTGACCATGACGGAGGACGCGCCGTCCAGGACCGCGTTGAAAATGTCACTGACCTCTGCCCGGGTGGGAACCGGATTTTGCTCCATGGAGGCCAGCATCTGCGTCACCACCATGAAGGGCCGCCCCGCCGCCCGGCAGGCGGCGGCAATCTTCTTTTGCAGCGCCGGGAGCTTCCAGAGGGGGCCGCTGTTCCCCAGGTCCCCCCGGGCAATGACGATCTCGTCCGCGGCGGGAATCAGCTCCGGAAGCTTGGCGACGCCGTCCAGGTTCTCAATCTTGGCAAAGAGGCGGATGGACGGCCCGCCGGAGAGGTCCAGCGCCTGGCGGACGGCCTCCAGGTCCTCCCGGCCCCGGACAAAGGGCTGCATCACGCCGGTGACGCCGTAGTCCGCCGCCAGGCGGAGGTTCTGGCGGTCGCTGTCCGTCAGGGCGGGGAGATGGACGTCTACCCCGGGGAGGGCGGCGCTCTTCCGGCTCCGGAGGACGCCGCCCCGCTCCACCAGGGCCAGGGCGGCGCCGGGAAGCGGCTCCAGAACCCGGAGGAGGAGCTTGCCGTCGTCCAGCAGGACCTCCTGGCCGGGGAGCAGGTGGGGCAGGACCGGGGCGGGCAGGGGAACCTCCTCCCCCAGGCGGACCCGGGTTCCCTCCTCCAGGGGGAGGGGGGCCGGGAGGACGCCGGTGCGAAGCTCCGGACCCTGCAGGTCCAAAAGAAGCTGAGGGCGGACGCCGCAGCATCGGGCGGCGGCATGGAGATGCGCAATCTGCTCCGCCGACGCGGGCAGGCCCACGTGGGAGAGGTTCAGGCGCACGCCGGTCATGCCGGCGGCGAAGAGCCGGGCCAGCGTCTGCGTATCGGAACAGGCGGGGCCGAGAGTGCCGTAAATTTCTACCATGGTACATCACCTTCCTGGGGATTCGGAGCCTGGCGGGAGCGCCGGGCAATTTTTGGCTTATCCGGGGGGCGGGGACTGGAAAAGCTTGGCCAGGCTCTCCGTATACGGGGCGCGGCAGATGCCCTTTTCCGTGACAATGCCGGTAATCAGGCGGTGGTCCGTGACGTCAAAGGAGGGGTTGTAGCACGTGACCCCCGGGAGGGCCATGGGCTTTTCATACCAGAGCGTTTTGATCTCCTCCGGGTCCCGGAGTTCAATGGGAATGTGGGACCCGTCGGGGCAGTCCAGGTCTATGGTGGTGGTGGGACCCAGGACGTAGAAGGGGATGCCGTAGTGCTTTGCCAGGATGGCTACGCCGCTGGTGCCGATCTTATTGGCGGTGTCGCCGTTGGCCGCGACTCGGTCGCAGCCCACAAAACAAGCCTGTACCCATCCGTTTTTCATTACCATGGAGGCCATGTTGTCGCAGATCAAGGTCACGTCTACCCCGGCGCGGTGCAGCTCGTAGCTGGTGAGCCGCGCGCCCTGGAGCAGGGGGCGGGTCTCGTCCGCGTAGACGCGCAGGCGCATCCCCCGCTCCGCCGCCAGGAAAAAGGGTCCCTGGGCTGTGCCGTAGCGGGAGGTGGCCAGGGGACCGGCGTTGCAGTGGGTGAGCACGCCATCGCCCTCCTGGAGGAGGCTCAGGCCATATTCCGAGATGGCGGCGCATTTGGCGATGTCGTCTTCATGGATGGCCGCCGCCTTTTCGTAGAGGGCTTGGAGAAGGGCGGGGCGGGCGTCCCCGGCGTGGGCGGCGGCGGTACGCTCCATCTCCCCCAGGGCCCAGGCCAGATTGACCGCCGTGGGGCGGGAGGCGTTCAGCTGGGCGGAATAGGCCCGGAGCTGGGCCTGGAACGCGGCGGGGTCCGTTTCGCCGATGGAACGGGCCAGGATATAGAGGCAATAGGCGGCGCAGATGCCGATGGCGGGCGCGCCCCGGACGCGGAGAGACCGGATAGCCTCCACCATCTCGTCCACGGTTTGAAGGCGGAGTTCGGCCTCCTTTGTGGGCAGGAGGCTCTGGTCGATGATATAGAGGGCCTCCTGCTCTTTGTCGTAGCGGATGTTTTGGGCGTGGGTGACCAGCTTGACGGCGTCGTTCATGGCGGCTCCTTTACGTGCGGAGGATCCAGCCCGCTTTCCGGGGCTTGGGAGCGGGGGCTGGGCCGTCGGGATAGCCGAGGATGCAGTTGCCCACGCCACGGTAGGTCTCCGGCAGGCCCCAGCGCTTCAAAAGCGCCTTGCCCTCCGGCATGTCAAACAGCTCCATCGCCCGGTTGATCCAGCAGGAGCCGACGCCGATGGCCGTGGCGGCGTTCATCAGGTTTCCCATGACCAGGGAGCCGTCCTGAAGCCAGTTCTTCTCCGACGCGTCCGCCAGCACCACCACCACCGTGGGCGCGGCAAAGAAGGGGTCCGTTCCCGGCGCGCCCATGATCTGCGCGTTCAGCGCCGACATCTGGGCAATGGTCTCCCGGTCCTGGACCACGACCATTACCGGGGTTTGCAAATTTTTCGCGGTGGGCGCCCAGGTCCCGGCCTCCAAAATGGCGTTCAGGTCCTGCTCCGTGAGCTGGTCCGGCTTGTACTTGCGGATGCTCCGGCGGCTTTGCAATACGGTCAGGGTTTCGTTCATGGCGGTGACTTCCTTTCGTTTTTTTGAATGTGCCCGCTTTGCCCGGCGGATATGCTTACCTCGGCCTTATTCTGCCGGTTTTCGGGGGCCTTAGACGGAGACGGGGGCGGGAGCGGGCGTTAGAATGGGGGAGAGGTTGAAAAGCTGGTCGGTGATGATGACGTGAACGCGGCTTGATACTTTGGGATCAAGAGCGTTGGCAAAAGAGAGAAAACGGCGGGTTAGCTTTTCCTGGTGGGTGATAGTGTCGTAGGGGTAGAGGGGGGCCAGGCCGCTGCCCCGGGAGAAAATCAGCAGGTGGTGATTGGGGCTGTCCTTCAGCCATAGGTGAATGCGCTGCCACCAGGTGAGGTCCGTCTCCCCCAAGGACATGCCGAAGATGCAGATCTCGTCGCTGGCCTCAATGCAGCCGAGGGCCTCTTCATCGTTGTTTTGGTCAAACTGCCGGTTCAGCAGGGGCTTGAGGAGCATGCGCTGCTGGTCGGAATTGGCGAAAACCTTGGGGTTCATGATTTGCTTAAGGTTATCCACGCCCAGGATCATCCCCAGGGAAAAGGTCCCGTGGACATGAATGTGCTTCCCTAAAAACGAGGGGCGGGGCGGGCTGAACAGGCGGTCCAGAATGGTGGTATAGTTAAAGTTCAAGATGTTGTAGGAGACCAGCTCATCGGTGGGCAACGCGTCCCGCAGCGCTGCGGCGGGACGGGACGGCAGAAGGTTGAGATGGCTCCGGAGGTCATTGCGCAATTTGTTCAGCATCGAAGCCTCGCAGTGGTCAAAATCAATGAGGGACTGCTGCTCTTGCAGGTAGCGGGAAAAATGATATTCAAAGTCCCGGATGCAGGTCAAAATTCCCGCGCTGGTGTTCAGGGGCGGAATGTCGGTGTTCAGGCCCAAGGCCCGCTCGAAGTTCGACCAGTGTGGGAATTTGTCCTGGTCCTGCTCCAGGAGATTTTTAAACTCCTGCACGGTGGAATCCTCTGCGGGAATGGCGAGATAGGTGGGAAAAAAGTCCGAAAATCGGGTTTTCAGGCCAAGGTTCAGGTCGAAGCCGTTGCCAATCAGAAACGTGACCTGCATGAAGATACCCCCTTCCGCGAAAATGCCGGTATTTTGTCAAATTATAGCACAAAGCGGCGTTCTTTGCAACAGGGTAGGGGGGTAGGAAAAGCGCCCGGACATGTGTCCGGGCGCTTTGCTGTGCGATTTGGTCAGTCCTCAAACCGGGTGTCGATTTCAATGGCGCGGATGACGCCGTCTTCGCTGGCGAACATGTCGCACTCCTTGGCGTAGGCGTGGGCCTCCTCCAGGGTGACCCAGTCGTTGATATCCCGGTTGTAGCACATGACGCTGCTGGGAATGGAATAGCTCCGGCCGTCAATGGTCACGGCGCTCTTGCCGCTCCAGGCGGTGTTGGGAACGTCCCGCAGGGCGGTCAGCAGCTTGAGGCTGGAGAAGCCCTGGCCTGTGCTGTTTTCCACCGCCGCTACGTATGCGCCGCTGGCGATGTCGCTGTACCGGGCGAGGAAGGGGCCAAGCTTGCCGTCCGGGCTGTGGATGGTGATGTAGTAGGAGTCCCGGGTGGTGCCCGCCTGGGCTGTGATGAGCGCACGGCCATAGAAGACTGTGCCGTGGTTCACGCCGCCCAGGACCATGAGGTCTATCTGGTTGGCCCAGTTGAGATGGGCGTAGCTGATCTCGTCGGCCGGAATGGGGCCGCCGCCCAGGTCGTTCAGGCTCAGGCGCTCCAGGCCCTTCGTGGTGTAGCGGAAAACGCTGACGGTATCCGCCAGGCTCCGGCTGCCCAGCTTCCGGGTCTCCAGGTCCAGCTCGCCGGAGACGCCGCCGCCCAGGCGGACCAGGCCGATGGTGTCCTTGCCCGTGGAGCCGACGCGGACCATGCGGTTGGCCACGTTTTGGAGGGCCTCTGTGCGGATGCTGTCCAAAGTTTCATTCCCGGTGGCGCCCAGGTCCACGGTGCTCTCAATGGTGATGCCGCAGAGCAGCTCCACCTTCACGCTGGTGCCGGAGATGGAGGTCACGACGCCGATGGCGTTGGCATTGGCCCCGCTGGTGTCAGGCTTCACCGCGCCGGCCACCTGATTGTCCTCCGTCAGCAGCAGCGTGATCTGATCGCCGGGACGGAACTTGGACAGGGTGGACTGGGCTGTTGTGAGGACGGGCAGGTCGTTGCCCAGGACCCGGATGGAGGTGGGTTCCGTGGGGCTGGGGGTGCAGGATTCGTAATAGCCCGTGATGCGGGTGTCGCAGACGCGGATGGTATTGGTGGCGCTGGAGTAGGTGGCCACGTCGTAGGGACGCATATCCTTGGCGTTGGCCCGGGAGCCGTTTTTGTAGATCTTATAGCCGCTCACGCCCCCCGTCAGGCCGTCAAAGCCCTTGGTGGAACCCTTCTCATAGACCACGATGGCCTCGCTGGCCGTGCTGCCGCCGCCCACAAAGATGAACTCGACATTTCCCGCAGAGTTCAGGTACAGCGTCAGCGACGCGCCCGGGTTCAGCCAGGAACGGACCTCGCTCCAGGTCTGCTCCTTGCTCTCGTAATAGACCTTGGTTCCGGCGGTGACGGAGTACTTGCTGCCGGAGCGGTCCGTGATTTGGAATTCCTCGATCTTCGCGGCCACCACGCTGCGGCTGACGCCCTGGGCGTCCGGGAGGAAGGTGCGGACCTTTTCCCCCTCCAGAACCAGTGTGCCCTTGAAGCCGTTGAGGCAGCCGTTGGAGGACTTGCCGTCCGCCATTTGATAGACCTCGCCGCTGGAGAAGAGCATGGCCGTTTCCTCGCCGTCGGGTCCCTTGGCGTTGGAGGAGACCAGAACCATGCCCGGCTTCGTGGTCAGGCCCGCAGAGGTGAGGAAGGCGCTGGTGGACTTCTCCCCCTGGACGTCCGCCTGGAGAAGGTTGTTGAACAGAACCGCTGCGTCAGCCCGGTTCAGAGGGGCGTTGCCCCGGGTGGTGTCCACGCCGTCGGTCAGGCCGATGGAGGCGGCGAAGGAGAGATAGCTGTCCGGCCAGACGCCGCCCACGTTCTCGTCCTTATAGCCCAGGACCCGCAGAAGGATCGTCGTCGCCTGGCCCAGGGTGACGGTGCGGTCGGGGTAGAATTTGCCGTCGGAAAAGCCGGAGATGGCGTTCTTGCCCTTGGAGGCCATGTTGATATACGCCGCCGCCCAATGGGAGGGCTTTACGTCCGGGTAGATGGTAACGGTGCGGTAGAGGCCCAGCTCGTCCTCCGCGTTCAGGGCGCAGACCACCATCTTGCAGAACTGCGCCCGGGTGAGCTGGGCGTTGGGACGGAAGTTGCCGTCGGAAAAGCCGTCCATGATCCCCATCAGGCGCAGGGACTCCACCGTCCGGGCGGCGGTGTTGTCCCCCAGGTCGTAAAACCGGTTTGTGGGGGGGGCGGCCACGGCGGGGAGGGTCAGCAGGGACGCCGTCACCGCCAGGGCAAGCAGAAGCGACAGGATTCGTTTCATAATCTCTCTCCTTATTCGGGAAATTCGGTTCCATGGGGGGACTCCGCCGCAAGGTGAAGGGGCGGCCGCGGATTCCCATCTATTCGGCGCGCAGCGCCTCCACAGGCTGAAGGCTGGACGCCTTTACCGCCGGGTAGCAGCCAAAGACTACGCCCAGCAGCACCGAGAGGCCGAAGGCCCCCGCCGTCACCGCGACGGAAGGGTAAATGGTCATCTGGAAGAGAATGTTTCCCAGGATGAAACAGCCCAGGGTCCCGATGCTGATGCCAATGATGCCGCCGATGCCGCAGAGCATCGCTGCCTCAATCAGGAACTGGGTGACGATGCTGCTGCGCTGGGCGCCGATGGCCCGGCGGATGCCGATCTCCCGGGTGCGCTCTGTCACGGTGACCAGCATGATGTTCATGATGCCGATGCCGCCCACCATCAGCGAGATGGCTGCCACGCCCGCCAGAACGCCGCCGATCAGGTTCAGGGAGTCCGTGGCGTAGCTCATATACTCGTTTTCGGGGTGGACGTTGTAGTCGTTGACGCTGCGGTCCAGGAGGCCCTTTAAAAAGCCGTCCAGCTGGGTGACGATCTCATCCATCTTGGCGGTGTCCTTGGCGACCACGATGAAGCTGGAGTCGCTGTTGTCCCCGCCCAGGAGCCGCTTGGCGGTGTAGGGCGCCAGGACGAAATTGTCCAGCTCGCTCTGGTCGGCGTCCTCGCCGGTGATGCGGGGGGCGTACACGCCGACGACCTCAAAATTCAGGTTGTTCAGCTGCACCGTCTTGCCCACGGGGTTCGCCGTGCCAAAGAAGATCTTGGCCGTCTTGCTCCCCAGGACCACCACCTGGTTGTACCGCTCCAGGTCCAGCTTGCTCAGGTCCCGGCCCTTGGCGATCTTCAGGTTGCTGCACACGGCGTATTGATCGCTGCCATAATAGAAGCTGGGCGGAGCCTCCCCCACCATGCGCTGCGTCTCGGGGTCCCAGGTGTAATTGTTGCGCATGGTGGCGGTGGATTTGGTGCCGTAGACCATCGTTGCGTTGAAGTACGCCTGGGGCGTTACGCCGGAGATCAGGTCCTTCATGCCGTTGCAGTATTCATAGATATCGGGGAAGTAGTCCTTTCCCAGGGGGACCATGTTGCCGCTTTCATCCGAGGTCCACGCGTAGCAATAGACGTTTACGGAGATGCGGTTGGTGCCCATGGCCTCGAACTGCTCCATCATCTTGCTGGCGTAGCCTGTGATGACGGAGACAATCGTCATGACCGAAGCGATGCCGATGATGATGCCGAGCATGGTCAAGACAGCCCGGCCCTTCTTGCCCCAGATGGACTTCCAGGCCATTTTTACCGCCTGCCGGATGTTCAAAACCAGTCCACCTCCTGTTCCTTGTCCTCCACGATCCTGCCGTCCGTCAGGCGGACCACCCGCCGGGCCGTGGCGGCAATGCCGTTGTCGTGGGTGATGAGGATGACCGTCGTTCCCTCCCGGTTCAGCTGCTGGAGGAATTCCAGCACCTCGTGGCCCGTCCGGGAGTCCAGGGCGCCGGTGGGCTCGTCGGCCATGATGATGGGGGGCTTGGTGGCGATGGCCCGGGCAATGGCCACCCGCTGCTGCTGGCCGCCGGACATCTCCGTGGGCTTGTGCTTCACGCGGTTGGAAAGACCCACCCGGTTCAGGGCCTCCAGG
>JAAVYM010000036.1 GCA_022791135.1 Oscillibacter sp.
AACAGAGCAATGAAGGAAGGAATCCATCCCAATTATCAGCAGACTACGATTACATGCGCCTGCGGTAATGTGATTGAGACAGGTTCTACCAAGAAGGATATCAAGGTGGAAGTCTGCTCTAAGTGTCACCCCTTCTTCACCGGTAAGCAGAAACTGGTGGATACTGGCGGCCGGGTCGCGAAGTTCAACAAGAGGTTCGGCCTGGACAAGTGAGCACAGTCACAAGAAGAGAGCGCGCCGTAGCTGCGGCGCGCTCTTTTTTGCGCGCTTACCCTTGGGACCTGTGAGCGTCCGCCAAAATTCCGGTTGCGTTTTTCCGAAAATCGCATATACTGGAAACAGCTGAAATGAAAACGGAAAGGAGCCTACCGCCATGAGACTGCATCCCGTAGACCCCAAGACCATCGCCCCCGCGCCGCTTCCGGCCTTCGGCGGGCAAAACGCCCTGCTCACTGCCGGGACGGCGGAGCGCTGCAACACCATGACCATCGGCTGGTGCCAGACAGGGCGTCTGTGGAACTTGCAAACCTGCACGGTCTATGTGCGCCCGGAGCGCTATACTTATGAATTCATGGAATCCAGCGATTACTTCACCGTCTCCGTCCTGCCCCCGGAGCGGAAGGACGCCATGTCCCTCTGCGGCGCGAGGAGCGGCCGGGATCTGGATAAAATCAAGGCGTGCGGCCTGACGGTCCGAACCGGCGAAAGCGGCGCGCCCTTCTTTGAGGAGGCGGAGCTGGTTCTGGTGTGCCGGAAGCTCTATGTCCAGGACATGACCCCCGACAGCGTCCTCCCCGCCGGTGCGGAGAAGATTCTCCCCTACTACGGGGCGAAGGGCGGCTGGCACCGGATCTACACCGGCGAGATTGTGGAAGCGTACGCTTCGGAGTAGAAATTCGAAACAGCACAAAGGAGATTTATGCAAGAGACAAACAAAATTCGAGACCGCGTGGTCCTGGTGGGCCTGAACTCCCCGGTTTTGAAGCAGGAGGAGAACGCCGGCGAGGACACGCTGGAGGAGCTTTCGGCCCTGGTGGAGACCGCCGGGGGCGAGACGGTGGGCATCGTCCTGCAAAACCGGAACGCCCCTGACTCCCGCACCTTCATCGGCGAGGGCAAATGCGCCGAGGTGAAGCTTTACTGCGAGAACACCGGGGCCACCATGGTCATCTTTGACAACGACCTCTCCCCCTCCCAGCTCCGGGTTTTGACGCAGGCCCTGGGGGTTCAGGTGCTGGACCGCTGCGGCCTGATTCTGGACATCTTCGCCCAGCGCGCCCGGACCCGGGAGGGACGGCTCCAGGTGGAGCTGGCCCAATATCAGTATCTTTTGCCCCGCCTGACGGGCATGTGGACCCACCTGGAGCGCCAGGCGGGCACCAGCGGCAGCGGCCCCATCGGGTCGAAGGGACCCGGCGAGACCCAGCTGGAGACGGACCGGCGGCACATCCACCGCAAGATTGACAAGCTCCGGGAGGACCTGGAGGACGTCCGCCGGGTGCGGAATACCCAGCGCCGCCAGCGGCGGAAGAACGAGATCCCCGTGGTGGCTCTGGTGGGCTATACCAACGCCGGGAAGTCCACCCTTTTAAACCGCCTCACCGGCGCAGGCATCCCGGCGAACAACCGCCTCTTCGACACCCTGGACACCACCAGCCGCCTCCTCCACGTCAGCGACACGATGGACGTGGTCCTCAGCGACACCGTGGGCTTTATCCGCAAGCTTCCCCACCAGCTGGTGGAGGCGTTCAAGGCCACGCTGGAGGAGCTGGAGTATGCGGATCTGCTGCTCCACGTGGTGGACGTGTCCAGCCCGGACTGGCAGATACAGGCCCAGGTGGTGGAGCGGCTGATTTTGGAGCTGGGAGCCGGGGAGCTGCCCCGGATTGACGTGTTCAACAAATCAGACCTGCTTCCCCTGGGGGAGATCATGCCCCATGGGGAGGACATCTGCGCCATCTCCGCCCGGACAGGAGAGGGCGTGGACAAGCTGCTGGAGATGATCGCCCGCCGCCTGGACAAGGGGAGCCGCCGGGTGACGGTCCGCCTGCCCTATGACCAGGGGGGCCTGCTGGACATGCTGTACCAGGAGGCCAGGGTGGAGAAGGTGGACTACGGCGAGACCATCGACGTGACGGCGGTCTGCACGCCCCGGACCCTGGGCCGGGTGGCGGCGTTCATCGACAGCTGAGGGGCGCCCCCGCTTCAGAGGTACGAGCCTCAAAAGACATGGCGGAACTATGCCGGGCCAGGCCCGCTCCGGTGCGCAGACCCAGGAGGAAGGCGTGGATGGCCGTGAATTCCAGAGCCTTGTCCAGGTCCTCCAGGCCGCCGCCCAGCTGGCTTTGCAGCAGCTCCAGACGGAGGGCGTAGTCGCTTTCCCGCGTAATGGCATAAAATTCACGTGACGTCAAGAGGAGTATCCATGAATATTGGAAAGAGATTAAAAGAACTCCGTAAAGAACGTAAAGAAACGCAGGAACAGATTGCCAGGGCAATTGACATTGCTTTGCGGCATTATCAGCGGATTGAATCAGAGGAGGGCTTGCCGGGGATTGAAGTTTTCTATGCCCTGGCGGACCATTTCCAGGTCAACGCGGATTACCTGCTGGGCCGGACCGGCGTCCGGGACATGCTTCCGCCCGCTTCTGAGCAGGAGGGCGGCCATGCGTGAGGGTTACCGCGTTCCTTATGAAGCCGCCGAGACCGAGTTCACGGAAAAGCGCTCCCGCTTCATCACGAACCTCTGGCGGGTGGAAACCGAGGCGGAGGCCCGGGAAAGAATCGAGGAGATCCGCAAGCGCCATTACGACGCCCGCCATCACTGCTGGTGCTATATCCTCCGGGACGGCGGCGTGGTCCGCTATTCCGACGACGGCGAGCCCCAGGGCACGGCGGGCCAGCCCATGCTGAACGTATTCCAGCGCCAGGAGGTCACCAATGTCTGCTGTGTAGTGACGCGGTACTTCGGCGGGGTGCTGCTGGGGGCGGGGGGGCTGACCCGGGCCTACGGCCGGGGGGCGAAGGACGGCCTGGACGCGGCGGGCACCGCCTGGGTGAGCCGCTGGACTCTCTGGGACGTGCCCTGTACGTATCCGCTGTTCGAGCGCTTAAAGCTGGAGCTTGCAGCGCGGGGAGGCGTCCTCCGGAGCGCGGATTACGGCGCGGAAATCGTGCTGCACGCCGCCTTTTCCCCGGAGGGCGCGGCGGCCTTTGCCGCCCGGCTGACGGAGCTATCGGCGGGCCGGCTGGTCATGGTCCCCGCCGGGGAGGAGTACCTCCCCGGTCCAAGAGAGGATTAAAGTCTGCTTGAAACCCGGCAGAACAACGTCTTAAGGCATCTTTTCCCGCCGGGGCCGGGTTGATTGGGTCTGAAATCCGTCAGGATTCCCGCGTCAAACCGCCCTGCCCGGCACGGAAATCTACGCCCATTTTCTCAAGCCTCCGTCAAAGCCGGAGGCTTGAGAAGGCCCTGGAAGGACCTGATACCGGCGGGCATCTCAAGACGCACGGAAACTCTCTCGCTTTGCATCCCGTGCCCCGCCGCCCGTGAACGGGCAAATCGTCATCTCTTTAAGAGGCTTGCACAGCTGTCACGTGGTAAGTTGTCAACTCGCCCCGCTCACGGCTTGAAGCCAAAGCTTTTTTACGGACTCCCTCCACCGGCCAAGCCGGTGGTTTCCGAACCCAAAAAGAAACCGCCGGAAGGAGGAATTCCTTCCGGCGCCTGCCTGTCACAGCCGCTCGGCCTTGCTGCCTGCGTACCACATGTTGTAGGTCTGACGGTAAATCCGGGCGGCCTGTTCCGTGTGGCAGACCATCCGCACCTGCCGGGGCAGGTCGTGTCCCCGCAGGAAGTCCAAAATCGCCTTCAGCGCCACCGCTGCCGCCTGGGCCATGGGGTAGCCGTAGACCCCGGTGGAGATGGAGGGGAAGTCCACGGTTTCGATGCCGTGCTCCTCCGCCAGCTCCAGGCAGGAGCGGTAGCAGGAGGCCAGCGCGGCGGCCTCGCCGTCGTTTCCGCCCCGCCAGATGGGACCGGGGGTATGAATCACATATTCGGCGGGGAGGCGGTAGCCCCGGGTCAGTTTTGCCCGCCCGGTCTCGCAGCCCCCCAGGGTCCGGCACTCCTCCAGCAGCTCCGGTCCGGCGGCGGCGTGAATTGCTCCGTCCACGCCGCTGCCGCCCAGGAGGGAGGTGTTGGCGGCGTTGACGATGGCCTTAGCGTCGGAACGGGTGATGTCGCCCACAAGAATGGAAAATCGGTTCATGGAAAAACCTCCTGATTTCGTTGTTTTTTCCCATAGTAGCGCAAAAAAAGCGGAAAGGCAATCCAATTCAAAAAAAGTTCATAAAGCCTCTTGACTTTGCCGTAACGTTAAGCCTTATACTTTGTCCCGTCAGGAGGGATGCCCTATGGAATACACTGTGAAGGCCCTGGCCGACCTGGCCGGAGTTACGCCCCGGACTCTGCGCTGGTACGATCAAAAGGGCCTTCTCAAGCCCCGGCGGACGACGGAGGCGGGCTACCGCCTCTATGGCCGGGAGGAGGTGGACCGGCTTCAGACCATCCTCTTTTACAAGGAGTTGGGCCTGGAGCTGGAAACCATCCTGGAGCTGCTGAACGCCCCGGACTTTAACCGCCTGGCGGTGCTGCAGAGCCATCTGGCGGCGCTGGAAGCCCGGCGGAAGCGGCTGGACGCCCTGATCCTGACGGTTCGAAAAACCATCGACGAGACACAAGGAGGAGCGCACATGTCTGACAAGGAGAAGTTTGAAGCATTTAAGCGCCGGGCGGTAGAGGCGAATGAAGCCGCTTACGGCAAGGAAATCCGGGGCAAGTACGGCGACGCGGAGGTCGAGCGGACCAACGCCAGCGTCCTTTCCCTGACAGAGGAAGAATACGGGGAGTGGAAGGCGCTGGGGGAGGAGATTTTGTCCGCCCTGCCCGCCGCCGTCCGCGCCAAGGCGGACCCGGCAGGAGACGAGGGGCAGCGGATTGCCCGGCTGCACCGCCGCTGGCTGTCCTACAGCTGGGAAGCCTATTCGCCCCAGGCCCACCGGGGGCTGGGGGAGCTGTACACGGCGGACGGGCGGTTTACGGCCTATTATGACCGGGAGGTCCCCGGCTGCGCCGCCTTTTTGCGGGATGCCATTCGGGCCTATACGGACTGAGAACGATTTTTCGGCGGGCATACACGGACTATCAACGCGGCGCCGCGGGCTGCATATGCGGCCTTCTGCGGCTGACTTTGCAGGAAATGGGCATCCGGACCCGGCGGCGAAACGGGAACTTACACTCCTTTTCAGCCGCGGTGGTTATCCAAAGCCCATCAAAAGGAGGAAACGCTATGACGGCATTGATCTGGGATCTGGATGGGACGCTGCTGGACTCTTACGGGGTTATTGTTTCGAGCCTTCGCCAGACGCTGGCGGAGCTGGGAATGGATATGGACGGCGAGGAAATCCGGCGGCGGGCGACGGAGGGTTCCGTCAGCGATGTCGTCCGTTTCGCGGAGGCAAAGACCGGCCGGCCCTTTCGGGAGATCAAGGAGCGATATTCCGCCATCAGCGGCGGACGGTATTTGGAAATCGCCGCCATCCCCCACGCCGCCGGGGCTTTGGAGCAGACCGCCGCCCTGGGGGCCGTGCACTTCGTCTACACCCACCGGGGGAGTACCACCATGCCGGTACTGGAGCATCTGGGGCTGGACTGCTTTTTTAAGGAGGTGGTCTCCAGCCTGAACGGCTTCCCCCGAAAGCCCGCCCCTGACGCTCTGCTCTATCTGATGGAAAAGTATCGCCTGGAACGGGACCGGGTTTTCTACGTGGGGGACCGGACGCTGGACGTGGACTGCGCCAAAAATGCCGGGGTGAGGAGCGTTCTCTACTCCCCCTCCGGGGCCGGAACGGCGGATTATGTGGTCCGGGATCTGCTGGAAATTCGGGCCGTTGTGGCGGAGTGAAAACCGGGCGGGCCTTTTCCACAAAGGCCTGCCCGGCGCACTTGATTGAAAAAGGAGGAACAACCGTGGAGCAGCGGGAAAATGACATTCGCAAATGGTTTGACATGTGGCTGAAAAAAGAGGACCTGGGCATCCTGGAGCTGTTTGCCCCGGACGCCGTGTATATCGAGAGCTGGGGGCCGGAGTACCACGGGGCGGAGAAAATCCGGCACTGGTTCCGCGAGTGGAACACCCGGGGAACGGTCCTTCAATGGGACATCCGGCAGTTTTTCCACAAGGGGGACCAAACGGCCGCGGAGTGGTACTTCCGCAACCGGATGGAGGACGGCAGGGTGGAAGCCTTCGACGGGTTATCCCTTATCCGCTGGACTCCGGCGGGGCAAATCTGCTTTTTGCAGGAGTTCGGCTGCAACGAATCCCGCTACGACCCCTATCGGGACGGCCCGGTCCCGAAATTCCGGGAGGAGCATGCCGCCTGGTTTTAGGCCCTGTTCACAAAAAGCAAAACACGCGTCTTTCCGGCAAAAACTTTCGAACATCCGCGCGGTTGATTGAATCCGTGCATCCTTAAGATTCAAACTGCAAAACGCCGCCCGGATCTTCTGTCCGGGCGGCGTTCGCCGGTTTCGCCCGCAGGTTTGCCCTCACAGTCCCAAAATCGCAGAGGCGAACTGGAAGTAAATCAGCAGAGAAATGGCATCCACAATGGTGGTAATAAAAGGAGAAGCCATCACCGCCGGGTCGAAGCCGATGCGCTTGGCCAGCAGCGGCAGGGAGGAACCCACCAGCTTCGCGCACAGCACGGTACACACCAGCGTTCCGCAGATCACGGCCGCAACAGGAGCTGTCACCATGGTGTTGCCGAACAGCAGCCGGTCCACCAGCATCAGCTTGGCAAAATTTGCCGCCGCCAGCGTCACGCCGCAGACCATTGCCACCCGCAGTTCTTTCCAAAGAACCCGGAAGAAATCGGCGAATGTGATTTCCCCCAGAGACAGGCCGCGAATAACGGTGACGCTGGCTTGAGAGCCGCAGTTCCCGCCGCTGTCCATCAGCATGGGAATATAAGCGGTGAGGATTGTGGCGGCCGCCAGGGCACTTTCAAAGCTGGCGATAATCTGCCCTGTGAAGGTGGCGGAAATCATCAGCAGCAGCAGCCAGGGGATACGGGCCTTATAGGTTTCCAGGGTGCTGGTTTTCAGATAGGGCTTGTCAGAGGGCAGTATGGCGGCCATCTTTTCAATGTCCTCCGTGACCTCCTCCTGGAGAACGTCGATGGCGTCGTCCACGGTGACGATGCCCACCAGCCGGTCCTCCTTATCCACCACCGGCAACGCCAGGAAGTCGTACTTCCCCAGCGCCCGGGCCACGGCCTCCTGGTCGTCCAGGGTCTGGACGGCGATGAGATTCCGCTCCATGATGTCGCCGATGACGTCGTCCTCCTCCGCCAGGAGAAGGGTCCGGATGGTCAGCAGGCCGATGAGATGCCGCCGCTCGTCGATGACGTAGCAGATATTGATGGTCTCCTTGTCCGGCCCCGTCCGGCGTATGCGCTTGAGAGCGTCCTCTACGGTCATGGTGGCCTTCAGGTCCACAAATTCCGTGGTCATGATGCTGCCGGCGGAGTCCTCGGGGTATTTCAGGATCTCGTTGATGCTCTTGCGCATCTCCGGGTCGCAGTGGCGGAGAATCCGCTTCACCACCCCCGCCGGCATCTCCTCCACAATGTCCGCCGCGTCGTCCAGGTACAGCTCGTCCAGGACCTCCTTCAGCTCCGCGTTGGAGAAGCTGTGGATCAGCAGCTCCTGCTCGTCGCTGTCCAGCTCGACGAAGACCTCCGCCGCCAGCTCCTTGGGCAGAAGGCGGAAGACTACCGGGACCTTCTCGTCCAAATCGGCGCAGAGGGAGGCGATGTCGGCCGCCTCCATGGGCAGCAGGAGATCCCGCAGCTCGGCGTAACGTTTTCGGTTGAAGAAATCCTCAATTTTTTCCAGCAGTTCTGCCCGATGGGCCTGCGCCTCAAACATGCCCGAGACCCCCTTTCGGTGATTAAGATGGCGGAAAAAGAACCTGAAACGGCTCCTTTCCTAGACTATTATCCTATTCCTATTTCCGGAATCTGTCAAGGCTTGCGTCGCCGGTTTGGGGAAGACGCCGGGAGGCAAAAAACCCTCTCGACCTCCGGCGAAATTTGTGGTATACTGACACGTACTTATCTCCGAAAGGAAGGATTCAGCTATGTGGGCCAATGAAAGTGTATTTTATCAAATCTATCCCCTGGGCTTTTGCGGCGCGCCAAAGGAGAACGACGGCGTCCTGGTGAACCGCATCGGGAAAATCGCCGCCTGGGCGGACCATATCCAAAAGCTGGGGGCCAACGCCCTCTACCTCTCCCCGATTTTCGAGAGCGACCGCCACGGCTACGACACCCGGGATTACCGGAAGGTGGACTGCCGCCTGGGAACCAACGAGGACTTTGCCGCTGTGGTGAACGCGCTCCATGACCACGGCATCCGGGTGGTGCTGGACGGTGTGTTCAACCACGTGGGCCGGGGGTTCTGGGCTTTTCGGGATGTGCAGGAGAAGAAGTGGGACTCCCCCTATAAGGATTGGTTCCTCATCCGCTTTGACGGCAACTCCAATTACAACGACGGCTTCTGGTATGAGGGCTGGGAGGGGCATTTCGAGCTGGTGAAGCTGAACCTGCGCAACCCCGCCGTGGTGGACTATCTGCTGGAGTGCGTGAAATTCTGGGTGGATGCGTTCGGCATCGACGGGCTGCGGCTGGACGTGGCCTACTGCCTGGAGCCGGAGTTCCTCCGCCGCCTGCGGCAGTTTACCGGGGAGCTGAAGCCGGATTTCTTCCTGGTGGGCGAGACCCTCCACGGGGACTACAACCGCTGGGTGAGCGGCGAGCTGCTGCACAGCTGCACGAATTACGAGTGCTATAAGGGCCTGTATTCCAGCCTCAACTCCATGAACCTCTTCGAGATTGTCCACAGCCTCAAGCGCCAGTTTGGCCCGGAGCAGTGGACGCTGTATAAGGGCATGCACCTGCTCTGCTTCGTTGACAATCACGATGTCACCCGGGCGGCCAGCATCCTGACGAATCCGGCCCATATGCCTCTGATTTACGGACTGCTCTTCGGCATGCCGGGCATCCCCTGCCTGTACTACGGCAGCGAGTGGGGCGCCCTGGGAGAGAAATCCCAGGGGGACGACGCGCTGCGCCCCGCCTTCGACGCGCCGGAGTGGACGGAGCTGACGGACCGGATCGCCGCTATGGCAAAGGCCCACCGGGAGAGCGAGGCTTTGTGCTACGGCGACTTTAGTGACATCGTCCTCACAAACCACCAGGCCATTTTCCAGCGCCGGACGGATAAGGAGCGGGTGCTGGTGGCTGTCAACGCCTCCGACACGCCCTACACCGCGCACTTCGACGCGGGCTGCGGCCAGGCGGTGGATCTGCTCACCGGAAAGCTCCACGACTTCGGCGGGGGCAGCGAGCTGCCGCCTTACAGCGTGGCCTTCTGGAAGTGCGAGCGGTAAACAGCGGTCGGGAACCAAATAAATCTGCCTCCGCCCCTTTGGGGCCGTTTGAAACCAAGTGCCGAACCTGCGGAGATTTTTCCGCCGGTGCGCCGCGGCCTCCCCTTGAAACCCGCCGGGATTGCGGCGGGAGGCCGCCTCGCCCCGAGGAAAAATCTCCTGCTCCGGGCATCGTGCGCTTCAAACAGGCCCTGACGGCGGGGGCCTTTTCTATTCCGCGCCGCTCCAGGTGCTCCGCCGCCGCCCGGCTGTGAGGAGGGTGAACTCGTTTTTCCGGAAGCGGATCAGGCCCTCGGCTTCCATGCGGCTCAGCTCATGGGACAGGGCGCTGCGGTTCACGCAGAGGAAGGCCGCCAGCTCCTCCCGGGAAAAGGGGATGCGGAAGCAATCCGTCCCCCGGCGCTCGGCCTGCATGGTCAGATAGATCAGGATCCGGTCCCGGAGGCCCCGCTGGGACAAGATCGCCAGGCGGTAGTGCTTGCGGAGGTTGTCGTCGGACAGCATCGCCAGCAGGCGGCGGCACAGGGCCAGCCGCTCCTCCTCCGGCAGGGAACCCGGCTCCAGCAGCAATTCCCCCGGAAAGCGGAGCAGCTGAACGGCACAGGCCGTCGAGGCGTAGTAGGGGGAGCGGCGGCTGCGGGTGCCGATCAGGTCCGCGCCCAACACGTAGGCCGGACCCAGGGCGTCCATCAGGCTGCTGGTTCCGTCGGAAAAAATCTGGGAAATCTGGACCCGGCCCCGGAGGATGACGGCAAACCAGTCCACCTGGTCCCCGGGGGCAATGAGCATCGCCTGCCGCGGGTATTCCCGGAGCTTCCCCTGGGGAAGAATGTCCCGCCGGAGCGCCTCTTCCGGCAGGTTTTGAAACAGGCGGCATTGTTTTAAGATGGACTCCTCCATACAGCCATCCTCCAAAAGCATGATGAATCGAATTATAGCAAAAAAACGTTGTCAATACAACATCTTTTTTGGGCCGTTTCTAATATAATAAAAAAAGAAATACGAAAGGAGCGCGCTATGCAGGACCGCCACGCCAGGAATATCACCTATCTGCGCCTCTCCGTCACGGACCTCTGCTCCCTCCGCTGCCGGTACTGCATGCCTGCGGACGGGGTTGCGAAGCGGGAACACGGGGACGTCTGCTCGGTGGAGGAGCTGGTGGACATCGCCGCTGCCGCCGTGGACTGCGGCGTGCGAAAAGTGCGCCTCACCGGCGGCGAACCCCTGGTCCGCCGGGGAATCTTGGAGATCTGCCGGGGGATTTCCGCCCTGGCGGGGGTGGAGGAGCTGTGCCTGACCACCAACGCCGTGGCCCTCTCCGCCCTGGCGAAGCCCCTGCGGGAGGCGGGGGTGGACCGGCTGAACGTCAGCCTGGATACCCTCCGGCCGGACCGCTTTGCCTACATGACCCGGACAGGACGGCTGGAGACGGTGCTGCGGGGCCTGGAAGCCGCTGCGGAGGCGGGCTTCACCGGTACGAAGCTGAACGTCGTTTTAATGCGGGATTTTAACGGCGATGAGATTCCCGATTTTGTGGACCTGGCCCGGCGCTACCCGCTGGAGGTCCGCTTCATCGAGCTGATGCCCATCGGCCAGGGGAGGAACGCCCGGTTCCTCCCGGCGGAGGCGGTGCTGGACGCTTGTCCGGAGCTGGTCCCGGCGGAGAACTCCGGCGTGGCCCGGCGCTACCGCGTCCCGGGCGGAGCGGGGCTGGTGGGGCTGATCGAACCCATGAGCCACCGCTTCTGCGCCTCCTGCGACCGCATTCGGGTGACGGCCGACGGGCGGCTGAAGCCCTGCCTTCACTCTGACCAGGAGATTCCCCTCCGGGGATTGACGGGGGAGGCTCTGCGCCAGGCCATCCGGGAGGGCGTGGCCGCCAAGCCGGAACGGCACCGCATGGCCGAGACCGGCCACAGCGACGCGGGCCGGAATATGAACCAAATCGGAGGATAGACTCATGGAATTGACCCATATCAACGAGCAGGGCCGGGCGCGGATGGTGGACGTGACGAAGAAGGATGTCACCTTCCGCACCGCCGAGGCCGAGGGCCGGGTCCATATGGCCCCGGCGACGGTGGAGATCATCCGCACCGGCGGGGCACCCAAGGGGGACGTTCTGGCAGTGGCCCAGGTGGCGGGCATTATGGCCGCCAAGCGGACCCACGAGCTGATTCCCATGTGCCATCCCCTCCGCCTGACGGCGGTGGACATCCGCTTCACCCTGGAGGAGGCGGCGGTCCACATCCGGACCAAGGTGAAGTGCAAGGGGGAGACCGGCGTGGAGATGGAGGCGCTGACCGCGGCTTCCGCCGCGGCGCTGACCATCTACGACATGTGCAAGGCGGTTCAGCGGGACATGGAGATCGGTGAGATTCGCCTGTGCCGCAAAAGCGGCGGCAAGCTGGGCGATTATGAAAAGGAGTGGTGACGATGGCAGAGGTTGTGTCCGTCAATATCAGCGAGAAAAAGGGCACGCGCAAGCGGGAGGTTCCCGAAATTCAACTGAAGCTCCGCCACGGCATCGTGGGCGACGCCCACGCCGGCGACTGGCACCGGCAGATCTCACTGCTGGCGGAGGAGAGCGTGGACAAGATGCGCGCGCTTTTGCCGCAGCTTCAGCCCGGGGCCTTCGCGGAGAATATCAACACCGCCGGCATCGAGCTGAAAAGCCTCCCCATAGGGACCTGTCTGCGGCTGGGGGAGACGGTGGTGGAGGTGACCCAGATCGGCAAGGAGTGCCACAGCGACTGCGAGATCAAACGGATCACCGGCAAATGCGTTATGCCCACGGAGGGGATCTTCGCCGTGGTGGTGAAGGAGGGGACCGTCCGCAGGGGAGATCCCATTGAAATTATCCAGGGGGAGGCCGTATGAAACAGATTCCAACCAAGGAGGCCGTGGGCCACGTGCTGTGCCACGATATGACCCAGATCATCCCGGGGCAGTATAAGGACGCCCGCTTCCGCAAGGGCCACGTGGTCCGGGAGGAGGACATCCCCGTCCTTCTGTCTATGGGCAAGGAAAATCTCTACGTCTGGGAAATGTGCCCGGGCATGGTTCACGAAAACGATGCGGCGGAGCGGCTGTGCGCCCTGTGCCGGAACGAGGGCATGGAGCGCGGCGCCGTCAAGGAGGGGAAGATCGAGCTGACCGCCGGGCTGGACGGGCTTTTCCGGGTGGACAGCGCCAGGCTCAACGCCGTCAACGCCCTGGAGGACATCATGATCGCCACCCGCCACGGCGGCACGGCGGTCCGCAGGGGGGACAAGCTGGCGGGCACCCGGGTCATTCCCCTGATCATCGAGGAGGAAACGCTCCGCCGCGCGGAGGAGGCCACGGGACCCGCTCCCCTGCTGGAGCTGCTGCCCTGGAAGCTGAAGACCGCCGGAATCGTCGCCACGGGCAGCGAGGTGGCCAAGGGTCTGATTCAAGACGCCTTTACCCCGGTGGTGGAGCGGAAGCTGGCGGAGTTCGGCATCAAGACGGTGGAGCGCCGTTTGCCGGGGGACGATATGGAGGCCGTGAAGAACGCCATTCTGGAGGTGAAGGCCGCCGGCGTGGACCTGATTCTCTGCACTGGCGGCATGAGCGTGGACCCGGACGACAACACCCCCGGAGCCGTGAAGCGCACCGGGGCGCGGATCGTTACCTACGGCGCGCCGGTATTGCCGGGGGCTATGTTCCTTTTGGGGTACTTCGAGGACGGCACGCCGGTTTGCGGCCTCCCGGGGTGCGTCATGTACGCCAAGCGCACCATTTTTGATCTGGTCCTCCCGAAGCTGGCCGCCGCAGTCCCCGTCACGCGGGCGGAGATTGCCTCGTTGGGCGAGGGCGGGCTGTGCCTGAGCTGCGAGGTATGCACGTACCCCAACTGCGGCTTTGGTAAATAGGGGTCCCCCAAGGGGCGCGGCCCCTTTTTGTGCACCGTAATACTGAAAGGAGTGTAACGATGAAAAAGCTGATTGTTCTGATGTCCATGATGGCTCTGCTTTTGACCGCCTGCGGCGGAAACGCCGGGACAAATACCCCCTCTGCTGCCACAGCGGATGAACCGCCCGCCGCCGCAGCGGATGAACCCCCTGCAGCCGAGCCGGTGGAGCTTGCGGTCTTTGCCGCCGCCTCCATGACGGAGACAATGGACCAGATTATTGAGCTGTACAAAAGTGAGGCTCCCGAGGTCACCGTCGTTCCCACCTATGACTCCTCCGGATCCCTGCTGACCCAGATTCAGGAGGGCGCGGAGTGCGATGTCTTTATTTCCGCCGCCCCTAAGCAGATGAACACCTTGGGAGAGGAAGGGGGACTGCTGGAGGGCACCCGGCTGGACTTGCTGGAAAACAAGGTGACCCTGGCAGTGCCGGAGGGCAATCCCAAGGGCATTGAGACCTTCGACCAGCTGGCGGAGCTTCTGGAGCGCGGCGGCGTTCTTCTGGCCATGGGCAACAGCGACGTGCCGGTGGGACAGTACACCCAGAAGATTTTTGAGTACTACGGCCTGGACGAGGCGGCCCTGGCGGACAAACAGGTCCTCACCTATGGTTCCAACGTCAAGGAGGTCACCACCCAGGTCTCCGAGAGCACGGTGGATTGCGGCATTATCTACAGCACCGACGCGTTTTCCGCCGGGCTGAACGTGGTGGACAGCGCCACGGCCGAGATGTGCGGGCAGATCATTTATCCCGCCGCCGTTTTGAATCTGAGCCTTCATCCCAGCGAGGCCCAGGCATTTTTGAATTTCCTGTCCTCCGACGGGGCCAAGGCGGTCTTTGAGAGCGTAGGCTTCACGGTCCTTACGTAAAAATCCCGGATTTTTGGAGTGGCGCACTATGGATTGGTATCCTTTGTACAACTCCCTCCGCATTGCGGCGATTTCCACCGTGGCGGTCTTCTTCCTGGGTATCCTGGCCGCGCATTCCATCGCCAGGCTTCCCCGGGCGGTGAAGGGATTGCTGGACGTGGTGCTGACGCTGCCTATGGTCCTTCCCCCCACGGTGGCGGGCTATCTGCTCCTGCTTCTCCTGGGGCCGAAGCGGCCTGTGGGGGCCTGGGTGCTGAAGACCTTCGGCTTCCGGATGGTGATGACCTGGTGGTCCGCCATCTTTGCCACGGTGGTGGTGAGCTTCCCCCTGATGTACCGCACGGCCCGGGGGGCCTTTGAGTCCTTTGACCAGACCCTCGCCCAGGCGGGGCGGACTCTGGGGCTGAGCGACACCTATATCTTCTGGCGCATTCAAATGCCCGTCTGCCGCCAGGGCATCCTGGCGGGGACGGTGCTGGCCTTTGCCCGGGCGCTGGGGGAGTATGGAGCCACATCCATGATTGCCGGCTACACCCCCGGCCGCACCGCCACCATCTCCACAACCGTGTACCAGCTCTGGCGCACGGGGGAGGACGCCCTGGCGCTGCGCTGGGTGCTGGTGAACCTGGCGATTTCGGCGGTGGTTTTGCTGGCGGTGAATCTGCTGGAGCGGAAGGAGGGGCAGTCATGTCCCTGACGGTGCAGGCGGAAAAGCGCTATGGGGATTTCACCTTGAAGGTGGACTTCTCCGCCGGGAACGGGGAGGCTTTGGCGCTGCTGGGGGCCTCCGGCTGCGGGAAGAGCGTCACGCTGAAATGCATCGCCGGAATCGACCGGCCGGACCGGGGCCGCATCGTCCTGGACGGCCAGGTCCTCTTTGACAGCGAGAGCGGAATCAGCCTGCCGCCCCAAAAGCGGCGGGTGGGCATGCTCTTCCAGCAATACGCCCTCTTTCCCAACATGACGGTTGCCCAGAACATCGCCGTCTGCCTGGAGCGCTCCCGGCGGCGGCAGCGGACGGCGGAGCTGCTGGCGGACCTCCATCTGGAGGGCCTGGCGGACCTCTACCCCCGCCAGCTCTCCGGCGGGCAGCAGCAGCGGGCGGCGCTGGCCCGCATCCTGGCGGCGGAACCCCGGGCGATTTTGCTGGACGAACCCTTCTCCGCCCTGGACAGCTACTTGAAATGGCAGCTGGAGTCCCAGCTCCAGGAGACGCTGGAGCGTTTCTCCGGCCCGGTGGTGTGGGTCAGCCACGACCGGGGGGAGGTCTACCGGAACTGCCGCCGGGTATGCGTGCTGGAAAAAGGGCGCTCGGCCCCCGTGGAGGACATGAAGACCCTGATGGAAAACCCCGTCCGGGTCAGCGCGGCCCGGCTCTCCGGATGCAAGAACTTTGCCGCGGCCCAGCCCGGCCCGGCCCCGGGGCTGGTGACGGTTCCGGAGTGGGGGGTGACGCTTCGGGCCGCCGCGCCGTGGCGGGAGAGGGTTTCCACCTTGGGCATCCGGGCCGGCTGCATTCACCCGGCGGAGCCGGGAGAGGAGAACGCCTTCCCCTGCCGGGTGGTCCGGGTGGCGGAGGACGTTGCTTCTATGCAGGTGACTCTCTGCCCCGAGGGGGCGGAAGGCCCGCTGCTGCGGATGGAGCTGGGGAAGGACGCGTGGAGCGCCCTGCCGGACCGGGAGCGGCTGAGCGCCGCGGTCCGGCCGGAGGACTTGATGTTGTTAGAGGAGGAGTGGTTGTGATGTATCAAGCGGCAGTCGTTACCGTCAGCGACCGCAGCGCCCGGGGAGAGCGCCCGGACGAGGCGGGTCCCCTGGTGGCGTCCCTTCTGGAGGCGGCGGGGTACGAGGTGGCGGAGCGCCGGATCGTCCCCGACGAGAGGGCGGAAATCGAGCAGGTCCTTATAGAGCTGGCGGACCGGCGGCAGGCGGCCCTGGTGGTCACCACCGGCGGCACCGGCTTCTCCCCCAGGGACGTCACGCCGGAGGCCACCGCCGCGGTCTGCGGGCGCATGGCTCCCGGCATTCCGGAGGCAATGCGGGCGGCCTCCCTGGCCGTCACGCCCAGGGCGATGCTGTCCCGGGCGGCGGCGGGCATCCGGGGCGGAACCTTGATTGTGAATCTCCCGGGAAGCCCCAAGGCGGCGCGGGAGAATCTGGAGGCAGTTCTGCCAACCCTGGAGCACGGGCTGAAAATGCTCCTGGGCGGCCCGGCGGACTGCGCCAAGGAAACCGGCGGAGCCGGAAATTCATGACAGGAACGGGGTGCGCCGGACCCCAGGCCCGGCGCCGTTTGCCGCCTCAAACGTCTGCGGACGGACTCTGTAAATAAACGCCTCCCGGAACGGCATCATCTTGCCGCTCCGGGAGGCGTTTGGCATTGCCGGCGGTTTTCCGCGGGCCGGCGCAGTCAGGTAATGGGGAATTCCGGCGACCCCGCCGCTCCGGCGGCGATGGCGTACTCGGGGAAGCACACCACTACGGTCCCGTCCTCCCGGACATAGAAGCCGGTGTCCTCATCCACGGTGGTGAAGCCGCCCTCCTCCGGGGCGAAGAAGAAGGTGAAGCCCTCCTCATCCACGCTCTGAGCAATCTGGCGCTGAATGGAGGCGTTGCAGGTTTCCACCCAGTCCTCGCCCAGGAAGTCCTGAATCGTCAGGTTCCGGCCCTCGGAGAGGTCCAGGTTGTAATAGTACCGCTCCTCGTAGGAGCTGACCCAGCCCTCGGCCAGGGTCACCACGAAGGAGACCCGGCTGTCGCTCTGGCTCTTGATGTCGTAGCCGACGATGACGTCCATCTCCCGATCGCCCCACTCCTCCTCGGTTCCGCCGGTGGCGAAAAAGGCGTCGCGGTAGTCGTCCCAGTCCTGCCGGGCCTTGGCCAGGTGGGCGTCCACCTTTTGCTGAATCATGTCGTTGACCTGCCGGGCCAGATCGTCCCCGGCCTCCACCTGGGGAACGGAGACGTCGTAGTGGATGCCGTCGTCGGTCTTGTCGTACCGGACGACAGTCAGTACCTGGAACAACCCGCCCAATACCGGCACATTGGCCGCGGCACGGGCAAAGGTGGGCGAGAGGTTCAGCCCCGCCACCAGGCAGCCAAAGCAGGCGGCGGTGGTCAGGGCGCGGCGGAGGGTCCGGCGGCGGCGGGAGTGGTAGAGGGCCTTGCCCTCCCGGATACCCGTTTGGACCCGGCCGGAGAGTTCGGGGGGGATGGGGGTGCGGTCGTATTCCGCTTTGGCGTTTTCAAAGTCTTTCATCAGATTTCCGCTCCTTCCATGGCGATACGCAGCTTTTTCAAGCCGGAATATAGGCGTGTTTTGACCGTGTTCAGATTTTGCCCGGTGGCTTCGCTGATTTCTTTCAGGGACAGCTCCTCGTAAAAGCGCAGCTTGATGACGGCGCTCACCTCCGGGGGCAGGGCGTCCACCCGCCGGGCGAGGGAGCCGTCGGCGGGGTCCGGGTCCTCGTGGATGGGTTCGGCGTCCTCGGGGAAGGGAATGGTCCGGCCCCGCTGGCGGAGGGCGTCGTGGCAGGCGTTCAGCAGAATCCGGTAAAACCAGGTGCGCACCGCTCCGGTCTCCCGGAGGCTGTCCTGCCGTTCCAGCGCCCGGCAGACGGCCGTCTGCACCGCGTCCAGCGCCTCGTCCCGGTTTTTCAGGATGCTGTAGGCCAGGCGGTAGAACCGGGCCTGTTCATCCGTCAGGTACTGTGTCAAGGTTTCTTCCTTCGTCACATCGATGTTCCTTTCTTCCGGCCCCGGAAGGGGGCCTGGGGAAGTCCGCCGCCCCTCCTCCGGCGCCGGAGGGGGCCGGGCGCGGTGGGGGAAAGGCTTTCGGGCTTGCCGGGATTCCCGGAGTTTCCCCGCGTCCTTGGCGGCGTCTGTAGAATAGACGGAATTGGACGTCAAAAAGTTTGCGGAACGGGGGAAATTTTTTGAGCATACCCGAAGATTCGGGAAAAGCTTCCGGCGGAACGCCCGCTGCATGCGCCGCTTGGCCGGCGGAGGACCCGGGATGGGAGTGGCCGGCGGCCAGATTTGCAAGCGGCCTCCATCCGTCTATTTTGACTTTGATCGCCCGACGGGGATACCGGTTTCCCTCCCGGAAAGACGGCAAAAGCGCCGCCCGGCCGGGCGGCGCTTGGGTCAGGAATGTTCGTTTTTCTTGTTCGGCCATACCAGGCTGATTCCGGACAGCAGCAGATATACCCCGAAGGGCTTTCGCAGAACCTCTACATCTACCGCAGTGGACACCCACGCCCCGATCAGCGCGGCGATGACGGCCACGGGTACGGCGGCCTTCAGCGTGGGCTTGTCCAGATAGCCGCTTTTGGCGTGGCAAACCAGAGCACTGGCGGCAGTGGGGAGGAAAAACAGCAGGTTGACCCCTTGGGCCGTCCGCTGGTCCACGCCCAGAAACAGCGTCATCACCAGCAGCAAAAGCGTACCGCCTCCTACGCCCCAGGCGGAAATTATGCTGGCTCCCAGGCCGCAGAGAAACGGAATGATCCAGTCCGTCACAGCAGATATTTCACCCCCGCGTAGAAGAGAAAGGCGGCGAAGAGCCATTTTAAAAGCTTTGTGGAGATCTTCCCATACAGCTTCCCCCCCAGCCAGCCCCCGGCCAGCCCTCCGGCCAGGTAGGGCAGCGCCTCCAGCAGCGATACGCCGCCCCGCCACACGTAGACCGCCGCTGACACCAGGCACACAGGGAAAATGACCCCCACGCAGGTGGCGTAGAGCTTTCTCTGGTCCAGGCGGCCCCACCGGGACTGAATGGGCAGAAACACCATGCCGCCTCCGCCGCCGAACAGGCCGTTGGCCAGCCCCGCCGCTCCGCCTGCAATCCGCGCGGTCCAGGCTTCTTTTTTCATGCCGCCGCCCCCTTTCCTATGTATCCCCTCCCGGAGGGCCGGGAGGAGCGGAGGACCAGTCCTCCTTTACCGCCGGAGGCTGCTTATTTCAGCTTGAAGCTCTGGCAGTCGGTGCACTCCACCATCGTGGGATTGGTTTCATGGGTGCCGATCTGGATGGTGTTCAGACCGCAGTAGTCGTTGTCCTGGCAGTGGTGGGCGCAGTTGTTCACGGTGCACTTGATGCTTTGGTTCGGCGTGCAGGCACAGCCGCCGTTGGTGCAGTCCTTGCTCATGGTTGAATCCTCCTGGACGTAAAGTGTTCGGGAAAGGCAGGCCGCAGAAACCGGCCTGCTTCCCGGGAGCGCTGAGGCGCGTTCCGTCTTCCCCAGTGCAAAGCGGCGCCTCAGCGCAGTTTGCCGGTTGGAGGAGAGAGCGTCTCGCGTTTTACAGCGCCTTTGTAGTGTGCGCCGGAAGGAAAAGAGTATGCGCAGTTTGGAGACAGAGAAATTTTGTCAAAATTTCTGATTTTGTGCTTGCGCCTGAACGGAGGGCATATATGCCCGGTTTTCGTAAATGTCCCGGCGCCGGGAGCAGGGAGAGAGCGCCAAGCCAATGAAGGCGCTGCGGTTGGAGGTGAAAAAGACCGAGGGCCAGCGGATGGAAAGGTGCGGCCTGCTTTTGGGGAGAAAACCGCTTTTTCAAGCGAGAGTCCCGCGCCTTCCCTGAACGGATGCTTCAAAAGCACTCTGCGGACCCTCGAAATTTTGCAGTCCCCTCCGGGAGGGAAATCAACCGCCCGGGAGTTCCCGCCCAGGGAATGGGCCGGAGAAGCTCAAAACTCGCTCCACAGTACCATTCGCGCGGGCGATGGCAGCCTTCCCGCCGCCGGCCACCCAACTTTAGCCGCTGGCGTTAGGGTTGCCGGAAGCAGGCGCCGGAGCGGCGGGAGCAGACACCGGCACATTGGAAGCGGGGGACGCTGATGAACGCCGTCTGCACAGGCCAGGAAGCCGATTTGCCCGGTTCCGCGCGCTCCACCAGGCGGAGCATTGTCTTTTTTGTCCATTTGCTGCCCCGGATGCGGAAGCAGATGCCCGTCTCGGGCGCTTTCCATATCCTCCAAGCAGAGTGGAGCAGGTCGCCCGGTTGACACAAGTTATGCCTATATTGACCCACAGGGTAACGGTGGCCTCACAGACCTGGAGCGCGAGCTTATGCGGAAGGCCCGGAAAATCTTTAATGGCAGCAAAGAAAAAAGACCCTGCGGAACGCCAAAAAGGTGATTAAATCTCGCTTTTCTCAAGGACTGTCACTTTTTTCCCCGACTTCTCTCCAAACCGCATTGACGCCCTTTCAGCTTGCTTTTATTATGCATTTATCCAAAAAAACGTTTGTATTTTCGGATAAAACGACGGTTTTCTGAAATTTCCAAAAATCCTCCCCCGTCATGTGAAGAATGGACGTTTTGCTATGAGATGAAATCCGCTAAAATGTGATTCAAAATCATGCGTGAGGAGTGAGAAATGCGTGGAATATGTGCTGGAAATGAAGAATATCAGCAAAACCTTCCCGGGTGTAGTCGCGCTTGATCATGTACAGCTTCAGGTAAAGCCGGGGGAAGTCCATGCGTTGATGGGAGAAAACGGCGCTGGAAAATCCACCCTGATGAAAATTCTGATGGGAATTTACACCAAAGATCCCGGCGGCGAGATCCTGTTTGACGGAAAGCCCTATCATGCGGCAAACCCCAAGGAGGCCATGGACACCGGGATCGCTATGATCCACCAGGAGCTGAATCCGATTCTGGATATGACGGTGTATGAAAACATCTTTGTGGGACGTGAGCTGAAAAAAAATGGCCTGGTGGATAAGAAAGCGGAGATTGAGGAAGCCCAGAAACTGATTGAAGAGTGCGGCTTGCATGTGTCTCCCAGAGAAACGCTGCGAAATCTCACCGTGGCGCAGTGCCAGCTGATTGAAATCATCAAGGCGATTTCCATTAATGCAAAGGTCATCATCATGGACGAACCGACCGCCGCCATCACGGAACGCGAGGTGGGCCTGCTGTTCGAGCATATCCACAGGCTCACGGAAAAGGGCGTCGCCATCATCTATATCTCCCACCGCATGGCGGAGATATTCTCAATCTGCGACCGGGTCAGCGTTTACCGTGACGGGCAGTATATCGGCACGGACAGTACGGCGAACCTGGACGAGACCCAGCTGATTAAGATGATGGTCGGCCGGGAAATCACGGACGTATATCCAAAGCTGGATGCGGAGCTGGGCGAGGTGATTTTTGAGGCAAAGAACATCGTCCGCGCCGATCAGAAAGTGAGGGACGTCAGCCTTGCCGTCCGCCGGGGCGAAATCCTGGGTATCGGCGGCCTGGTGGGCGCCGGCCGCAGCGAATTGGTGGAGGGCATCTTCGGCATGCAGCCTCTTTCCGGCGGCGAGATCTATGTGAAGGGCAAAAAGGTGAAGGTCCTTTCTCCTCAGGATATCATTAAGGAGGGTGTGGCCCTCATCACAGAGGACCGCAAAGTCACCGGGTTGAACCTGAGCGGATCCGTCAACGATAACATCGCCATGGTAGCAATCAAAAAGCTGCTGACCCACGGCTTATATAATAAGAGAAAAGCGCTCAGCGCCTCACGGGAGTACATCGACAAGCTGAATATCAAAACGCCCTCCGGAAACCAGATCGTGGGGAATCTGTCCGGCGGCAATCAGCAGAAGGTCGTGATCGCAAAGTGGCTGCTGAACGAGCCGGACGTCATCATTCTGGATGAGCCGACGCGAGGAATCGACGTGGCCGCCAAGCGGGACATCTATCTGCTGCTGGGCGACCTTGTGCGGCAAGGAAAGGCGGTTATCATGATTTCGTCGGAGATTCCTGAATTGATGGGGATCTGCGACCGAATTGTTGTCATGTGCGAGGGTAATTACTCCGGCGAGGTCAAGCGCGAAGATTTCTCTCAGGAACGTATCATGACGCTGGCCTCTGCCATCAAGGTGTAAAGGAAGGGGAAACCATGAAAGAGACGAAACGTACAAAAGAACTCATCAGCGAATATTTTATTTTCGTGATCTTCATTGCGCTGGTCGTCGTATTGACCTGCCTGAAGCCCAGCTTCATTCAGCCCGGCAACCTGGTCAATATCCTCAAGCAGGCATCCATCAACGGCATTTTGGCCTTCGGCATGATGTTCGTGATTATCGCCGGAGGATTCGATATGTCCGTGGGGTCCACGGTGGCATTTACCGGCGTTTTGGCGGCTATGCTGGGCCAGGGGCAGTATCCTTTGATCGTCCCCCTGATCGTTGCCATGTTGGCCGGCCTGGCCGTGGGCGTGGTAAACGGCGTAGGCGTGGCTGTGGGCGACTTGCCGCCCTTTATCATGACCCTCGGCACCATGACCGCCGTCCGCGGCCTGGCGCTGCTGATTTCCAACGGCAAACCGGTCATTGGAATCAGCGCAGAGTACAAGGCCGTTGCGGCCTCCTCGATTTTCGGAATTCCGATGCTGTCAATCTTCCTTGTGGCTATCATTGCCATCTGTTCCTTTGTGCTTGCTAAGACGGTCTATGGCCGCCGGGTCTATGCCTGCGGCGGCAACCTGCTGGCGGCACGGGTGTCCGGCATCAATACGACGAGGATCCGCATTTCCACCTTCGCGATTGCGGGCCTTCTGGCCGGTCTGAGCGGCTTTTTGATGACGTCCCGTGTCACCATCGGCCAGCCCAACGCGGCGGAGAGCTATGAAATGGACGCCATCACGGCCTGTGTGGTGGGCGGCGTATCCATGTCCGGCGGCGTGGGCAAGCCCTGGGGCGTTGTGGTGGGCTGCCTGCTCATCACGGTCATCGCCAACGGCCTGGACATCATGGGCGTGTCGTCCCACTGGCAGAAAATCGTCAAGGGCGCCATTATCGTCCTGGCGGTGCTGTTGGATATCAAGGGCAAGAGCAAAAAGAACTGATTTGGTGTCAAGAGAATTGCCGGCCACTCTGTCCGTCATCTCTTACATATAAGCTTTTAAGGAGGAAAAATCACATGAACAAGAAGAAGTTTCTCGCAATGCTGCTGGCCTGCGTCATGCTGCTGGCTGTCGCCACGGGCTGCGGCAACAACTCCACCACTCCCCCCGTTGACAGCGCGCCTGCCGGCGATGACGCCGGTTCCGACGCCGCCTCTGATACCGGCTCTAATGGCGGCGCCTACAAGGTCGCGCTGATCCAGCAGCACCAGACCAACGCTTTCCAGATCGCCGTCACCGAGGCCGCTGAGGCCAAGGCCGCGGAGCTGGGCGTTGAGCTGAAGATTCTGAGCGCTGACCAGGATGCCGCCACCCAGATCAGCCAGATCGAGCAGTGCGTGACGGAAGGCTACCAGGCCATCCTGTTCGAGCCTGTCGACCCGGACGGCCTGCGGGACGCCGCCAAGAACGCAGCCGACGCCGGCGTTGTTGTCATCAACATTATCTCTGCCTGCACCGACTGGGAGGGCGCCGGTATCGCCGCCGTTTCCTATGGCAACAATGTCAAGGCCGGCGAGACCGAGATGCAGCAGGTTGCCGATCTGCTGAACGGCAAGGGCAATATCGCCATCCTGACCGGCCCCTCTGCGGACGCCGGCGGCCTGCAGCGCATGGAAGGCTATGAGAATATCCTGGCAAACTATCCCGACATTGTTCAGGTTGTCTCCCCCGCCGACTGCGCGTGGGATACCGCCCAGGCTCAGGCCACTGTGGAGAGCTGGCTGTCTGCCTATGATCTGGACGCTATCATCTGCGAGAACGACGGCATGGCCGTGGGCGCGGGCAACGCCGCCGGTGCCAACAGCGGAATCATCATCTCCGGCGTCGACGGAACGCCCGACGGCTTTGAGGCCATCAAGGACGGCCGGATCACCGGTACCGTATCCCAGAATGGCGGCGCCATGGCTGCCAACGGCATTGAGGCTGCGGTTACTCTGCTGAGCGGCGGCACTCTGGAGACCAACGTTCTGGTCACGGACAACACCTGGATCGACGCTTCCAACGTGGCGGATTACGAGTAATCCGTCTCCAGGCGGTTCTGAAAAAGAATCATGACAAGAGAGGGGAAACGGTTTCGTTTTCCCCTCTCTTATTGTGCTTTTTCGAGCAAGATCTGGACAGAGCCACTCGCTGCCGGAGACGGCGGGACCCGCGCGACCCGTATCCAAAGTTCCTCAAACCGGGACGCTGCGGAAAACGCCGGGCGTCACGCCTACTTTCTTCCGGAAAGAGTGGATAAAGTTTTCCTCGCTGTTGTAGCCCACCTGATAGGCGACCTCTTTCACAGAAAGACGGGTGGAGGTCAGAAGATGCTTGGCCGCGCCGATGCGGCCAAGCAGAATGTATTCATAGGGAGAATATCCGGTGTGAAGCTTGAACACCCGTGAAAAATGGGCGGGGCTGAAGCCGGCGGCGGCCGCCGCATCCCCTACGGTAATATTTCGATACAAGTTGCGGTTGATAAAGCCGATGGCCTCACTGACGGCCTGGTTCTCCTCCCTGCCGCGGCTTTCGCCGCCCAGCAGCAGCTCACACAGCAGCCGATGGATCAACTGAGAACAGGCGACCTCACTCATGCGTTCACCTGTCTCACAGGAACTCACAAGCTCTCCGATCCCGCGGGTAATCTCCGGAAAGCCTGCCGGCGCAAACACATGGCACTCACCCTTGTTCTGCAAAATGCGGCGGTAAAAGGTCTCCGCATTCAAACCGTTAAACAGTATCCAATAGAACTCTGTGTCATCTTGGGCAGAGTATTCATGAGGCTGCCGGCAGTCGAACAGGGCGATTTGTCCCGGCAGGGCACTTGCCGCTTCCCCCTCCAGCACAAACCGAAGCTCCCCCCGGCACACACAGATCAGCATCAGGTTGAGCCGGTGGCTGGCCAACCGGGCGGTTTCCACATCGTGGTTAAACGCATAGCGGTGATCGCAAAAATAGCGGCCCACACGAGTAGGATAGTAAAGCAACTCGCTGGCCAAGGACGAGGGCGTAAAAAAATATCGCAGAGAATTGTTCAGAACTCCTGTCTCCGGAATATCCATATCCTATACCATCCTTTCTTTTTCAATATAGCACAAGCGATTTTCCTTCGCAAGAATAAATAGCAGGAATTCGCAGTCTTTTCGCAGAATCCCTCATTGAAATCCTAGTAAAAATACGATATTGTATAAATAATAAGGAAAAGCCGGGCCGAATTTTGTGAATCAGGAAAAAATCAGAACGGAGGAACCACACATGAAAATCGCATTTGATGTCGATGTCCTGGCCAAACAGATGCCCATCAAGGACTATGTCCGGAAGGTGGCCGATTGGGGCTACAAGTACATTGAGCAATCTCCCCACCCTCGGATCAACCCCTTTTATAAGCACCCCCTGTTCTCCAAGGAGTGCGAGGAGGAGTACCGCAAGGCCCTGAAGGAGACCGGCGTGGAAATCTCCAGCTTCATTGTGGTCTACCGCTGGTCTGGCCCCACCGAGGAGCAGCGCCAGCACGCCGTGGCCAACTGGAAGCGAATGATTCAGATTGCCGTGGACATGGGGGTTCCCGTCATCAACACGGAGTTCTCCGGCGACCCCAACCAGCAGGAAATTTGCAACGGCATGTTCTTCCGCTCCATGGAAGAGCTGTTGCCCATCATCGAGCGGGACGGGCTGCGGGTGGAAATCCAGTCCCACCCCTATGATTTCTGCGAGCTGAACGATGAGACCTGTGACATCGTAAAATCCTTCCGGTCCAAGAACCTGGGTTACGTTTACTCCGCTTCCCACGGCTTCTTCTACGACCAGGGCAAGGGCGACGTGCGGCATATGCTGAAATATGCCGGGGACGAGCTGACCCATGTCCTCCTGGCGGACACCTGGAACCAGACCAAAGATTGCCGTTACATCCTGAATCCGCCCTGGCTGAACCAGCGGGGCCGGGCGGACGTGACCATCCATCAGCACACCGCCATGGGTGAGGGCGAAGTGGACTTCGACGGTATCTTCGAGACTTTGCGGGAGATGGACTTCGCCAACAAGCAGCTGAAACCCGACGCCCCGAAGGTGGGCGGCGACAACATCCTCTGCGTGAGCTACTTCGGCTTCCCGGAGAAAATGGATAAACAGGCCCCCGAGGCTCTGGAACGCATCAAAAACGAGCTGCTGAGCAAATGACGGTTATCAATGCCGGCGCCGGCCATAGAGAAAAGAGCTGTGAGACAATTTGCCTCACAGCTCCTTTTTTGTGGATATCCGGCGGTCATACATATCTGCTGCCGTTCATGGATATGACCGGCCTGATCCGGCAAGGGGGCGGTCAGTTGATATAGCGCAGGCATCTGAGAAACGCCTCATTCTTCGTTTTTTCGCAAATGGCGTCGATCCCCGAGGAGATCACCCATATGGCCATGCCTCTTTTCGCACAGGTCACCAGCATGTCGATGATCATCTCGTGGTGCGCCGGCTCCTGACCCGCAAACGGGAAAAAGCAAATCAGCAGACGCGGATTCAAGAGATACCACTTATAGTAAGAAAAGCTCAGACGCTGGGGCAGCGGCCATGTGTACAAGGGGCGCTGCAGCTCCTCCCTTGGAAACCACTGTGACGCCTCCTCCAAAATATTTTCCATGACCCGCCGTCCGGCGATATGCCGGCCGGCTTTGGGGAGCAGACAGGCGCTCAAGTTGTCCAGCGCGCTCAAATTGTCGAATAGCATCCCGCCCGGCCGGTCCGGCCGCTCCAGCTGAATCCCGATCTCCGTGCCGATCAGCTTTGACAGCTCGCCGGGAGCGTAGGCAGTTCCATTCAGGTGGAATACGCCGCCGCCCCAGCGCTGGCCGCCCAGAAGGCAGTCCCGCAGCCTGGCCGCCGTGCTGTAATTTTCATCCCGCAAAAAGGCGATCTCGTCGCTACGAATCTGAAAGTCCAGGGGCGGCGTTCCGGGAAGCTCCAGTGAGGACGCCTGGAACACAACTCTGCCGCCGCCCTGCTGCCCGGCCTGTCCCATGCCGCTGCCGCGGCATTTCCAGCCCAGGATCTCATACAGCTGCTCCCCATACTCCTCCGGGTACAGACGATAGAAGGTCTTTCGGTTTTTTACCACGTCAATCCGATCCGAATAACGGCGCATGAACGTGTCGTCCAGATCCAGCAGAATCACCGCAGCGCCCCGCTCCAGCAGCAGCTGGACGCATTGCATCAGCTTTTCTAAATCCCGTTGACGCAGAATCTCCGTAAGCCGGTCCAGGAGCAGCAGCCCGCCCTTCCAGAACCACACCCGAAAAACGCAGAGCCGGTAATAATCCAGCCTGGAGAGTTCCGCCAGTTTCATCTCCGGCGAAACGTCCAGGTTCATCTGCCGCAGAACGGCTGCGGACTCCGGTCCCCGCAGCCGCTGTTCGGCACTCTTTCTCTGCCGCCAGTCCATCTGCTTTCCCAGGGAGATTACAAAGTCCCGCACGGTCAGTTCCCCGGAGTCAAAGCGGTGCTTGTCCACAATCATGCTGTTTTGTTGAAGCCAGCGCTCCAGATCCGGCGTTCCCACCCGGCGGCCCCGGGCAAAGGCCCGTCCACCTTTCATGTGCGTGCCGCCCTTGAAGATCTCCAGATAGGCCGTGCCGGAGGTGAAGTGGTCATCTACATACAAACCAACGCACTCCCCCCTGGAAATGGAGATATCAAAGCGGTATGTCAGGTTCTCCCGCTGAAAGCAACCGTGCTCGACCCGGATCACTTCCTCTTTCATACCCTCACTCCTCCTGGAACAGCAGCGGCAGCGTCACACAGCACTCCGTGCCGACTCCCTCAGCGCTGAAAATGCGGAGGCCATAGTCCTCGCCGAAGATCAGCCGGATACGGCTGTTGACATTCCGCAAGGCAATGCCGCCCCGCTGCTGCCCGGCCGCCGCGCCGGCATCCCCCGCAAATTGCCGGTTCAGACGCTCTACCTGCTCGTCCGGTATCCCGACGCCGTCGTCCCGTACCCGCAGGAACAGCGTCTGGTCGCTGTTTTCCACAACGATGCGTACCGCGCCGTATCCCAGCTTACCCTCCAGGCCGTGGGATACTGCGTTTTCCACCAGAGGCTGCAAAATCAGCTTTGGCATCCGTGCCTCCAGCAGTTTTTCATCCTCCATATCCAGCTTCATGGAAATCTTGTCTCCAAAGCGGCACCGCTGAATAGTGAAATAGTTCTCTGCGTTGTCCAGCTCATCCGAGAATGTGACGTACTCCTGCACATTGGAGATGGTGTAGCGAAAAAAGGTTGCCAGCGCCTCTGTAGTCTCGGCGATGTCCCCGCAGTCTGCCAGCAGCGCGTCCGTCCGGATTGCCTCCAGCGCATTATAGAGAAAATGGGGGTTGATCTGGTTTTGCAGCGCCAGGTACTCCGCCTGCTTTTGCTGTAGCCTGGTAATCTCCTCGCCGTGCAGGCGCTCTTCAATATCGGAGAAAAAGTCTCTCAGCATCGGCTCCTCTTCCCAGTCCAGCCGCAGAACGGTCTCCAGGTCGCGGTCGCTGCGGTAGCGCCGGAGCGCTCCCCACAGCTTTTTCATGGCCCGCAGTCTCATGGGTATCACCTACCTGTACAGCTTCTTATAATCCGACGGACTGACGCCGGTGACTTTTTTGAACAGCTTTGAAAAGTATTTCAGGTCCCGGTAGCCCACCATTTCCGCTACATCCTGGACGGACAGATCGTCGCCGGACAACAATTCCTTGGCCTTGCCGATCCGCAGGTCTGTCAGATAGTCCATAAAATTCTGCCCGGTCTCTTTTTTAAACAGCGTGGAAAAATAGGTGGCGTTGAAACCAACGGCGCTGCTGACGTCCTCCAGGCGCAGCGCCTCCTGGTAATGCTGCTGAATGTAGCGCTTGGCGTCGGTGATGGGGCGTGTTTCCCGCAAAGAGCGTTCGTCCTGTAATTGCCTGATCTGCCGGCAGATGCCCTCCCGCAGCGCCTGGAGCACGCCCTGCGCGTCCGCACAGGACCAGAAACTCTCCTCCATCTCTTCGGAAAAGTGGTCGTCTACCCGGCCGGTTTGCCGCATGCCGTAGAGACAGGCCTCCAACACCTGATCAAACCAATCCTCCAGCATCTGCCCGTTCAAGCCCGTTTGAAACAGTACCACCTCGTAGCTCTCACTCAGCTCCTGATTCAAGCGCTCTTCATCCAGGCATTCCGCCGCCACTTGAAAGCTCTTTTTCTGCGCGGTCTCCATTTGATATCGCCGTTCAAAGGCCGGAGGCTCTTTTTCCGCGTCGCGCCAGTCCTGCGCCAGACACAGGCGGTCCCTGCACAGCCAGAGCGCCTCCTGCATGGAGACATCCAATTGCTCGGTGCGGCTTTTCCGGCTGCCCAGGCAGGCCGTGCAGCGGATCGTCCAGAACAGGTCCCGCTGCTTTTCAATCTCTTTTCGGATTTTGGTGAAACATTGCTTGACCTCCACCGCCTGGTATGCATCCACACCCACAAACGCCAGAATGCCCTCCCGCCGCGCCGCGGCGGCGTAGGTGTCCGTCAGCGTCTGCAGCTCCCGCCGGACCGTCTCAAGCGCATGGCGGATCATGATCGAATAGCCGTCCCGGTACTGCGCGGCGTTGGCGACGTCCACCTTCACCACGGCCGCAAAGAACACGCTCCCAGATTCCAAAAGATGAATCCCATATCCAGACTGAAGCTGCTCCGCAGTCAAAAAAGGACCTTGCCGGTCCGCCGCAGCCTTCAGCTCGTCTATCAAAAGCTCCTGCTGCCGCTCGCCGCTCTTCTTCAGCCGGAATTCCAGCGCGGCTTCTTTTCCCATCTTGTCCTTGAGCCGCAGCAGGATACTGGTCAGCTCATCCTGTTTCAGGGGCTTGAGCAGGTAGTCCTCAACCCCGTATTTCAGGGCGTTTTGAGCATATTCGAATTTCCGGTATCCGCTGATGATGATAAAGTGCAGATTCGGCTGCAGGTCCTTTGCCCGCTGAATCAGCTCAATTCCGCTGCACCCCGGCATACGCACGTCCGTGATCAGCAGATGCGGCTGCTTCTCCTGCACCAGCTCCAGCGCCCGCAGGCCGTCGTTTGCAGTTCCAGCAATCTCATAGCCCAAAGACTCCCAGTCTATCAGCTTTTGCAGCAGCAATATGATCTTGTTTTCATCATCTGCCAGCACAACTCTTAGCATATAAAAGTCCTCCGGTATCATCTCTGTCTCAACCAAACGGGACAGTCCTTCATGTTTAAAAACTGTGGAGCGATACAGATTCTTGCGCCGCGTTTTTGCACGTTAATAATATATACTATAATCTTTTTCTTTGGGTTTGCCAAGGGGGGCGGCAAACCGGGATACCTATTTGTGCATTTTATAGCAAAGGAATTTCATTTTGTTGTGCAATCGAGATATACCCAAATACCTTGTGGCAAGTTCAGATGCCCACAAAAAATTACGAGCAAAGACACGATTGGCCGGGTTTTTCGTGGAAAACAGGACAACAGGATTGAAATGCGAGAAGGAAATGATAGCAGAATGAACTTGTACCAGTATTGGAGACTGCGGCATCCCCCATCTTAATTCTGTACATTCCTCAGAAGAAGATACTCTGTAACCTCCCAAATTCTGTGGTCCCTTCCGCAAGGAAAATTGGCCAGCCGGAAGCTCCTGCCTGGGAAACGGCTGGGGAAAATTCGGGACCCGCTCCACGATGCCATCCGCGGGGGCCGGGAAGCCGCCGGTGTCCGTTCCGGAGTGAAGATAGGAACTCCATAAATTGCGGGAGCGGGAATTCACAATAGTCTGCTTAGAAGCTCCCTTGAAAACGAAAAACTCCTACTGCAATATTGCGATAGGAGCTGACGCGATTGAAGTCCTCAAGGGCATGGAGAAGAGAGACGAATACGTCTTCCCCTCTCCATACGGAGGACCGATGTCCCCGGACAACGGCCTACAGATGCTCCGACGCGTGCTGAAACGAGCGGGACTGGAACGGGGACGCTTTCACGGTTTAAGACACGCATTTTCCATATTGGCTCTGCAAAACGGAGTGGACGTAAACCCTCTCTCCGGCATGCTGGGCCACTACGACGCCGGATTCGCACTCCGTATCTACACCTACGCTACCCGGCAGATGCAGAATCCGGTGGCAAAACCATGGGGAATTTTATGCCGGGGGTTATTTAGCTGGATTCAAAAATAACAAAAGCGCCAGGCAGGCAATATCTCCTGTCTAGCGCTCTTTGTCCCTCTCCAAACATTTCCGCATGTGGGTCACGGTGTGGGGAAAACCAAAAATGGGCGTTCACCTTACGCAGAAAACAATGAACAGCCCTCTGTTCGCTCAGCATTCCCGCTTTTTCTGCTTGAAACAGCTCCACGCCTTGGAGGCCGGACGGCTTTGGCTTACCTGCAACGCCGGAGTGTTCACTCTGATCTACTTGGATGGTATCGTCAATGAACAAGGAGCCAAATGGCAATACAGCAAATTTGGATAGCGGCAACAAAAGAAGAGGCGTTTTTACATAGCATGTTGCAATACCGCGCTATCTTTTAAGACGAAGAAAAGCATTTTCTCGTCAACAGACTTGAGAAGGATTGTATTTATATCATAGACACGATCTGCCGGAAGATAGTCCGCCTGGAATCCATCGACCAACTGCGCTGTAATTGAGCAATCCGTTGCGATACCAGAAGCAATAAAGAATCTCACCAGCATACCATGCGCATCCGCAGCCAAATGTACCTTGACATGGCTGACGTCGATTATCAGCCGCTCAACGTCCGTGTCATCTACCAGGGATTCCAGAATCTTTTCCCAGATTCTCTTGTTACGCCACCGGCAACATATACGCTTCCAGTTCCCATACATTTTTAGCAAGTCCTGCCAAGGTGCTCAGGTGCGTAGAATCCAGAACACACCGTTAAATAAACTGCTAGGTATCACGAGCATTGCCTCCACGTGTTCCCTTTTCGTCTGTGATGTATGGTCTGATTTTCTCCCACGCTCTGTCGCTTTTATATCATGCCGGTGCTGTTCCCTTGCCATCGTTCTGCCTTCTCGCTACTTTGAAAACGAATCATATCATGTATTCACGACACCATCTAATTTAACGGTTCAACACCCCTGCCCTCATCCATTCTACTCATATACCAGACATATTTCGGACGTGGTACTTCATCGAATCGGTCAGATGTTTCTGAAGCAATGCAGTGGCTTTTCTAATATCGCCCTCCTCGATCTTCTCCATGATGGCAAGGTGGTGGCAGTACGTCGTCTTGCAGCGGATAGCATCATACCTTGTAAGCGCCGTAATGCGATGCTCCTGCTCCGAAAGTTCCATGCAGATCTTCTCCAGGCGCTGATTTCCGGAGTTATGGGAGTACAGTTCATGGAATAAATTATCAGCCTGGACAACCGCCTGATAATTATCCCGCTCTAACGCCGCTTTCATGTTGTCCACTTTGCCGCATACGGGAAATAATGTCTGAACTTTTGTTTTTCATCAGCAGCTCCAGTGACAAAACGTCCAGAGAGCGGCGGAGTTCAAATATCTCGATGACGTCCTCGATCTGAATGCGGGATACCATTACCCCGCGTCCGGGTGACATGGCCACAAAGCCTTCTTTTGCCAGTTCCTGGAGCGCATTTCGCACGGGCGTGCGACTCAGGTCCAGAAGCTCGCATAGTTGCCGTTCCACGAGTATCGTTTCTGCAGGAAACGTACCATCAATAATCCATTCCTTGATTTTGTGGTAAGCGTGGTCGTGTTTGCTTTTCTTGTCCAGATAATCCGAAATTTTTATGAAAGCAGCCTTCCCTTCCACAGTACCCCAACCCTCTTCAACGCATTTCACTCTCACATACTAAACGCCGGCAGCTGAACTTTCAAGTGCTCTTTACAAAAATTTTCTGTTTTCTCACATAAGCCACATACTTTTCAAGCGTTGCTATGAGTTCTGCAAAACGCATCAGGACTTGGAATTTTTCTGGGATTTCAAGTCAAACCGTACCACAGCCAGCAAAATCATGCCGCACGAAGCACCGCAGGACAAATCAATTCCACAGGTAACGATGACCAAAACCATACTGATGCCCATGATTCCGATAATGGCGGTCTGGCGGAACAAATTTGAAATATTTCTAGCCGTAAGAAAAGCGCCTTCCGTGCAGGCGGTAAAAACAAACCAGATAATGAGCAGGGTTCCGATCATGACAAAAGTCCTGATGTTGATATTCTTTAGGAAATTTTTGTGTCCACCCATTACATATCCTCCACCGTATTGTTTCCGTACTGTAAACTAAAATGAAAGTTGAAGACCCGCCAGCCCTTCTGGTACAATGGTTTCACCACAAATCCAAGTACCTCCCGAAAGGAGACGAGTCTTCATGGAAAAATTATACCAAATAAGGTGCCCGAAATGCAACAAC
>JAAVYM010000114.1 GCA_022791135.1 Oscillibacter sp.
GAGGTCACAGCATGGCAGAACCGGCCCTTGGAGTCAGTGTATCCGTTTGTGTTTCTGGACGCCATTCACTACAAGGTAAAGGAAAACCACCAGTACCAGACAAAGGCGGCCTATGTGGTCCTGGGCGTTACCATGGACGGCACAAAGGACATTCTGGGCGTGTGGATCGGGGAGCATGAGAGCAGCAAATTCTGACTGAATGTGCTGAACAACCTCAAAAGCCGGGGAGTTTTGGATGTTTATCTGTTTTGCGTGGACGGCTTGAAGGGCTTCGTGGAGGCCATCGGGGCGGTGTATCCCCACAGCCAGGTTCAGCAGTGCATTGTCCATCAGATCCGCTCCTCCACCCGGTTTGTAAGCTATAAGGACATCAAACCGCTGATGGCTGATTTGAAGAAGGTCTACACCGCCGTCACCGAGGATGAGGCGCTGGAAAACCTGATGGCATTCAAAGAAAAGTGGGGGAAGCAGTATCCCTCCTGCGTAAAAAGCTGGGAGGATAACTGGGATATTTTGAGCACTTTTTTTGCATATCTCCCTGAGATTCGGAAAATCATATACACGACCAATATCATTGAGGGCTTGAACCGCCAGTTCCGCCAAATTACCAAGAACAAGCCCAACTTCACCAACGATGATTCTCTGCGAAAGATGCTCTATCTGGCCAGCAGGAAAACCGTCGAACACTGGACCGCCAGACCGCCTAAAACCGGTTTCACCGTAGTGTTTCCGGGATGGGAGGCGGCATTCACGCTGCGCGTGCATACCGTCCCTCATCCCGGAACACGGGTGGATAAGCCCGGTTAAGCTGAGCTGTGCCCGATCCAGGTATCCCCTTGATTTGCTCCTGTTTTCTTGATGATCGCTTGTCCCCTTTTACACAACTTTTTCTGGAGAGCTCGGAAAAAGAGTGAAAATGCAGCCTCAGTTCATGCTTTAAAACCACCGTCATACCGCATCTGCCTTTCTTTCCCCAGCTCTGCAGCATCCAACGGAAACTCCATGCCAGAGTCCACTCTTTCCGTCAGTTCCAGGAAGATGTCCTCCAAGTTCGCCCTTTTCAAAGACATCTCCAGCAGCATTGCTCCCCTCCCGGCAAAAATCAGGAAGATGAACCGTGAGACCTCATTCCGGCGCTGTTCCTCCTGCTGACCGTTTTTGGCGCGAACATTCTCTCCTGGACGCAGTTTATGGTGGATATGCTGTCAACGGCGCTGGTATTTACTATATCTGAACATCCCGCAGGCAAATGCTGGCTGAGTCCGCCTGAATAAAATAAACTTCTTCCTACTCTTTTTAAGAACCTATCCCGAAATTAACGATAGACATGTATGAATTTACGCCAAACAATGACAGCGCAGGCAAATTGAATGAGGGCTAGATAATTGGCGGCTTTCTTTTCAAAGCGAACCAAAAGCTTACGAAAGCGATTGAAA
>JAAVYM010000037.1 GCA_022791135.1 Oscillibacter sp.
ATGTCATTGACCAGCGTGTTTCCTTGGAGATGCCGGGAACGGCAAGGGCATGGACAACCGAGGATGGATTGGAGCGGTTCCTCTCGGAAAGCGGAGCGTATGTAAAATTGGTTTTGCGCTTTACGGACGATTTAGATACAGGAACGTATGCGGAATACCTCTATGATTTTCTAAACAGTATCGACCAGTTAGAATGTAATTTGCTCTTGCAGGCAAAAGCAAATAAAACTTATATCTTCCATGAGGAGATCAATATCTTGGATGGCTTTAACGCCAGCACCTATACCGTGGAAGATTTGAGACAAAAAATCGAAGTGTTTTTAAGTATGGGCGCACCCCAATAAAGCAGTCTTGCCGTTCATCACGCCGCCCGCCGGGGACGCTCCTGCCCTTATCCTGTTCTTTGGGAGAGGCCGGGGGCGCGGGGGCAGAGCCACCGCAAGACCTACCGGCAGCCACCGCAGTAGTTCAGACGGTTTTGCCGTTAAAATGAAGCGGACGAAAGCGGGGGCAGGATTGTCAAATCCTGTTCCCCGTTTTCGGCGGCGAAATGGCAACGGCACGGGGGATGAAATGAACGCCATAGCCTCCTCTATCATAGGAGGAACCCTGCTTACCGGCGGCGTTGGAAATGTAGCGGGCACCTTCTTCGGCGTGATGAGCCTGAACACCATCAAGCGGATCACCGCCTCCCTGGGCTTTGACGAGGCGTGGTGGTCGAATATCACCGTGGCTGACATGCTCTGCCTGTTCCTGGTCATTCAAAGCATCGTGCTGCTGCGCAAGAACACCAGCAAGCAGTGAGGAGGGGACGAGATGAAAACCTGTTTGGGTATTGAGCTGGGTTCGACCCGCATCAAGGCGGTGACCATCGACGAGGGCTTCCGGCCGGTCTCCTCCGGGGACTACACCTGGGCGTCCCGCTAGGAAAACGGCATCTGGACTTACCCCCTGGAGGAGGCATGGACCGGATTGAAAGCGGTGCTATCCAAGGTGGAGCACCGGGAGGCCATCGCCGCCATGGGCGTTTCCGCTATGATGCGCGGCTACCTGGCCTTCGACAGAGACTGGAACCTGCTGACGCCCTTCCGCACATGGTAAAACACGATCACCGGCCCCGCGGCGGCGGAGCTGTTCGGCTTCAACATCCCGCAGCGCTGGTTCATCGCCCATCTCTATCAGGCGGTGCTGAACGGGGAAGAGCATATTTTCAGCATCGCCCACATCACCACCCTGGCCGGCTACATGCACTACATGCTCACCGGGGTCAACGCCGTGGGAATCGGTGAGGCCAGCGGCATGTTCCCCATAGACAGCGCCGCAGGGGACTACAACGCCGGAATGCTGGAGAAGTTCAACGGACTTCTGGAGGGGAGGAGCATCCCCTGGAAGCTGGAAGAGCTGCTTCCCAAAGTGCTGACGGCGGGAGAATTTGCCGGGACCCTCATGGAATTGGGCGCGGCCCTTCTGGACGGCCTGCTCCCCGCCGGAATCCCGTTTGCCCCGGCGGAGGAAGACGCGGGCACCGGCATGACCGCCACCAACGCCGTGGCCCCTCGAACGGGCAACGTTTCCGCCGGGACCCGCCTTCGCAGACCCCGGAAGGTCATGCGTTTCGGGGACAACATGCGGGAAGTGGCCGTCACTGAGTGCGACAAGGTGGAGGCCCAGTCGAAGCTGGGCTGGCAAGTAAACACCTGGGCCGTCGGCGGTCTGGTGAAGGTGATGGACGAAGTCACCGAGGCGGAGGTCAACGCCCATATGGCCCGCTACGCCGAAAAATACGACATGGCTGCCGACCGGATAGATCAGGTTCTCTACCAGGCCCGGGAAGAGGCCGTCATGAAGAAAATGATGGATCAGGAGGGCTGCATGGCCTTCTCCAACACCTTCCAGGGTCTCCACGGCATGAAGCAGCTCCCCAGCCTTGCCAGCCAGGACCTGATGGCCCAGGGCTACGGCTACAGCGGCGAGGACGACTGGAAGGCCTCCGCCATGACCGCCATTTTGAGGGCCATGGGTGAGGGTGGCAACGGCGCCTCCGACTATACCTATCATCTGGTGAAGGGCCAGGAGTACAGCCTGGGGACCCACATGCTGGAGGTTTGCCCCTCTGTGGCGGCGGGCTGGCCTCGAATTGAGGTCCACCCGCTGGGCATCGGGGGCCGGGAGGATCCGGCCCGGCTGGTCTTCGAGGGCAAGCCCGGTGATGCGATCGTGGTGAGCCTTATCGACATGGGAGGCCGCCTTCGCCTGGTCTGCCAGGACATCCACTGCGTCAAGCCCATTCTCCCTATGCCCAATCTGCCTGTAGCCCGGGTCATGTGGCAGGCGGAACCCAGCCTGACCACCGGCGTGGAGTGCTGGATCACCGCCGGAGGAACTCACCACACGGTCCTCAGCTACGACGTGACGGCGGAGCTGAGGAAGGATTGGGCCAATATGATGGACATTGAATTTGTCCGCATCACCAAAGGACACCACGGTGGAGGGCCTGGAGCACGACCTGTTCCTCTCCGACCTGGCCTGGAAGCTGAAATAACCCCTCTTTTTGGAACGAGAGAGCAGGGGAAGAATTTGATGCCGGGAACCGTCTTCGCGCAGAGGATTCTGCGCCGCCGGCCCCGGCGTATAAGGGGGAACCATGATGTTGGAAAAACTAAAAAAGCAGGGCTGTGAGGCAAGCCTGCTGCTGCCAACGTACGGGATAGTCACTTTCACCTGGGGCAACGTCTCCGGCATTGACCGGGAACAGGGCCTGATGGTCATCAAGCCCTCCGGCGTGGAGCACGAGGACATGAAACCGGAGGACATGGTGGTGGTGAGCTAGAGACCGGGGAGCGGGTGGAGGGCCGCTATAAGCCCTCCAGCGACACCGATACGCATCTGGCGCTGTATAAGGGTTTCCATCGCTGGGAAGCATTGTCCACACGCACAGCCGCTGGGCCACCTCCTTTGCCCAGGCGGGGAAAGGGATTCCCGCCCAGGGGACCACCCAGGGGGACTACTTCTACGGCGAGGTTCCCTGCACCCGGAAAATGACGCCGGAGGAAATCGCCGGGAGCTATGAGCTGGAGACGGGGAATGTCATTATTGAGACCTTCCGGGAGCGGAAGCTGGACCTGGCGCAGATTCCGGCGGTGCTGGTCCATAGTCACAGCCCCTTCGCCTGGGGAACGGACCCCTTTAACGCGGTCCACAGTGCCGTAGTGCTGGAGGAGTACGCCTTTATGGATTTCCATGCCATGCAGCTGGCGCCGGGCCTGGGAGCCATTCAGCAGGAATTCCTGGATAAACACTATCTTCGCAAGCACGCCCCGGGGCCTACTACGGCCGGGGCTGACGGAGGGGTTCGTCCGGAAAACAGGCCGTTTGCCAGGAATTTTGAGGGAGACCGCAGAATGCGCCACGGCGTTTCCTTACGCGGAATCCTGCATTCCAAGTGTCAGACGGACGGGGCTGGAGCATGTGCTTCAGCCCCGTCAAAAAATTGGGGGATACCGGGTTTCCGTATCAGCGGCGGTAGGTAGTGCTTGCGATTTCTCCTCCTTGCCGCGGGGGCTTGCCAGCCGGGCGCGCATGCTTTCTTGGGGAGTGCAAGAAGAAACCGCCGTTTTCGATCCCTTATCATGCACAATGCGTATGGTGTAATATGAAACAGACTTGACTTTTTTTATTAAGTCAGGGATAATTGGACTGAGAAACTGGCATGGAAAGGTGCGTGCTCTATGGATATTCGGCTGCTGGAGTATTTTTTAGCAGTTGCCAAGTGCGGGAATATCACCCGGGCAGCAGAACGGCTTCATGTCACGCAGCCCACCATCAGCCGCCAGCTGACGGAGTTGGAAGAGGAGGTGGGTGCCCCGCTGCTGATCCGCGGAAAAAGGCAGATCACACTCACGGAAGCGGGAATCCTGTTTCAGCAGCGGGCGGAGGAGATTGTATCCCTGCTGGAAAAAACCATGCGGGATGTGATCGGCCAGGACGATCTGCTGGGCGGGACGGTGTCCATCGGTTATGTGGAGACCTGTGCCTCCCGGATGCTGCCAAAGGTATTGCAGGGCTTTTCAGCCCAGTATCCAAAGGTTCAATATGAAATTTACAGCGCCGATGGGGACGACATCCGGGAGAAGCTGGACCGGGGCGAGCTGGACCTCGGTGTTTTGGTGGAGCCGGTGGAATCCGCAAAGTACGATTTCTTCCGCCTCCCGTACTGGGAAACCTGGGGTGTACTGATGCGAAAGGACGATCCTCTGGCGCAGAAGCCATACCTCGAAAAAGAGGACATTCTTCCGCTTCGTTTGATCATGCCCAAGCGGGAAATCGTACAGGACCATATTGCCGGCTGGTTTGGCGTGGAGCGCGGCCGGCTGAATGTGTTTGCCAGCCACAACCTGATCAATAATGCCGCTCTTTTGGTGGAAGCGGGATTGGGCTATGTAGTCTGTACGGGGGGCTGTTTTGAAATACGGGGTGGGGAACGCCTGTGCTTTGTACCGCTTTCCCCGGAGCGGACCACCGGCCATGTGCTGGCCTGGAAGAAGAACCGTGTGTTTCACTCGGCGGCCATCCGGTTCCGGGACTATGTCCGGGATATGGAAACTGCGGAATCAAGCGCTTCAGGCGAGATGGGCGATTTGCTCAAAACTTGAGGCGTTCGGGGCAGTTTGACTTAGGATAGAGTTCAAGGTGGAAAAACCGGCAGGCGGGGAGACCCGCTGCCGGTTTTCTGTTTATGAAAATAGTGTTGTCCGCGCGGCGGAAAAGAGCGCGCGTTCCCTTTTAACCAGCGGATTGCCCCAGAGGATGCAGGCCGTTCCGGGCGTTCAAACGGATTGCAATGCTTGCGGGGATTGCTGACGGAGAAACAGACGCTCAAGCGCCTCATATGGACAGACTGCTGACCCAAGCGGCAAGGGATTCCATAGTCTGCCGCCCATTCAACAGCTTTCCTTCCCGGATGACCGCTCCGGGGGCGCTGGCCTTCAGATCGGCGGCGGTTCTGCCAAAGCCGCTGCCGCCGGAGGTGGCGAACAAAATGATGGTCTTGCCGGTGAAATCATAGCTCTCCAAAAAGGTGTTGACAATGGTGGGAGCGGTGTACCACCAGATGGGGAAGCCCAGGAACACCGTATCGTAGTCCTCCACATGGGCGTCCCGGCCGGCCAGGGGTGGGCGGAACGACTTGTCATTCATCTCCGCGCTGCTGCGGGAGTTCTTATTGGTCCAGTCCAGGTCGGCGCGGGTATAGGGCACTTGCGGTTTGATTTCATAGAGACTGGCTCCTGCCGCCTCCGCCAGCGTTTTAGCAACCGCAGCTGTGGTGCCGCTGGCCGAAAAGTACGCCACTAATTGTTTGCTCATAACAGTTCCTCCTATTTTATCAAGTGATTTTCTGATTGCCTGCAGACCAGACGTGGGATGCTTTTGCGGCGGCAGCGGTGTTCTGCGCCATAACGCCCACCAAGGCATGGGGGACATAGGGCGCCTCCAGATAAGCCAGCTCCTCCGCTGTCAGCGTCAGGTTGGTTGCCCTGGCGGCCCCCTCAATGTGGTGGAGCTTGGTCGCGCCCACCACCGGGGCTGTCACCTTGGTCAAAAGCCATGCCAGGGAGATTTCCGTCATAGTGACGCCCCACCTGCCGGCCAGTTCTGCTGCCCGGCGGATGATTTCGCTGTCCTGCTGGGCGGTGGCGTCATATTTCAGCCTGGCATAGCTATCCTCCTCCAGCCGCTTGGAGGTTTCTCCGGGGCGTTTGGAAAGCCGCCCGCCTGCCAATGCGCTGTAGGGTGTCATGGCGATGTTATCTTCGGCGCAGAGCTTCGCCATCTCCCGCTCCTCCTCCCGGAAGATCAGGTTATAGTGTCCCTGCACAGATACGAATTTGGCAAAGCCCTCTTTTTCTGCCAAGGCGTTGGCCTTGGCAAGCTGCTACGCGAAGCAGTTGGAAATGCCGCTATACCGGACCTTTCCCGCCTGGACCATAAGATTCAACCCGTTCATGATATCATAGAGCGGGGTCTGGTAGTCCCACATATGGTAGATATACAGGTTCACATAGTCCAGCACCATGTTTTCCAAGCTCTTGTTCAGCATCCGCTCAATGTGCTGCTGGCCGCGGATGCCCGCCGCAATCTCATCCTCTGTCCGGGGGAGAAATTTCGTGGCTATCACCACGTCTTCCCGCCTGGCGAAGTCCCGGATAGCCCGGCCCACGTACTGCTCGCTGGTGCCGCTCTGATAGCCGATGGCGGTGTCAAAGAAATTCACGCCCAGCTCCAGTGCCCGCCGGATGATCTCGCGGGAATGGGCCTCGTCAATGGTCCAGGAGTGCTGCCCGTTTTTTGCGTCGCCAAAGCCCATGCAGCCCAGGCAGATGCGGGAAACGGACAGGTCGGAGTTTCCCAATTGTGTATAGTGCATCCTGCGCCTCCAATCGTTGTCTTTTGCGTGACCGGCAAAATTTGTGCTATTTTTGAAGAGGGCCTTATCCATCTTACAACTTTGAGCGGACTTCAAGTCAAGAGCTTTTTCATGATTTGCCTATTTTATTTGAGAAAGAAAGCAGAAGCCGCCTTTGACTCAGCCATAATTTTTATGCGAAAACAGCCCGTAAGGAAACCCGCTGGTCCGCGTAGATAAGGAAAGCAGGCTTGTCCTACGGCAGAGAGCAGGAGGAAACCTCTTTTCCTTGCCAAAAACCGTTTCGTGTATCCGGGCGGCTCTCATATGCCGCTCCCCAAAAAAGAAAAGCTCTTCCGACAATGGCAGTAGCCCATAAGGAAACATTACAAAACTTATGACTTACGCCAGGTAAACGGAAAAATAGAAAATGCTATGCAAAAGGTTCACTAATTGCATAGCATTTTTTATTTTTGCAAGATATTAGGTTTCCATTTTCAG
>JAAVYM010000003.1 GCA_022791135.1 Oscillibacter sp.
CGGCGACGCCATCAAGAGCGGCCTGCAGGACGACCTGTACGACATGACCATCGACCACATCGGCGCCGGCCAGGCCAACACCTCCGAGCTGTGCCTGACCCACGACATGTACGACGTGCAGCTGGGCGAGGAGACCATGGCGAAGATGGTGGAGATGGGCTATGACTACGTCACCGTCGACGCCAACACCTGGAACGGCCAGACCGAGGAGATCAAGACCGTCGGCTCCCAGCAGGTGATCCTGGTTCCCACCAGCCTGGACTACGCCGTGGCCTATCACATGGCGAAGGCCGTCTGTGAGAACAAGGCGGATCTGGCCAGCGCCGTGGCGGCCATGAGCTACTTCGACCCCCAGACCGCCGGCACCCTGACGCTCACCGGCGTGCCCCTGCATCCCGGCGCGGCGGCCTATTACGAAGAGATGGGCTACGCCCACGGCTAAACGAAACACACCCATCGCGCAGTGGGCCTGAGAGCCTGAAAGCAAGACCCAAGTGCCGCCGGGGGAAGGAGGGGTTCCCTCGTTTCCCCGGCGGCTTTGCGGAATAAACCCAATACACCTGAGGAGGGGTATGAAACAATGGGAAAGAAACTCGAATGGCGCCAAGCTGCGGCAATCGGGCTGACAGTGGTATTCTTCCTGTTCCAGATGTATCTGGCACTGATTAAACAGCTCCCCACCATGCTGCAGGCGCCCCTGCATCTGCTTTTCGCCCTGGCGTTGGTTTATCTCTACAATCCCCCTGACAAGAAATACCGCAAAAAGCTCCAGAAGGGAAAGGGCGGCGCCGCCACCGAGCAGGAGCTGAACAAGTTTGCCTGGTCCCGCTGGATTGACATTCTGGTGGCGGCCTGCATCCTGTTCCAGCTTTATTACGTGGTGACCCGGTATCAGTCCCTGGTGGACCATGTGCTCTTTATCAGCCCGGTGGACAGCATCGACATTGCCTTTATGGTCATCACCGTCGTGCTGCTGCTGGAGGCGGTCCGCCGGACCCTGGGCGGCATCCTCTTCGGCTTCATCCTTCTGTTTATCATCTACGCCTGGACGGCCCAGTACCTGCCCGGCATTCTCTATACCCGCGGCAAGCCCATGGCTGCTATGCTCAAGCAGTTCACCGAGGGCATGACCATGAGCACCTCCGGCATCTTCGGTTCTCCGCTCCAGACCTCGGCCAACAGTCTGTTCTACTTCATCGTTTTCGGTGCGTTCTTCTCCGCCTTCGGCGGCGGCCAGCTGCTGATTGACATCGGCATGAAGGCGTCCAACAAGGGTTCCGGTGGCCCGGCGAAGGCGGCCGTCATCTCCTCCGGCCTCATGGGCATGATCTCCGGCTCCGCCGTGGCCAACGTGGCCACCACCGGCGTCATGACCATCCCCATGATGAAGAAGGTGGGCTATGAACCCGAGGAGGCCGGCGCCATTGAGGCCGTGGCCTCTACAGGCGGTCAGGTCATGCCTCCCATCATGGGCGTGGGCGCGTTCATCATGGCCGAGATGCTGGGCATCTCCTACGGCAAGGTCGCCGCCAGCGCGATTATCCCAGCCGTGGCGTATTACTTCGCGGTCTTCGTTCTGGTGGACCGGCTGGCCGCCAAGCGGGCCAGCCGCCTGGACGGCAAGGTGGACACCACCATCAAGGTGGAGCGGAAGATCCTCCCCCGCCTGTACCTGCTGCTTCCCGCCGCGATTCTGGTTGCGTTCATCATCATGGGCGCGTCCTTGATGCGGGCGGGTACCATGGGCATCTTCGCCTGCCTTGTCTGTGACGTCATCAGCTACTTTGTGGGCGAAAAGAAGGACTTCGTGGGCCTGAAGGGCATTTGGGATTGCTGCATGGACGGCGCGAAGCAGGCTGCCGAGATTGCCATTCCCACCGCGGCTTGCGGCATCATCATCAACGTGGTCACCGGCCAGACGGCCCTGGCCACCAACCTCTCCGCTGTCATCAGCGGCCTGGGCACCGAGAATCTGTTCCTGGCGCTGCTGATCGGCATGGTGGGCTGCATGCTGCTGGGCATGGCTCTGCCTACCGTTGCCGCGTACTTGGTGGGCGTCATCCTCTTTGTGCCCTGCATCCGCCCGATCCTCATTGCCGGCGGCATGGCGGACGCCACCGCCAACCTCTGCGCCAATATGTTCGTGTTCTACTACGGCATCATGGCCCAGATCACGCCCCCCGTGTGCGTTGCTTCCTATACGGCGGCGGGCATTGCCGACGCCAATGCCATGAAGACCGGCCTGAAGGGCTTCACCTTCGCCATGGTGGGCTTCCTGGTTCCCTTTGTGTTCGTGTACAATCCGGCTATCCTGCTGGAGGGCGGCATCGTGGAAATCGCCCTGGGCGCGGCGATGCTGCTGTGCGGCACCTTCTTCCTGGCTGTGGAAGTGTCGGGCTTCTTCAATGTCGATCTGAACATCGTAGAGCGGGTACTGCTGTTTGTGGCAGCCATCTGCCTCATCAGCCCGGAGATTATCACCTCTGTCGTCGGCGTCGTTTTGGGCGTGGCTCTGCTGGTGATGAACACCGCCCGGAAGAAGAAGGCTGCGGCCTGAGTGCGGCGCGTACCGGGTTTACCGAGATTACCGAGATTCCCCTGCGAAGCCGGGCGGAACGGCTTGGCCGTTCCGCCTGTTCCTTTCCGAAGAGCCGGCTGCGTGGGGCTGCTTTTACGGCTTGCGGCGTCTCTCTCCGCCGCCCGCCGGAAGAGGAGCTTGCTGTTTTCCCGCCGCGCGGCGGCGCGATTCCCAAACAAGAAAGGATGGATTTCCATGAAATATCCCGTTTTGCCCGGCCTGACTCCCGATGGCGTTCTCTATGAGAACCTGGACATGGGGACCGTGGAGGCCGTCATTCCCCCGGGGGTTCACCCCACCTGCCACTCTCCCGCCACGCTGGAGCTGCCCGGCGGGGATCTGTTGTGCTGCTGGTTCGCGGGCACCTATGAGGGCAGCGCGGACGTGCACATCGTCTGCGCCCGCCTGCCCAAGGGGGCGGACCGCTGGACGGAGCCGGTGGACATCTCCGGCGACCCGGCCCGCAGCGAGCAGAACCCGTCTTTGTTCTATGGCCCCGACGGCGCGGTCTGGGCTATGTACACAGCCCAGAAGGACCGGGAGGCAGGAAAGGACAACATGCAGTTCACCTCCCAGGTCCGGGTGCAAAAGAGCGTGGACGGCGGCCGGACCTGGGGACCCTATGAGACGATGTTCCCCCGGGAGGGCACCTTCTGCCGCCAGGCGATCCAGGTGCTGTCCAACGGCCGCTGGATCTTCGCTAACTGGCTGTGCACCGACTCCGTGGACGGCCTGTCCGGGGACCCCACCGCCTTCCAGATCTCCGAGGACCAGGGGAAGACCTGGCGTCAGGTGGACATGCCGAAGAGCAACGGCCGGGTTCACGCCAACGTTGTGGAGCTGGAAAACGGCCATCTGGTGGCCTTCATGCGGGACCGGGAGGCGGCGAATATCTACCGCAGCGAGTCCTTCGACTGGGGGGACAGCTGGTCGGAACCCAAGCCTACCCCTCTGCCCAACAACAACTCCAGCATCAGCGCCATCAAGCTCCAAAGCGGCCGCATCGCGATTGCCTGCAACCCCACCTGCACGCCGCAGCCCAGCCCCGGCAAGGCGGCGTGGCCCGGCCTTCGCTGCCCGGTGGCGGTGGCCCTCAGCGAGGACGGTGGCCTGACCTTCCCCATGATCCGCTGGATGGAGCGGGGAGAGGGCTTCATGGGTGAGGAGAACAAGACCAACAACAAGCAGTATGAGTACCCCCACATCATGCAAAGCGCCGACGGCCGCATTCACCTGACCTACGCCGCCTTCACCCGCAAGGCCATCAAGTATGTCAGCTTCACGGAGGCAGACGTTATGGGCACCAAGCGGGAGAAGGTGGGGCTGTACAATCCCACCGCCGCGCAGTCCAGATAGCTTGATTTTTCCCGGAAAACCGGGTACAATACATCGGGAAGCGCCCGCCACAGGGTTGGCGGGCGCTTTCGCAAAACAGGAGGAACCTCATATGGAGAATACCTTTGAACTGGTGCACCTGGGCATCAACACCCCCAGCCCGGAGGAGGCGGAGAAGCTGGCAAAGCTGCTGAGCCTGCTGTTCAACCTGACGCCCCGCCACGGCCAGAAGTCTGAGTTTGCCGGGAATTACTTTGAATGCATGAAGGCCCCCTTCCTGGGAACCAACGGCCATGTGGCCATGGCCACGGCGGATTTGGACGCCGCCGTGGAAGAGCTGAAGGGGAAGGGTTTTGGCTTTCGGATGGACACCGCCGCCTATACGGAGGACGGAAAGCTGAAAAACGTTTACCTAGACGGTGAGTACGGCGGCTTCGCCATTCATATCATGCGGAAATAAGCTGGGCCGCCACGGGGCCATCGGGCCGCGGCGGGCGGCGGAAGGAGCAAAGCGATGCTGGAGAGTTTCCTGGCGGCCCTGGAGGTCGTAGTCCCCATGGCGCTTTTGATGCTGGTGGGCGCCGGCGCCCGGAAGGCGGGGGTCGTGGACCGCCCGGCCATGCGGAATGTGGACAAGCTGACCTTCCGGATCTTTATGCCGGTGCTGTTGTTTAAAAACATCTACGAGACGGACCTCTCCCAGAGCTTTGCGCCGAAGGAGGCGCTGTTTGCTGCCGCCGCGCTGGTACTGGTGATCTTCCCCGTGGCGCTGCTGCTGCCGCCCAGGGTGGTGAAAAATCCCGCCCAGGCCGGCTCCATCGGCCAGGCGATGATACGGACGAATTACATCCTTTTCGGCATTGCCGTGGCGGAATCCCTTTTCGGCGAGGGGAATATTGGCTCCGTGGCCCTTCTGGGGGCCATCGTAGTGCCCATGACCAACGCCCTGAGTGTCATCGTTCTGGAAGTGAACCGCTCCGGCCGGGCAGAGCCGGGAAAGCTGGCGCTGTCTATCCTGAAAAACCCCATGGTGATGGCGACGCTGGCGGCCATAGCGGCCATGGCGCTGCCTTTCCGCATCCCGGCGCTGCTATGGGATGTCGTCAAGAATATCGCCGGGGTCACCACCACCATCAGCTTCATCTCCCTGGGCGTCAGCCTGGATCTGGGGGAGGCCCGGGCAAACCGCCGGCCCCTGCTGCTTGGCATCGCTTTGCGCATGGTGCTGGTGCCGCTGGTATTCCTGCCGCTCTCCGTGGCCCTGGGCTTCCGGGGGCAGAGCCTGTGCGGGATGATGGTCCTCTTTGCCGCGCCCACGGCTGTGGCGTCCTATCCCATGGCGGTGGCCATGGGGGCGGACGGCCCCCTGGCGGGCCAGCTGGTCTGCGCCACTACGGTGCTGTCCGTGTTCACTATGTTTTGCTACACCTTTCTCTTCCGCAGCCTGGGACTATTGTGAGGGGGAGGGAAAGCGCCGCCTTTGCAGATACAGGAGAGGTCCCTTTTCCGGGAAACCCCCGGGAGAGGGACCTCTTTGAAATGCTCCGGCCAGTTGTGCATTTGGGCGCTTTTTGCGGCTCAGGCCGCCGGGTTTGCCGGAAAAGTTCCCGCGCGGAAGAGCCGGGACATCCCGGCGCATCCTCAAACGCGTCCTGCAAAAAAGCTGAAAATGAAAGAGCGGCCCAAAAGAATTTTTGGGCATATTGACATTTTCAACCAATCGTATTAAAATGAAAATCCACACGGAACGGAAGCCCTTTCGGGCTGCCGTCCCGGCGAAAAAAGATTGGAGGAGCATTTGCAATGAAGAAGAAGTTGATATCTCTGCTGCTGGCTGGGGTCATGGTGGTTGCCCTGGCGGCCTGTGGCGGCGACAAGCCCGCCGATACCCAAGCTCCCGCCGACACCGGCGCGCCTGCCGATACCCAGACCCCCGCCGACGCCCAGGAACCCGCCAGCGGCATGGACGCCCTGATCGAGGCCGCCAAGGCCGAGGGCGAGCTGGTGGTGTACGGCTCCTGCGAGGAGGACTACTTGGCTGTCGCCTGCTCTAAGTTCGAGGAGCTTTACGGCATCAAGACCACCTATCAGCGCCTGTCTACCGGCGAGGTCCAGGCCAAGATCGAGGAGGAGAGCGGCAATCCCTCCGCCGACGTTTGGTTCGGCGGCACCACCGATCCCTACAACGTCGTCGCTGCCAAGGGGCTGCTGGAGCCTTACGACGCCGAGAACGCCGCCCACCTGCTGGACGACCAGTACCGGGATGCCGACGGCAACTGGTACGGCATTTATAAAGGCATCCTGGGCTTCATGGTCAATAAGGACGAGCTGGCCCGCCTGAACCTGGAGACACCCCAGGACTGGCAGGACCTGCTGAAGCCCGAGTATCAGGGCCTGATCTGGCTGTCCAACTACAACACCGCCGGCACCGCCAAGCTGGTCATCAACACCATGATCCAGAAGTACGGCCACGACGACGGCATCCAGTACCTGGTGGATCTGGACAAGAACATTGAGGTTTATACCAAGTCCGGCTCCGGCCCGTCCAAGAACGTGGGCACCGGCGAGTGCGTCATCGGCATCGGCTTCCTCCACGACGGCATCACCCAGATCGTGGACAACGGCTATGAGAACATTGAGCTGGTTATTCCCTCCAGCGGCACCTCTTTCGAGGTGGGCGCCACCGCCATCTTCAAGGGAGCCAAGCACCCCAACGCCGCGAAGCTGTGGATCGAGTATGCCCTGTCTCCTGACTGCGTGGACCAGGCGCAGGACAACGGCTCCTATCAGTTCCTGGTGATCGACAACGCCAAGCAGCCCGCTCAGGCCGCTGAGTTTGGACTGGACCCCGATAACGTCATGAAATATGACTTCGAGGATGCCAAGAACAATATCGAGACCTATATCAGCGAGGTTATGACGGCCCTGGGCAGCGCCGCTGACGACCGTTTCCAGACGGAGTAATCCAGGCTTACGGATAAAACGGAAACCATTCGGATCCAAGCGATGGGGGACGGCGGGCCGCCGTCCCCCATTTCATCACTCTATCATCCCTCTTGAATGGGCCGGCGGGGCGGCGGTTTCTGTGCGGAAGCGAGACGCGGGAACCCGTTCCCCGGCGGCCGGACCGGAAATCTGAAAGGAGGTCTCCTCCATGGCAAAAAGCCAGAGCGCGGCGCTGGACCGAAAAAAACTGATGGCGGACCCGGTTATGGTGATCACCATCGTGGTCCTGATCACGTTCCTGACGGTGTTCATTCTCTACCCCCTGGCCATCCTGCTGGTGGACAGCTTTTACGGCGGGAACGGCTTCACCCTGGCCACCTTCCAGCGGATTTTGGCCATGCCCAACTTCATCACCGCCATCGGGAATACGCTGAAGGTGGGGTTTTTGGTAGGCATTTTGTCCACTGCGGTGGGACTGCTCTTTGCCTATGTGGAGGTGTATGTCCGGGTGGGGAGGCTGGTGGGCGGACTGTTCCGGGTGGTGTCTATGCTGCCGGTGGTTTCACCCCCCTTCGTGCTGTCGCTGTCCATGATTATGCTCTTCGGCAAGGCGGGGCTGATTACCCGCTTCCTGCTGGGAATTTACGACAACAGCGTCTACGGCTTCTGGGGCATCGCCATTGTCCAGACGCTGACCTTCTTCCCAGTGTGCTACATGATGCTCAAGGGCCTTTTGAAAAACATTGACCCCTCCCTGGAGGAGGCGGCCCGGGACATGGGGGCCAGCCGGTCCAAGGTGTTTTTGACCGTGACGCTCCCGCTGCTGCTCCCCGGGCTGGGGAATGCGTTCCTTGTGACCTTCATCGAGTCCATCGCCGACTTTGCCAACCCCATGATCATTGGCGGGTCCTATGACACCCTGGCAACCACCATTTACCTCCAGATCACCGGCGCTTATGACAAGGAGGGCGCGGCGGCTATGGCTGTGGTGCTGTTGTGCATCACGCTTTTGATGTTCGGGGTGCAGAAGTACTACTTAGAGGCGAAAACCGCTGCTACGCTGACAGGCAAAGCCTCCCGGGGGCGGATGCTCATCAGCGATAAGAGCGTCACCGTTCCCCTGACCATACTGTGCGGCCTGGCGGCGTTCTTCGTGATTTTGATGTACGCCTGCGTGCCCATCGGCACACTGTTCCCCACCTGGGGGTATAAATTCACGCCGCTGACCTTTAAGTGGTTTGGCCAGATGTTCGGGAAGTACAAGGGACTCAAGGCGTTCAAGGACTCCTTTGTGCTGTCCCTGATTGCCGCGCCGGTCACGGCGCTGCTGTCCATGATCATCTCCTACCTGGTGGTCAAGCGGAAGTTCAAGGCCAAGGGCTTCATCGAGGCGGTGTCCATGCTGGCCATGGCGGTGCCCGGGACAGTGCTGGGCGTTGGCTATATTCGGGGCTTTTCCGGGGGCCTGTTCCACACCGGCGTGCTCCAGGGTATCTATGGCACCGGGCTGATCCTGATTATTGTGTTTGTGGTCCGCTCCCTGCCCACCGGCACCCGGAGCGGCATCTCCGCCCTGCGCCAGATCGACAAGTCCATTGAGGAGTCCGCCTACGACATGGGCGCGGACAGCCTGAAGGTGTTTATGACGGTGACGCTGCCGTTGATCAAGGACTCCTTCCTCAGCGGGCTGGTGACGGCGTTTGTCCGCTCGATTACGGCCATATCCGCCATCATCCTGCTGGTGACGCCCCAGTTCCTGCTCATCACCGTGCAGATCAACGAGTTCGCGGAGAAGGGCGCTTACAGCATTGCCTGTGCCTTCGCGACGGTGCTGATTGCCATCACCTACGGCGCGGTGCTGCTGATGAACCTGTTCATCAAGTTCTTCGGCACCAGCCGGAAAATCAAGGAGGAGGAGTAAGCCATGGCAAAGACGAAAAAAGGGGTCCGGCTGGAGCACATCTCCAAGATCTATCAGGACCCCAAGACCGGCAAGGACTTCTACGCAGTGAAGGACACCTCCCTGACCATCGAACCCGGCTCTTTTGTGACGCTGCTGGGTCCCTCCGGCTGCGGCAAGACCACCACGCTGCGGATGATCGCCGGGTTTGAAAGCCCCGACGAGGGGGAGATTTACCTGGGGGACGAGGCCATCAACGCCCTGACCCCCAACAAGCGGGATACGGCCATGGTCTTCCAGAGCTACGCCCTGCTGCCCCATTACAACGTCTTTGACAACGTAGCCTACGGCCTGAAGCTTCGAAAGGTCCCTGCCGAGGAAATCAAGCGGCGGGTGATGCACATTCTGGATTTGGTGGAGCTGACGGGGATGGAGGGCCGGATGACAAACCAGCTCTCCGGCGGACAGCAGCAGCGGGTGGCCCTTGCCCGGGCGCTGGTCATCGAGCCGGGCGTGCTGCTGTTCGACGAGCCGCTGAGCAATCTGGACGCCAAGCTCCGGGTGTCCATGCGGACGGAGATCCGCCGCATCCAGCAAGAGGTGGGCATTACTGCCATTTATGTCACTCACGACCAGAGTGAGGCCATGGCCCTCTCGGACAACATCATTGTGATGAACAAAGGTGTCGTGGCCCAGATGGGCACGCCTCAGGAGATCTACTACCGGCCGGTGAACGAGTTCGTGGCGGACTTCATCGGCGAGGCGAACTTCCTCAAGGGGACGCTGGACAGGATGGATGGGGATCATGCTATTTTAAATGTGGAAGGCCACCCTGCCCGGGTTCCTGCCAAGGCGGAGATGGAAATCGGGAAAGAGTATACCGTAGTGCTGCGCCCAGAGTCCGCCCGGCTGGCGGACCAGGGGGGGCTGCCTTGTGAGGTGGTCTTGTCCTGCTTCATGGGGTCCTACCAGAACTATCATGTGACGGTGGGGAATACCCTGGTGAAGCTGACGGATTACAATCCCAAGAACAAGCGGGTCTATCAGGTGGGGGAGAGCTGTTCCCTGGCCTTTGACCCGGAGTCTGTGCATATTCTGTAAGCGGGCGCCGTTTATTAAAAATCTCTATCATGCCCCTGCCCGCCTCTGGCGGGCAGGGGCATCGTCGGTTTTTGGCAGGCGGATTTCCCTCAAAACCATGCGGTTTTCCCGCAAATCATCCTGGGGGGTGTGAAAACTGATATGATAAACGGTGTTTTCGCCTGGGGCGGCTGCTGCCGTTAGGCAGCGAAAGCATGTGAAATACTGCAGAGAAAAATATACAAAAATCGTTGAAAATAAACTTCACATACACGGGGGGGTGTGCTATAATAAGAATCAATTGTTCTTCATATAGGCGTTTTCCTACTTATTTTGATGTATTTACAACAGTTTTTCCTTTTTTGGAGACTGCGGGAAAATCGCCGCCGGCAGCTTCTGGCCGGGGAGCCATACCATCTATCGCTGCGCGAAAAGCACGCGGCTGAGCAGGTTCATAAATCGTACAGCGTCCCGGCAAGCTCCATGAGCCTGGGGAATGCATAGCTTCGGGGCGGTTTGGAGCTGCGGTGCTGCGTGGGTTTTCGCTTCTGCGGGCGCTGGGTTCGGGGCCTGTTTTAAAACAGGCCCTGGAGGCATCTTAAACTGCAATTTCGCCCAGTAGGAGCGATGCGGCGGGACAGGAGAAGGCCGGTTAAATGAAAAAACCCATTTTGTGCGGCGGCAGCGCCGCCGGGCACGAAAGCGCGCGCTTTCGTGATGATAGCCGTAAACGGCTATCATCATAACCGGTGTATGCCTCCGGAGGCGGGCGGCGGAAGGAGTTGAGAGCGGTTGTCAGAACTGGAGATGAAAAAGCTGGGCCGGCGAGAACTCCTGGATGTATTGGCGGACCGGGAGGATGAAATTGACCGGCTCCGGCTGAAGCTGGTGGAGCTGGAGCGGAAGATGGCGAACCGGGAGGTCCGCATCAGCCGGGCCGGCTCGATCGCCGAGGCTGCGCTGGCTTTGAACCATGTCTTTGAAAATGCCGAAAAGGCGGCTGCGCAGTACCTGGAGAATATCCAGCGGCTGAGCGGCGAGCAGGAGAGCGTGTGCAGGGAGATGCAGGAGAAGAGCCAGGCGGAGGCGGAGCGCATCTTGACAGAGGCCAGGAAGCGGGCCGATACGCTGGTGAACGAGTCCCGCAAGGAGTCCGAGTCTATCTTGAGCAGCGCCCGGCAGCTGGAGGCCGAGACCATGCAAAAGTGCAGCGAGATGAAGGAAAAGGCCAAGGCGGAGGCGGACGCGTATTGGGACTCGGTTTACCGGCGGCTGCGGCAGTTCTGCCAGAGCCGGGAGGAATTGAAGGCGTTGCTGCTGGAAAAGAGCGCGCCGCTGCCGGAGGCGTGGGATAATGGGGGAAATTGAGGCGAAAGGCCCCTTTTCCGGCCAGGGGCGGAGAGTGCAGAACAGGGGATTTTGATGGAATCCGGGGAGATTCCATGAAATCAGCGGAATTTTCGGGAGTGGGTCTATGAATGTTTTGCTGATTGGCGGTTCGGGCAGTTTTATTGATAACATTATTATCAAGCTGAAAAAAGAGGGCCACAGAATCAGCCTGCTGACAGGAAGCAGATATACCGGAACCTCGTATCAGAAGGTTTTTGAAAAATATAATTTTACATACGATTACACCTGTATGGCGGATATTTTCGACAGTGCAGACCCGGATCTGACCATTTACCTTGGCGCTTTTGACACGAACTACCATTGGAGGGAGCAGGAGGGGGATGCCGTCAAATACTCCGCCGGTTTGATGAACATCCTGATGAGCTATTCCACCCGGGGAAAGGGGCGGTTTGTCTACCTCTCCTCCGACGAGGTGTTCAGCGGGGATTACCTGGAGGACATCCGGGAGGAGGAGTCCGTGACGCCGGTGGGCGTGCGGGGCATGGTGCTGGCCCAGGCGGAGGAGATGTGCAACAACTACCGCAAGAGCCGGGAACTGGACATCATCACGCTGCGGCTGGACCACTTCTACAACATCCCGGAGAAACGGGCCGATGTGCGGGAGATCTGCAGCGCCATGTGCCTGGAGGCCTTTGAGAAGAAGATGATCCACGTCTATCCGGGGCGGAGCTTCTCTTTGCTCTATGAGACGGACGCGGTGGAATTTTTGTGCCGTCTGTCCACCGGAGGAAAGCATCAGGAGTGCTTGTACCACATTTCCTCCCCGGACGTGATGACCCAGCGGGAGCTGGCGGAAATCATCCGGGCGGCGATGGGGGAACCGGTGGCCATCGTGGAGGAGCAGGAGATCCGGGAACGGCGGATTTTATCCGGCGCCCGGTATGAAAGCGAATTCGGCAACCCCTTTTTCTGCCAGGTACAGGGAATCGTGCAGAAAATCACGGCCTACATGAAGAAGCACCCGGACCAGTTCCTCAGCGACGGAAGCGGGGAACTGAACTTTTGGCAGCGGCTCTACAAGAAAATCGGCTGGCTGCTGCGGGCGCTGATCCCGTATGTGGAGAACATGGTGTGCTTCATCCCCTTCTTCATGCTGAATAACCGCGCGGTTGGCAGCACCTATTTCGCTAAGCTGGACTTCTATCTTTTGTACGTGCTGCTGTTCGCCATCGTCTATGGCCAGCAGCAGGCCACGTTCTCCGCCGTGCTGGCCGTGGCGGGCTATTGCTTCCGGCAGATGTACAACCGGACGGGTTTTGAAGTGCTGCTGGACTCCAATACCTATGTCTGGACGGCGCAGCTGTTCATCCTGGGATTGACCGTGGGCTACATGCGGGACCAGATCCGCCAGCTGAAGCGGGAGAGCCTGGAGGAGCAGGATTATCTCACCATGCAGATCGCGGATATTCAGGATATCAACGGCAGCAATGTGCGGGTAAAAAACGCGCTGGAGACCCAGATTGTGAACCAGAACGACAGCGTGGGGAAAATCTACAGCATTACCTCGGCTCTGAACCAGTACAGCTCGGAGGAGGTGCTGTTTTATGCGGCGGAGATGCTGGGGAAGCTGATGAAGACCAAGGACGTGGCAATTTACACGATTTCCAACGCCACCTATGCCCGGCTGTTTTCCTCCACCTCGGAAAAGGCCAAGATGCTGGGAAATTCCGTGCGCTATACCGAGCTGGGGGAGATGTACGACACGCTGGCAAAGCGGAAGGTTTTCATCAACCGCCAGCTGGATGAGCGCTATCCCCTGATGGCCAACGCCATCTTTGAACAGGATGCGATGCAGCTGATCGTGATGGTGTGGGGCATCCCCTGGGAGAGCATGACCCTGGGCCAGGCAAACCACCTGGTGGTCATCAGCTCGCTGATTCAAAACGCGGTGCTGGGCGCCAACCGCTATCTGGCCTCCCTGGAGCAGCAGCGGTATATGGAGGGCACTCCTATTCTGAGTGTGGAGGCGTTTTCCGGACTGGTGCAGGCCTTTTTGTCCGCCCGGCGGAAGGGACTCACCGAGTGCACGCTGCTGCGGGCCGAGTCGGAGGAGGGCGAGGTCAAGAAAAACGGCTGCCTGGTTGCCGGCAGGCTGCGCCAGAGCGACTATACGGGGATTTTAGAAGACGGCGGGCTGTACGTGCTGCTGGCCAATACCAGCCGCGAGGATGCGTCGCATGTCATGCAGAGGTTTTTGGAGCTTGGCATTCATACCCGGATTGTGGAGAGGGTGGAGGACGACGGAGATGACGCAGCTTAGACTGTTTTTCCTGGTGCTGCTGATCAACGCGCTGGTGGTGCTGCTCTACATGGTGTGGAATGTGCTGATCTGCAAGAAAAAGAATCGGAGCTTCCTCCTGTGTTCGCTGGTGATGCTGCTGTGCCCGGTTGTGGGGCCTTGCTTTTTTTTGCTGGCATGGCTGCTGTTCCGGCTGTTTTACTTTGCTCCGGTGGACCTGGAGGACGTGGTGTTCAGTAAGGCGCGGGCAAAGAGGTTCGTCCACGCTGAGGAGGAGCGGGAGCGGAACCTGGCCCCTCTGGAGGAGGCGATTGAGATTACGGAGGCCGGCGACCTGCGGACGCTGATGATGAATGTGGTTCGGGGCGATATACAAAACTCTCTGGCGACCATCGCCCTGGCGATGAACAGCGAGGATACGGAGACGGCCCATTACGCGGCGTCTGTACTCCAGAATACGCTGAACATCTTTCAGGACAACGTGGAAAAGCAGATCGCCCTCATCCGCCAGGAGGATGAAAACCGCCTTCAGTATGCGGATGCGCTGGTGGGCTATATGAACCAGGTGCTGGAGCAAAAGGTCCTGACGGGCTTGGAGCAGGAGCGGTATGTCCGGCTGCTGGAGGAAGTCTGCGAGATCCTCTACCAGGAGGGGCAAGAGCAGATGCGCAGCAGCCACTTCGAGGCCATCAGCCTCCGGCTGCTGGATTTGGAGGATTTCGAGGACTGCGAAAAGTGGTGCATGCGGGCCGCGGCCCGTTTTCCCAATACGCTGGGCACCTATTCCTGTTTGCTGAAGCTCTATTTCAGCAGCGGCCAGCGGGAGAAATTCTTTGAAACCATCGGGGAGCTGAAGCGCTCGCCGGTGGTGATTGACCGGGAGACGCTGGAGCTGATCCGGGTCTTCCAGTGACGGCGGAGATCGGGAGGGACGAAGTGTGAAAATCTGCTTGGTTGCGGAGGGATGCTACCCCTATGTGGTGGGGGGCGTATCCAGCTGGATTCACAGCATGGTTCAGGCGTGGCCCCGGGAGGAGTTCATCCTGCTGGCCATCGTGCCGGACCGCTCAGTCAGCGGGCAGTTTAAGTACGAGCTTCCTCAAAATCTCACGGCTGTATACGAGGTATACCTGAGCGACAAGGACTGGGGCCGGCGGAAGCGCACCAAGCGCCGGACCAAGCTGCGGACCAAGGAGTATAAGGCGCTGCAAAGCATCGTGTCCGGAAAGGACGTGGATTGGGACACAGTGTTTACCATGTTCCAGAAAAAGCAGTTCTCCATTGATGATTTGCTGATGGGCGGGGATTTTCTCCGGATCGTGGAGAGCTATTATCAGCAGCGGTATCCTTATATTGGCTTTTCGGACTTCTTGTGGACCATGCGCTCCATCTATCTGCCGCTGTTCCGGATTTTGCAGACGAAGCTGCCGGAGGCGGATATCTATCACTGCGTGGCCACCGGTTACGCCGGGGTGCTGGGCAGCATGGGCAGTTTCCTCTACAATTGCGGGCTACTGATTTCAGAGCACGGCATCTACACCCGGGAGCGGGAGGAGGAGCTGCTGAAGGCGGACTGGGTGGACGGCATTTACAAAAATGTGTGGATGGACCAGTTTCAGAAGATGTCCCGGTTGGCCTATGAGCGGGCGGATGTGGTGACATGCCTCTATGGCCGGGCGGGAAAGCTCCAGGCGGAGATGGGCTGTCCGCCGGAGAAGATTCACATCACGCCCAACGGCATTATTACCCAGTCGCTGGAGAACCTGCCGGGAAAGACGGCGGAGGACGAGAGTTTTATCAATATCGGCGCAATCCTCCGGGTGACGCCCATCAAGGACGTGAAAACCATGATACGCGCCTTTGCCTTTGCCAAGGAGCGGGACCGGCGGCTGCGGCTGTGGATCATGGGTCCCACGGACGAGGACGAGAAGTATGCGGAGGAGTGCATGGAGTTGGTGGAGGGCCTGGGCGCCCCCGACGTCATCTTCACCGGGCGGGTCAACGTGAAGGAGTACCTGGGCCGGATGGACTTCACCATCCTCACCAGCATCAGCGAGGGCCAGCCCCTGACGATCCTGGAGAGCTACGCCGCCCGGAAGCCTGTAATCGCCACGGACGTGGGAAACTGCCGGGAGCTGATTTACGGCGAGAACGACGGCTGCGGCAAGGCGGGCATTTTGACCCACGTGATGAACATTACGGAGATTTCCCAGGCGATGCTGGAGCTGGCCGGCTCCCAGAAGATGCGGGAGGAGATGGGGGAGTGCGGCTGGCGCAGGGTCCAGCTTCGCCACCGCATCCAGCAGATGCAGCAGGCCTACGAGGATATTTACAAGGAGATCGGCTGGGCCCATGACCGGCCCTGGGGAGACATATAAGATGGCCGGAATCGGTGTAAAACTGAATAAAATCTTCAGCAAGAACACGATGGTGACAAACATTGTGGGCTTTGGCTACAGCTCCATCATGACCATCGCGCCGATGTGCATGGTCATCGGGGCCATTATGGCCATGCAGAACCTCCTGGGCTTTTCCAAGCTGGGCTACGCGCGGCGGGAGCTGTTTGCCTGCACGGTGCTTTACATTTTTATCTTTGGCCTGCTGTCCTGCGCGCCCTTTAACGCGGTGCTCTCCCGGTATTTGTCGGACATCATCTACAACGAGACCTACGAGGACATCCTGCCCTGCTTTTATACGGGCATGCTCATCAACATGACGTTCTCCGCCCTGTTCGGCGTCCCCTTCTGCATCCATGAGTACCTGGTGGGGGAGGTTTGGATTTTCTACGTGTTTACGGGCTACTGTGGTTACGTCTGCCTGGCTTTGGTGTTTTACTGCATGCTGTATCTATCCATTTGTAAGGACTACGGCAAGATCTCCTTCTACTTCATCCTCGGCATGGTGATATCCGTTGTGCTGTCGCTGATCCTGGTGTATTTTTTCCGGGTGGAAGTGAGCTTTGCCATGCTGATTTCTCTGACGGCCGGCTTTTTTCTCATCGCCTGTATGGAGATGGCGCTGGTGAAGAGCTACTTCCGCCAAAACAGCCGGAAGTACGGAACGGTGCTGGGGTACTTCAAGCGGTATTGGCAGCTGGTGGGCACCAACTTTTTCTACACGCTGGGGCTGTATGTTCACAACTTTGTCTTTTGGACCACGGACATGCGCATGGTGGTGGTGAAGAGCTTCGTCTGCGCCCAGCCCTACGACATGGCCACATGCCTGGCGATGTTCACGAACCTCTCCGCCAGCGTGATTTTTATCTCCCGGGTGGAGATGCATTTCCACGAGCGGTATAAGCGCTATTCCGAGGCCGTGATCGGCGGGCGGGGCAACGACATTGAAAACGCCAAAAACCGGATGTTCTACCAGCTGGCAGAGGAGCTGATGAGCCTGGTGCGCATTCAGTTCATCGTCAGCGTAATTCTCTTTTTGGTGTGCATCATCCTGCTGCCCCAGTTCGGGTTCGGGGGGCTGGTGCTTCAGATTTACCCCTGCCTGGCAGGGGGGTACTTCATCCTCTTTGTCATGTACGCGGCCATCATTTTCCTGTACTATTACAACGATTTGGCCGGGTCGCTGCTGACCTCTTTGAGCTTTTGCGTGGTGACGCTGGTTGGCAGCATATTCTCCTCCAGGCTGACGCCGGCTTGGTATGGAATGGGCCTGGTAGCGGGAGCGCTGATGGGCTGGACGGTGGCGTATTACAGAATCCGGCGGATGGAGGAAAATCTGGACATCCACATATTCTGCTCCGGCAGCATTGTGGATAAGGGCTTTGGCAAGCGGCCGTCCAGCAAGGTCTATGACCGGCCGATGCCCACAGCCCGCAAGAGGCGCAAACGGTTTCGGCGCAGGAGGCGCGCTTTGTTCGGGCGCAGGTAACGGGGCAGGTGATTGACATGCCGATGAATATGCTGACGCTGGTGCAGACGGTGGAGGTTTTCTCTGCGTATCTGTTCGTATCGGCGTGGCTGCCGGCATTCGTGTTCGGAAAAAAGCTGAAGGAGCACCGGCTGATCGAGCGGTTCGTGATTTACTTTATGATCGGGAACTTTTACATCATCAACCTGGTGTACCTGCTGCAGCTTTTAAAAATTTCATATCCCGTTACCCTGGGGCTGGGAACTTTCGTGCCGGCGGTTCTTGGGCGGCTGGTGCTGAACAAGACCCCGGTGCGGCAGATTGTGGAGGACCGGCTGAGCGATCTGAAAAAAGTAGTCCGGGGTTCCATGGGCCGCCGGACGGCGCTGTTTCGCATTTTTCGCGCGGCGGGGCGGCAGGTGAAGGCGGCGGGCCGTTTTGTGGGCGAATTGCTGGTCCACCACGGAATTGACTGCCTGCTGCTGGCGGCCTTTTTGGGAATGCTGCTCTGTCTTCATGGGATCAGCCTGTTCACGGCTTATGGTTACAAGGCCTCCGACATCCCTGTGCACAATTTCTGGATCAATGCCATGGGTGAGAACAACATCTTTGTGGCAGGCGTGTACCCCCACGGGTTTCACTGCGTGATTTACTATCTGCACGCGCTGTTTGGCTTTGCGACGTTCAACGTCCTCCGGTTGTTCGGCTTTGTAGAGGCCATCATGGTCAACGTGATGCTGCTGCTGTTTTTGAAACTGTGCTGCAAAAGCAGCTACACGGCCTATGCCGGCGCGTTTCTCTACGCGGGAAGCCGCTATTTTGCGGAGGCGACGTATTCCCGGTTTTACGCCGCATTGCCCCAGGAGTTCGGCATGATTTTTATCTTTCCCACGGTGTATTTCGGCTTTGCCTACTTCGAGACAAAGTACCGGGAGCTGGCGGGGAAGGAGAAGCCCAAGAAGGAGAGAAAGCGTTTCCGCTGGAAAAAGGGGAGTCAATCCCCAAAGACAAAGACGCCGCACCTGGCTCTGGAGACGGCCGCCCAGGTAGAGGCGCCGGGAGAAGCGGAGGCAGCGGCGGCGTCCCTGACGGAGGCGGCTGCACCATTGGAGGCAGCGGTGCCCCTGGCGGAAGTGGCTGCGCCTCCGGAGGAGATAACCGTGTCCCAGCCGGAACCGGCGGTCCCTCCGCCGGAGGAAGCGGGAAAGAAGCGGAGGCTGCTCCGCCTTCCGGGACGCCGGAACCGGAGGGAAAAGAAGGCGCGGGCCAAGCGGCAGTGGCAGAAGACCTATCTGTACTTAGCCGGTTTTGCCATGAGCTTTTCCATGACGCTGACGGTGCACTTTTATGGAACCATGGTTGCGGGCATATTCTGCCTGGCTATGGCAATCGGCTATGGCTTCCTCTTTCTTCGGAAAGACTGCTTCCGGGACGTAGTGCTTACCTGCCTGCTCAGCGTGTTCATTGCGGTGCTGCCCATGGCGGCGGCCTTTGCCGGAGGCACGCCCTTGCAGGGGTCCCTGGGGTGGGGCCTGGGCGTTATTTTCGGGTCCCAGGAGGAGACGGCGGAAGCGGACGCCGCCCCTGCGGCCCCCGCCGCCGGGACGGCCCCGGCGGCAGAGGCTGCCCCGGTGGAGAAAAAGCCGGATCCGCCACCCACCATCGGTGAGCGGCTGGAGGACCTGATAGACGAAATCGAAGACCTGGTGGACGACTTCCGCACAGCCATCTACCGGCCGCTGTACGCGGCGGTGCTTCGGCTTCCGGAGTCCAAGATCATCAACTGGGTCATCGCCGGCTTTGCGGTGCTGATCGGGGCGGGCATTGCGCTGTTCCTGCTGCGGCAGAGGTGTTACGGGGCGATGCTGATTTCCTCGGGGCTTTACCTGTTTTTTATGGGCATCATGATGTCGGCCCGGAGCTTTGGGCTTCCGTCCCTGATGGACACCAACCGCGGCGGCATTTACTATGCCTACTCCCTGCCGCTGCTGGCGGCGTTTCTGCCGGACGGAGTGCTGGCGCTGGCGTTCTTGCCGTTCCGGCAGAAGTATTGGAAGTGGGTGCGGAATCTGTTCTCCCTGGCCTTTGTGGCCCTGGTGGTCTGGCATACCTGGTCCATCGGACAGCTCCGTGCGCCCAGGGATACCCGCGCCCAGGAGATGAATGAGGCCATTGTCTGCATGGAGAACATCATCGAGACGGAAGAGGACTTCACCTGGACGGTGGTCTCGGCCAACGATGAGCTTCGCATGGGCACGGACTACGGCTACCATTACGAGACCATCACCTTCCTGGAGGATATGGAGGGCGGGGACAACTGGTCCAGAATCCGCATCCGCATCCCAACGCCGGTGGTTTACATTTTTGTTGAGAAAATCCCCCTGGATTATTTCGAGCATTACGAAGGAAGTGGGCAGTCCGTCTCGGAGGAGGGTGCGGCCCGCGCCCTGCCGCGGAACTCCGGTATCAGCATGTACCAAGGGGAGAAGCGGTGGATTTTGATGTCCCGGATGTATTACTGGGCGCAGGAGTTCCAGCGGCTGTATCCCAATGAACTGGACGTCTATCTGGAGACGGAACAATTCATCTGCTACCGGATTGAACAGAACATGTACCGCCTCTATGATTTCGCCATTGACTACGACTACAACACCCGGGATTACACTGCGGCGGAGGAAAGCGCATGAAAGAGCGCATGATCACCCATAGGAAATATTTCAGCATTGTAACCATGATGGTCGTGCTGCTGTTCATGTTCATGTTTACCCAGGTGGCAAAGGAGAACATCAGCGGTTATACGATTAACGCCTACGCGGCGGAAAAGCCGGTCTCCGGAGGCGGCCGGTGGATGCCCCGCCAGGGCGGAAGCGGCCCTGGAACGGAGGGGGAACCCTCCGTGGAGGACGGAGGGTTTATCCTGTTGTTTGGAGACAAGGAGAGCGCCGTCGGCAATATAGTCCAGCAGTGGTGCCTCTATACAAAGCGGGAACTGGTGACCCGCGGCAGCGTGGCCGGGTACGCGCCGGAATCCGGAAAACTGCCGGAGATGGTGCTGGTGGACTCCGCCGTGGTGGACTACGGCCGGGACCTGAAGACCCTGACCGGCTTGGCGGATCGGGGAATCCATCTGGTGTTTTGCACCCTGCCGGACGTCTCGGTGATCCGGGCACAGCGGGACCTTCGGAAGCTGCTGGGCATTCAGTATGTGCGGGCCGACGAGGTGGAGGTAGAAGGGGTTCACCTGTTTGAGGATTTTTTCCTGGGCGGGAGCTATATGTACATAGTGGCCTCGGAGGAGGATGAAAAACGGCAGGATTTGGACCTGACGATGCCTTGGTATGTGACGCTGACCGGCACCAAGACCTATATGGTGGGAATGCTGAATGAGGTGCTGCGGGACGAAGTCGCCAAGAACGAGTATTTCCCCGGCATTATCTGGCGCAACAGCTATGGGGAGGCCATGGTCTTCGCCGTAAATGGGGATTATATGTCCGATCTGACCGGCATCGGCATCCTGAGCGCCATAGTCTATGAGACGAAGGACTACGATATCTATCCCATCATCAACGCGCAGAACCTGGTGATCACGGACTATCCCAACTTTTCCGATGAAAACACCCAAGTGATAGAGGATGTTTACAGCCGGACGCCCCGGGTAGTGCAGCAGGATATCTTCTGGCCGACGCTGCTGTCCGTGCTGCGCCGGGGCGGCTGGAAGCTAACCAGCTTCATAACCCCCCAGTATGACTACCAAGATGAGATTGAGCCGGTTGCGGACAACCTGGTCTTCTACCTCCAGCAGTTTAAGGAGGCCGGGGCCGAGGCGGGCATCTCCCTGCGGCACGGGGAGGAGGTGTCCCTGCCGGAAAAGGCCCGGCGGGACGGGGAGTTCTACCGCTCCCTGGACAACGACTACATCTACAGCGCCGCCTATATCAAGACAGAGGAATTTTCGGAGTTGGAGGGGCTGGCGGATGTGGAGTTTACGGAAAATCTCCGGACCATCACCTGCGAATACGACCCGGAGGATCATCTGGTGTTCTATTACAGCGACGGCGTCACCGGGCAGGGCATCGTCAGCGACGCGCGGCTCCAGACCTATACGGAGAACGTGCGGCTCAGAAGCCTGGAGACGGCGCTGGGCTATTGCAATGTGAAGATTGACATGCACGATGTGCTCTGGCCGGAGAGCGACGACACGCATTGGGAGAGAGTGTACGAAAGCGTGGCCAGCAACCTGGACACCTGGTGGAAGCCCTTCGGGAGCTTTACCAAGACGACGCTGACACAAAGCGACACCCGGCTGCGCACATTTTTGAACCTGGATTATGCAACGGGCCGGGAGAAAGACCGTGTGCGCCTGGAGGTGGAGGGTCTGGAGGGAGAGGCGTGGTTTCTCCTGCGTACCCATGGAGAGGGCGTCGCGGAGATAACCGGCGCGGAGTGCCAGGAAGTGGAGCGGGACGCCTACCTGCTCCGGGTGACAGAGCCGCAGGTAGAGATCCAGCTTGAGAAAAACCGGGGAATTTTAAAGTATACGATGTCGCGTGATTGAGGGAGGAAACGGCTATGGATGGGAGCATGGGACTGTGTGTAGGGATGATTTTGACGGGAGTGGTTCTTCTGGGCGCGACCTTGTCCTCTCTGGCGAGGCGGAGGATGGCGGATTCCTTTGTGCTCACCTGGGGGCTGATCAGCATGATTATGATTCTCGCCGGGCTTTTTCTGCATCCTGCGGAACTCAATCGCTATATCAGTGCCATGGGAATGCTTTTGGTGGCGGCGGTGGGGTTCTGCATGGTATTCGGTACATATTATATGAGCATACGGGTATCGGAGCTGATGCGCCGGAACCTGGAGCTGACCATGCAGGTGACCTTGCTTTGGCAGGAGCTGGAGACGCTGGAGACAAGTGTGGAAGAACGAATTTCCGAGGAGGGGGCGCTGTGGAATGAAGAAGGTGCTGGTGGTTATCAACACGCTGGGGCGGGCCGGAGCGGAGACCGCGCTGCTGGAGCTGCTCCGGCACATGGACCCAAAGCGGTATGAGGTGTCGCTCTACGTGCTGATGAACCAGGGAGAGATGGCCAGGGAGCTGCCGGGGCATGTCCATCTAGTGAACCGGCGGTATTCGGAGTGCTCCGTGCTGAACCGGCAGGGACAACGGCGCATGGCGGGGCAGGTCCTCCGGGCCATGGCGGTCCGGGGAACGGCGCTGCGGCTGTCCCCTTATCTGTGCGGGAACCTGGCGCAGATGCTGCGCCGGCGGGACGTGCGGATGGATAAGCTGCTGTGGCGGGTGCTGTCGGACGGAGGACAGCAGTTGGAGGAGCGGTACGATTTGGCCGTGTCCTTCCTGGAGGGCGGCTCTGCGTACTACGTGGCGGACCATGTCCGGGCGGCGAAAAAGGCGGCTTTTATCCATGTGGACTATGAACAGGCTGGCTACACGCGGACTCTGGACCGGGACTGCTATTTGGAATACGACCGGATCTTCCCGGTTTCCGACGAGGTCAAGGCGGCGTTTTTGAAGGCGTACCCGGAGTGCGCGGACCGGACGGAGGTCTTCCACAACATCCTCAACCGGGAGAAAATACTCCGCCAGGCCATGCTCCCCGGCGGATTTTCGGACGGTTTCGAGGAGCTGCGGCTGCTGACGATGGGCAGGCTGACCCGGCAGAAGGCGCTGGAGGTCTCCATTGAAGCGATGCGGCTTTTGAAGGATGCGGGGGAGGCGGTGCGCTGGTACGTGCTGGGTGAAGGGGACCAGAGGGCCTTCCTGGAAGAGCGGGTGCGGGCGCTGGGGCTGGAGGCGGACTTTTTGCTTCCCGGTTCGGTGAGCAACCCCTATCCCTATCTGCGCCAGGCGGACGTCTATGTCCACGCCAGCCGCTTTGAGGGAAAGAGCATCGCCATTCAGGAGGCGCAGGTGCTGGGGAAGGCCATCGTGGTCTCGGATTGCAGCGGCAACCGGGAGCAGGTGGAACCCGGCAAGGACGGATTGATGTGCGATTTGACGCCGGAGGCGGTGTGCCGGGAGATCCAGAAGCTTTTGCGGGACGAGGAGCTGCGGGCGCGCCTGGGCGCGGCGGCCGCCCTCCGGCCCCAGACAGACGAGACGGAAATCGGCAAGCTGCTGTCTTTGATAGACGAAGGGAGAGGATAATGCGCCATGGCTGAAAGGGGACTTCTGATTATCATCCCGGCGTATAATGAGGAGCAAAACATCGGCGCATTTTTGCAGGAGCTGCGCCGGCTGGAAGAGGCGGATGTTCTCGTCATCGACGACGCCTCTACGGACCGCACGGCGGAGATTGCAAAGAGCATGGGCTGCGCCGTGGTGACGAACATCTACAACCTGGGCTATGGCAGCGGGCTGCAGATTGGCTATAAGTACGCGGTGAAGATGGGCTATGACTATGTAATCCAGATGGACGCAGACGGGCAGCACGACGTCTGCAATGTGAGAAGGCTGTATGAGGAGCTTTTGAAGCGGGACGGGGAGGGAAAGCAGCTGGATATTGTGCTGGGTTCCCGGTTTTTGGACGGCAGCGTCACATATCCGATTTCCCTGGCAAAGAAAATCGGTTATCAGATTTTCCGGCTGCTGATACGCCTGGGTGCCGGGCGGAAGATCCTGGATCCCACCACCGGACTCCAGGGACTCAGCCGCAGGGCCTTCACCTTCTACGCGCAGTACAACCACTTCGACGACAAGTACCCGGATGCGAACATGCTGATGCAGATGCTGCTGCTGGGCTTCCGGGTAAAGGAGATTCCGGCGGTGATGCATCCGCGGACCGTGGGCGTCAGCATGCACTCCGGGCTGCGGCCGGTGGCCTACATGTTCCGCATGACCTTTTCCCTGATAGCGGTATGGGTGCGGATCAAGCTGTTTCACATGGATGTGGGGGGATTGGATGAGAATCCCGTTTTTTAGGACCGGGGGAAGGCAGAGCCGCTTTCACCCGGCGGAGCTGGCAGAGAGCACGGAACCCCTTTCCAATCCGGCCAGGGGCTGGTATCAAATTCACACCTTTCTCATTGAAGAGGAACCGGACCTGGAGAAGCAGTGCTGGTGCCTGAACCCGGCGGACACGCTGGCGCTGGTGCTGATCAATATCGGGAGCTATAAGACCCGGGACCTGGACGAGGAGGCCCTGGAGCGGATACGGCGCATCCTGCGTTTTTTTGCCCAGCAGGGGCGGGACTGCATTTTGCGGGTGGTCTATGACCACGAGGGGCGTGCGCCGGAGCGGGAACCCTTTTTCTTTGCCCAGGTGCGCAAGCATTTGCAGCAGGTGCTGGAGACCGTGGAACCCTTTTCTTCCTCGGTGTTTGTGTTCCAGGGGATGCTGGTGGGGAACTGGGGGGAGATGCACACTTCCCGCTTTCTCAGCAAAGAGCGCCTGGGGCAGATGGCGGAGGTCCTCCGGGCCAACCGGATGGAGGACACCTGGCTGGCGGTCCGGCGGCCGGTTCAGTGGCGGATCCTGCACCGGGACCAGGAGGGGAGGGAGGAGCCGGTCTGCTCCGATGGAATCGGGCTGTTTGACGACGGCATGTTTGGCTCCTGGGACCACCTGGGCACCTTCGGCACGAAGGGCCGGGAAGGCGTTCCCTGGGACTCCCCCTGGCGCCGGGAGGATGAGCTGGCGTTTGAAAACGCCCTCAGCCGCCAGGCGCCCAACGGCGGCGAGGCCGTGTACGGCGGGGGCTACATCCATGAGCTGACGCCCGGGGACGTGGTGTCCGTTTTACGGAGCATGCAGGTCACCTATCTAAACCGGGACCACGACCCCCGGCTGCTGGACGTCTGGAGAGGATGGCGCTGCCCGGACCGGGGTGTGTGGGCGGGCGCGAGCCTGCTGGACTATGTCGGGGCGCATTTGGGCTACCGGCTGCTGGTTCGAAGCGCCCGGGCGTCGCAGACCCGGCGGGAGGGCGTCTTGCTTCTGGAGGCGGAGGTGGAGAACACCGGCTTCGCGCCGGTCTACCAGGAGGGGCAGATTGTCCTGGAGTATACGGACCGGGAGGGCGCATCCCGGCAGTTGGTTTTGGACGGCGGCCTGCGGGGATGGCAGAGCGGGGAGACCCGGCGCTGCTGCGGCGAGATTGTGCCGGGAGAAGGCCCGGTATTGCTGCGGGCGGAGAGATGCCGGGACGGCGCGCCGGTCCGCTTTGCCAACGTCTGCGGGGAGGACGGGAAGGTTCTGCTGGGCAGAGTGCTGAACCCATAGAATCCACAGGGTTGAAGGAGAACAACGATGGTTGGGAAACGGATTTGGAGGCTGGGCTGGGCAGCGGCGCTGCTTTTGCTGATGGCTGTGCTGCTGGCGGCCGCCGGAAGGGAGACGCCGGTTCCTTTGGCGCGGACAGAGTGCGTCTCCTTCACGGAATCCGCAAAGGAATTGAAAAATCCCAACCGGGGGTTTTACCATATGCACGGTTTCGTCATCAGCGACGAAGAGGCCGATTATGCCAAGACGGTGGCCAGACAGTTCCGCGCAGAGGCGGACGCATCGCTGACGCTGATTGAGATCAACCTCAAGGAGTATCGGGACCGGCCGATTTCGGCGAAGGGGCTGGCCAATCTGGAGGAGCTGTTCCAGGCGCTGGCCAAGACGGACAAACAGTTGATTCTCCGCTTTCTCTACGATTGGGAGGGGCGGGCCAAGGAGACCGAGCCGGATTCCCTGGGACAGATTCTCTCCCATATGCGGCAGCTGGGGCCGCTGCTGAAAAAGTACAGCGGGATCATCTTCACGCTCCAGGGCGTATTTGTGGGGGAGTGCGGAGAGATGCACGGGTCCAACTTCCTCTCGGAGGAGCAGGTTCTGACCCTGGTGCGGCAGCTGGAGAAGGTGACGGAAGAGGGCACCTACCTCGCCGTCCGCACGCCGGCCCACTGGCGGCGGACAGCCAAGGTGTCGAATCCGGCCAAACTCAGCCGGAAAGATCGTATTTTGGCCCTGCGCCTGGGTCTGTTCAACGATGGGATGCTGGGCAGCAGCAGCGACTGCGGGACTTACGGCAACGGGACCCTGGAAAGGGACGGCCCCAATGTCAACTGGAAGCGGGAAGAGGAGCTGGCCTTTCAGGACGCGCTTTGCCGCCTGGTGCCCAACGGCGGCGAGGTGACCATCGACAACCCCTATAACGACCTGGAACCGGCCCTGGAGGCCCTGGGCAGGATGCGCGTGACCTATCTCAATTGGGAGCATGACGAGGAGGTTTTGGAAAAGTGGGCGGCGTCAAAGGTCTCGGAGAAGAGCTGCTTTGACGGTATGGACGGCCTGAGCTATGTGGAGCGGCATCTGGGTTACCGGCTGGTGCTCCGGGAGGCGCGGCTGAGCAGCGATGAGAATTCCGGGGCGCTGAGCGTGGCGGCGGACATTCAGAACGTGGGCTTCGCGCCGGTGTACAAGGAGGCGGAGGCCAAGGCGGTGCTGTGGAACTCCGCGACCGGTCAGAAGCTGGAATATGCGTTTACGCAGGATGTGCGGAGTCTGGCAGGGGGAACGGACTCCGGCCGGCGGCTGACGCTGTGGCTCAGCATTCCCCAAGAGGAGCTGAAGGAGGGGGATTGGGCGGTATTTCTGGACCTGCGGGACAAAGCCAGCGGCAAGCGGATTTTCTTTGGCAATGAGCAGGCCCCGGGACGGTATGGCTACCGGCTGGGCGGGGCGGATTATACGGGAGGCGCAGAAAGATGAGGGAGCCGATTGATTTCGTGATTACCTGGGTGGACGGAGGAGACCCCGCCTGGCGGGAGGCGCGCGCTCAGTTCAGCGGGAACAAGGGTGAGGATAACACCGAGTGCCGCTATCGGGACTGGGGGCTTTTGCGGTATTGGTTCCGGGGCGTGGAGAACTACGCGCCCTGGGTGCGGAAGATCCACTTTGTCACCTGGGGCCACCTGCCTCCGTGGCTGAATACGGAGCATCCCAAGTTGCACATCGTGCGGCATGAGGACTATATTCCGGCGGAATTCCTGCCCACCTTCAGCAGCCATGTGCTGGAGATCTATCTGCACCAGATTCCGGACCTGGCAGAGTGCTTCGTGTATTTCAATGACGATGTGTTTCTGATCCGCCCGACAAAGCCGGAGCGCTTTTTCCGCAAGGGGAAACCCTGCGATATGCTGGCGTTTCAGCCAGTGGCAGCGAATCCCTACAACCCCCTGATGTCCCACGTGTTTTTGAACGATGTGATGGTCCTTTGCAAGTACTTCGACAAGCGAAAGAACGTTTTGAAGCAGCCCCTGAGCTATTTCCACCCGGGCTATCCTCCGCTGTACTTTTTCTACAATCTGATGGAGCTGACATTTCCGAAGTACACCGGCTTCTCGGCTGTCCACGGCACCATGCCCTTTCGCAAGCAGACCTTTCGGGAGGTTTGGGAGCGGGAGGAGAGGCGGCTGCGGGTCGTCGCGTCCCACCGCTTCCGGGACGACCGGGATGTGACGCCGAACCTGTTTCGAAACTGGCAGAAGCTGACGGGGGATTTCCATGCCCAGAACGTGCAGTGGGATTTTTCCTACTTCGAAATCGGGAGTTGGGGAGACGAGCGGCTTCTCAGCACCATACGGGGACAGAAGAAGCGGGTGATCTGCATCAACGATGCCCCGGAGGGGAAGGAAGAGGCGCCCCATATGCGGGAGGAGCTTCAGCAGGCTTTCCAGCAGATTCTGCCGCGGGCGTCTTCTTTTGAGCGGTAACTTGGAGACAAAACGGCCTATGGACAAAAGCAGGACAGAGCATTCCGCCAGAAACGCAATGGCGGCGGTAATCGGGAAAACGCTGACCATCCTGGCGGGGTTCTGCACGAGGGTGGTGTTTACCCGCACCCTCAGCCAGGAATATGTGGGCATCAACGCCCTGTTCTTCGACATTCTCAACGTGCTGGCGCTCTCCGAGCTGGGCACCGGCGCCGCGATTACCTACGCGCTGTACCGCCCAATTTCAGAGGGGGACATTGAAAAGCAGAAATCCCTGATGCGGATGTTCCGGCATTTTTACTGGGTGGTGGCCGGCGTTGTGCTGGCCGGCGGGCTTGCTGTGGTTCCCTTCCTGGACGTGCTGATGAAAGATCCCCCGGATATCGGCCATTTGCTCCTGATTTATCTGCTGTACCTGTGCAACTCCGTGCTGTCCTATACCATGGTCTACAAGCAGACGCTGGTGATGGCGCATCAGCTTTCCTATCTCAGCACCCTGTGCAAGACCATCTCGTCCGTTTTGCAGAACCTGTTTCAAATTGTGGTGCTGGTGTCCAGCGGAAATTTCCTTTTGTTTGTCTGCGTGATGATTCTGTGCACACTGCTGAATAACGTGAGCATTTCTGCCATTGCGGACCAGCTCTTCCCCTATCTGCGGGACCGGAATATTCAGGACCTTCCGCCTGGGGAGCGGAAGGCGATATTTCAAAACACGCGGGCCATGCTGATGCACAAAATCGGCCTGGTGATGGTGAAGAACACAGACAACCTGCTGCTGTCGGCCCTGGTGGGGATTATCAGCAGCAGCCTGTATTCGAATTACTATCTGATCATCGGCTCGGTCCGCCAGGTGCTCCAGCAGGTTTTTTCCGGGATCACCGCCAGCGTCGGCAACCTGGGCGTTGAGACAGACAAGGCCCGGGTCCGGCGGATTTTCGAGGCGTCCTTTTTCCTGGGCCAGTGGGCCTATGGCCTGGCCGCCATCTGCCTCTACGAGCTGATCGACCCCTTTATCGGTTATGTCTTTGGAAAGCACTATGTTTTCAGCCAGGACGTGACGCTGATTTTGTGCATAAACTTCTACCTGACCGGGATGCGGGAGGCCACCCATACATTTCGGGATTCCCTGGGGGTGTTCTGGTATGACCGGTACCAGTCCCTGCTGGAGGCGGCGGTGAACCTGGTGGTATCCATCATCTTGGGCCGCTGGCTGGGAACGGCGGGGGTCTTCCTGGGAACGCTGGTGAGCACCGTGTCCGTACCCCTTTGGGTAGAGCCGATGGTACTGTACCGCTACAGCCTGGGTTCCTCTTCCAAGAGGTTTTTCCTCCGCTACGGGCTTTACGCCTCCGTCACCTTCCTGCTGTGGTATGTGGCGGACGTGCTGTGCCGGAACGTGGACGGGGGAGTGCTGGCGGTGTGCAGCAAGCGGCTTTTGATCTGCATGGTGCTGGTGAATTTGGCCTATTTCGCGTTGTACCACCGGACGAAGGAGTTTCGCCTGCTGGCAGAGAAGGGCTGTAGGATCCTGGCCCGGCGGCGCGCTCCAGGCAAAGAATCGTAAATTCATTCAAAAGGCCCCTCCGCCGGGATTGATCCTGGCGGAGGGGCCTTTTGCGGCGTTTTCAAGACCCGTTCAGGGGTCCGTGTTCCGGGCCGCAAAAAAAGAATTCCAGATAAAACCAGGATGGCCGGTTTTGGTACTTAATATTATAGAAGGACAACATTCCCTTTTTGGGAAGCTGCCCAAAAAAGAAGGAGGATTTTATGAAAAGCAGACAATGGAAACGCGTGACAGCCCTATTCTGCGCCTTTGCGCTGATACTGTCGCTGTCACCTGCCATCTCGGCAGCCGGGACCCCGGCGAGTTCCCGGAACATCAACCGGCAAGACTATACCACCTACGGCAATACCGTGACTTCTTATCTTTATGAGAACGACCAGGGCGGCGTCACCCGGGTGGAATATACAGGCGGGGACCTCATTGTCGAGGATTACGACCGCGCCTATGAGCTGGCGGACAGCCGGACGGTCTCGGTGGGCCTCCCGATTTGGGGCGGCTTCTTCGCCGGAGAGGACGCGAATTTCGTGATCTCCGGCCAGACCAACCAGAGCGAGAACGACAGTGCAGAGGTCATCCGCGTGGAGAAGTACTCCAAGGACTGGCAGTACGAGGGGGAGGCCAGCCTCCGGGGAGCCAACACCACGGTCCCCTTTGACGCGGGTTCCCTCCGCTGCGCGGAGTACGGCGGATACCTCTACATCCGCACCTGCCACGAGATGTATGAGTCCGACGACGGCCGGAACCATCAGTCAAACCTCATGATCCAGGTGGACGAGGACAGCATGGACGTCGTGGACGCCTATTACGACATTTACTGCGTGGACTACGGCTACATCAGCCACTCTTTCAACCAGTTCATCCTGATTGACGGCGACCGCAACATCATCGGCCTGGACCACGGTGACGCAGACAGCCTGAGCATGGGACCCAACTGGCAGCCCATCGACGTGAACACCCGGGGCGCGACGCTGGTGAAGTACACCGCCCGGAAGGCCGGGGAGAGCGGCTTCACCGCCAACGCCCAGAAGTTCTGCGACTACAGCATCGTGGAGAACTTCGCCGGGCGCAGCGGCGACAACACCACTGGCGCTTCCATCGGCGGCCTGGCGGAGACCTCCGGGGGCTACGTCTCCGTGTTCAACTACGACGGCGTAGGCGGGCGGAGCAACCCCCGGGACGTCTACCTGGGCTACACTAGCAAAAGTGGCCTGTCCAGCACGGCCCGAGTGATTTCGGACTCCTCCGGGACCACCACCCCCGTCCTGGCCCCCACGGGCCTGAGCGGCGGCTATGTGATGTGGAACGGCAAGAGCGGCTCCACGCCGGACGACACGCTCTATTACACCTCCTACTCCGACGGCGGGCAGGTGGGTCCGGTTGAGACGGGCACGGCTTCTTTGTCGGACTGCCAGCCCATCTATCACGACGGCATGGCGGTGTGGTACGTGACAGACGGCTCCGAGCCGGTCTTTTACGGCCTGGACGAAAGCGGCGTCACGGTGCTGAACAATGGCTCCGAGGGTCCAGACGAGCCGGATAACCCGGATGAACCCGGCCAGCCGGATGAACCCGGCCAGCCGGATGAACCCGGCCAGCCGGATGAACCCGGCCAGCCGGATGAACCCGGCCAGCCGGATGAACCCGGCCAGCCGGATGAACCCGGCCAGCCGGATGAACCCAGCCAGCCGGATGAACCCGGCCAGCCGGATGAGCCGGACCAGCCGGATGAGCCGGACCAGCCCACCCCGCCCGCCGGGGACCTGACGGTAGAGCAGTGCGCCCTGGCGCAGCCCACCTTCTCCCACAGCAAAGCGGTGCTGAAAAACGGCGACCTGTACAGCTGGGGTACTGCAAGCCGCAATCTTGGCGTCGGCGATAAGACCAACGCCAGCGGCGGACTCTATCAGTCCGTGCCCATGAAGCTGGACAGCGGCTACATCTCCGTGGGAACCGAGTATTGGGGCATCAAGTCCGACAACAGCCTCTGGACCTGGTGGGATATCGTGCCCAATGGGTTTGAGGAGGTCACGAATCCCCCGGTGAAAAAGGCGGACAACGTGGCCTTCGCGGTCCGCGGGTATACCATCGATATGTCCAGCGGCGGCATGATTCTCCGTTCTGACGGTTCTCTTTACACGTGGGGGAGCAACTGGTTCCCGGGCGTTGACGCCCGCAATTTCAGTGCGGCCGAGGCGGTCAAATGCATGGACGGCGTGAAGCAGATTTCTTCCATAGAGACGATGAATGACTTCTGCTTCCTGAAAAAGGACGGCACCCTGTGGGGTATTGAAATGAAGCAGGGCGAGCGCTTCCTGGTCAAGACGATGGACAACGTCGCGGCGTTTGAGATGCATTACGGCGCCTTTTACGCCATCAAGACGGACGGAAGCCTCTACAAGTGGACCGGGTCGACCGCCAAGGTTCCCAGCGCGGCGGAAGTCACCAAGGTGATGGACGGCGTGGTCGACGTGACCTGCTTCCGGGGAAACTGCTATTTCCTGACCTCCGGCGGGACGCTGTATAAAACCAAATCCGCCCCGGACGCGGAGATTGTCAAGGTGATGGATGGCGTTGTGGCCATTGAGGACAACTGCGCGCTGAAGGCGGACGGGTCCCTCTGGACGACATGGGACCCCGCGACGGATAACGTCACCGAAAACACCTTCCGCAAGCTTCTGGGCAACGTGCTCCTCCCCGGCGAGAGCATCCAGACAAGCAAGCCCAGCCGCCCCAGCAGTAGCAGCAGCTCCAGTTCCGGAACAACGGGCACTGTTATGACGAATAACGGCGGCGGCGCCGGCGCCCGTCCCGGCACGGCCACAAAGCCCAATCCGCCCGCTGGGGAAACCAAGCCCACCCAGCCCGCGAACCCCTTTACGGACATTTCCGAGGGCGCGTACTATTATGACGCGGTGCTCTGGGCGCTGGAGAACGGCATCACCACCGGCGTCACGGAGACGGAGTTCCGTCCCAGCGCGACCTGCACCCGGGGTCAGGTGGTGACCTTCCTGTGGCGGGCCAAGGGCAGCCCGGAGCCGAAGACGCAGACGAATCCCTTCACAGACGTCTCGCCCTCCAGCCCGTTCTACAAGGCCATCCTCTGGGCCTATGAGAACAACATCACTGCCGGGCAGACCGCCGGTACCTTTAACCCCGGCGGAAACTGTACCAGCGGCCATGTGGTGACTTTCCTGTGGCGGGCCAACGGCAAGCCTTCGGCCTCCGGGAGCAGCACCCTGGCTGCCGCCAACCCCGGCAAATATTATACGGATGCCATTGCCTGGGCGGACGCCGCCGGACTTCTCTCCGGCATGGGCGGGGACTTTGTCCCCGGCAGCAGCTCTCCCAGAGCGGACATCGTGACGTACCTCTATCGCGATATGGAAAAATAAGGCGTTCGCCTCTCTACAAAGTATTGCGGCCTCTGTCGGATTGTGCTATGATAACAGCAGGCCGCGGCCCGCTGGCGAAATGCGAACAAGACCGGCCTCTCCTGCGCTGCGCAGGGGAGGCCGGTTTCTTCACCGGGGCGGCCGAAGTTCTTTAAATGGCGGCGGAGCACACGCCTTGGGAGGGCGGCAGTTCCGCCAGCGCCATCGCAGAGGGGGGGAGGCTTTTATGGATCGGGAGCTGATCGAAAAGAGCCGGGCAGGGGACCGGGAAGCTCAGGAAGAGCTGATAAAAAAGGTACAAGACCAGGTACATTACCACTGCCGGAAGATGTTGAATCACGAAGAGGACGCCCTGGATGCCACCCAGGACGTCCTAATTGCCATGTTGAAGGGGCTGGAAACCCTTCGGGAGCCGTCGGCTTTTTGGAGCTGGCTGAACCGGATGACCACCAATATTTGCTGCAAAAAGCTGCGGGATTGCCGGGAGATCCCCCTTCCGCCGGGCGCACCCGTACAGGACGCCTATGGAAATTTTGACGACCAGACCATCCCGGAGAAGGTCTTGGACAACGAGGAGAACCGCCGGCTCATTGTAGAGCTGGTGGAGGCTCTGCCGGAGGCCCAGCGCCTGTGCGTGCTGTGCTATTACTACGATGAGATGAGCATCCGGGACATCGCAGAGGCGATGGAGACCTCGGAGAACACGGTGAAAAGCCGCCTCTATTACGCCCGGAAGGCCATCAAGGAGGGCGTAGACCGCTATACGGCCGAGGGCATCAAGCTCTATGCCTTCTTTCCGCTGCCGTTCCTGCGCTATTTCCTTCAGAAGGAGGCGGCAGAGAGTCTGCTGACCCCCATAGCGGCGGAGGCCCTGCGCCAGGCGGTGCTGGCGGGCGTGGCTGGAGCCGCCGGGGCTGCTGCGCAGGGCGGGGCCGCCGTTCTTGCCGGCGCCGCGGCCAAAACGCTTGGCGGCGCGGCGGTGCGCAAAGGGCTGCTGGCCCTGGCGGGGCTGGTCGCGGCCGGAAGCGTGGGCGGCGCGCTGCTGAGCGCCCGCCGGACTCTGCCGGAATCCTCACAAGAACTCTTGCCTGCGCCTCCGGCGGTGGTAATAACCGCGCCCCATCCCGCACCGAAGGATATTCCGCCGCCGCATGCGGGCGAAGCCGAAGAGATCCAGATTCTGCCGCCGCCCGTGGAGGAGACGCCGCGCTTCCAGCCGGCGGAGGAGGGAGTCCCTCAGCCGTTGGCGGAGTTTTCCGGCCCGCAGATGGTGGTGGTGGATCTGGAGCCGTATGTCCCGCCCCAGGAGGGCGGGGAGGAACCGGTCCAGCCGCCGTCCTCGCAGCCAGGGAAGGGGACAAACCGTGTTCCCACACGCAATCCCCAGGCCAGCAGGGACGAGGATAGGGATTCCGACGGCGATGACAGCAGCTCCGGTCCGCCTCCGGTGGACCCGGTAGTCCCGCCTTCGGTGGACTCAAATCTGAAAAACCCGGTAGACCCTCCGCCGGTGGACCCGCCTCCGGTGGACCCGCCTCCGGTGGACCCGCCTCCGGTGGACCCTCCGCCGGTGGATCCGGTGGGTCCGCCTCTGATAGATCCTTCGCCGGTGAATCCGGTAGACCCGCCCCCGGTGGATCCGGTAGACCCTCCGGTAGTCATTCCGCCGGTGACGGGCATAGTCTACCGGCCAAATCCAGACTTTGGAGCCTATCTGGGGCAGAATGCGGAGGGCGTCTATGAGTTTGATGTCGAACTTCTCGCAAATTGGGAGAACCATCCCTACCCCTTCCTGAACGGCCATTATTACTGCAAGGAGGAGCTGTCCGACGGCGATCGCCTTGGCTGCCGGGCCGGGTATATTTACGGAAAGGTTCCCGGATCCTGCGAGGTGCGCTATTATGTCAGCAAGGATCCCAATGGCCCCTATGAGCTGAAGGGCATTGCCCATGTAAAGGTGCTTCCGGAGGTTCCCCTTGCGCCGGATTACGATTGGGGCGGCTATCAGAAGACCGGCACGGACGGCGTCTATCGCTTTCGCCGGACTCTCACGCCTGGGACCATCGTCTATCGCGAACCCTATTCCGGCAGCCAGCTGATCAGCAAGGTGGAGAGCAGCAATTCCGGCGTGATTAAGGCCATGTCCACAAACCAGCTTTGGGCTGTGGAACCCGGCTCTGCCGAGGTGCTGTACTACACCCGTTATTTGGAGGCAGACCCCTGGAAGCTGACGGCCGCCGTCCAAATAACGGTTCCCAGTCCCTCGACTCCGCCTGCGCCTCCGAAAGAGGTCTTCCAGCAGGAGCTTACCGTTGGCTACGGCTATGCATCCAATTTCCACGACGTGTGGAAGGGTGAGCTGCCGGACGGGCTGTCCTTTGTCTCTTCCAAGCCCTCGGTGGCCTACATAACTGGCAGCGGAGGAGGTTTCTGCACCCTGATTCCGGGCGTCACGGTCCTGAGTGCCGAATCCCCGGACTGCCGCTATGAGCTGACGGTGAATGTCGAGGATGCCCTGGCCTGGAAGTACACGCTGGAGGATAAGACTCTCCCGGCCGGGACCTCTGTGGAGCAGGAGCTGGTCTATGAGCGCCTTCCCTATATGGAGATGAACGGCCTCTATTGGGAGAGCGAAGACCCCCGGATAGCCCATATAAAAGCTTTGGAGGGCGAGAAGTGCCTGATTTCCGGCATCGGCCCCGGCACGGTCACGATCAAGGCCCACGCGTCGTTTTGGGTTCTGACGCCGGACGGAGAGAAGGCCATGAAAGAGACCGTCTCCTTCCAGGTCCATGTGGAAGAACCGGTGCTGCCGCCGGAGGAGGAAATGGTGGTCCACCGGAAGGAGCTGGAAAAATTCGGATACTGTTCCGGTTACGGCGGCAGCTTTGTCTTTGCCAATAAATGGGGAGATGAGTTGCCGGAGAATTTGGTCTATACCTCCTCAGACAGCGCCGTGGCGGTTGTGGATTCCAACGGACATTGCGACGCCCTCTCCGCCGGAAGCGTAGAGCTGATGGCCTTCGACCCGGATGAGCCGAAGGTCCAGTATGTCCTGGCTCTGGAGGTTCAGGACCGGTTTGACTGGTCCTACCGCTTTGAAGACGGCGAGGTCGATTTGACTAATTACTCGGATCGCCACGGGATTGATAGCATGGCCATAAGCGGCGCGGTCATTCGGTCGGTGAAGTTTACCAGCAGCGACCCGGATACGCTGGAGGTGCTCTTCACCGCGCTGAATACCCGCAGCTGCTCTCTGAAAGGTCTCCGGCGGGGCAGCGTGGAGCTTTTCTGCACGCTCACCTTCGAGGTGGACACTTGTGTGGGCATGCGGATGATGGAGGATACCATCTCCTGCCAGATAACGGTGGATTATCTGAGCTTTCAGGGGGAGACCGAGGAAGTAGTTCTGACGGACTTCGGCTATTGCTCCGGCTATGGCTACAAGGATACGTTCCGCCGGGCCTTTGAGTCGGCGGGGAAGACCATGCCGGAGGAGGATCTGTACTTCAGATCTTCCGACAGCTCGGTGGCCGACTTTGAAAAAGACCGGAATTTTATAACCAAGAAGGAAGGAATTTTCCTCACGAAGAAAGCGGGCCGGGCGATTTTGCTGGCTCAGCCTGTGTCCGGCGATTCCGGCGTGCAGTATGCCATCATCATCGAAGTGCAAAACCGATTTGACTGGCGCTATACGCTGGATAATCTGACACTGGAGGCGGGCAGCTCCGCAGAGCATGGCGTTTCGGCCTATGAGGTGGGCAGCGATGTTACGGTAGGCTTTGCAAGCTGGACATCCCGCAACGCGATCGTGCTCTCCGCAGAGCGGAAACCGGGCGACTATTTGACCTGCGTCATCAATGCTTCCCAGCGCGGCGTAACGGAGGTCAGCGGGTTTATCAGCTTCAACGTAAAAAACTGGGGGACGTATTATGAGAATGTTTCCTTCCAGGTTACGGTTGTAGAACCCGCTCCCGAGCCACCCCCGGAGACGCCGGACCCACCCGGCGAGCCAGACCCCCCGGAGACGCCGGACCCGCCCGGCGAGCCAGCCCCCCCGGAGACGCCGGACCCGCCCGGCGAGCCAACCCCTCCGGAGACGCCGGACCCACCCGGCGAGCCGAACCCTCCGGAGACGCCGGACCCGCCCGGCGAGCCAGCCCCCCCGGAGACGCCGGACCCGCCCGGCGAGCCAACCCCTCCGGAGACGCCGGACCCGCCCGGCGAGCCAACCCCTCCGGAGACGCCGGACCCGCCCGGCGAGCCGAACCCTCCGGAGACCTCGGAATGACCTCACACTTGAAGCCACATAATGATATGAACAGGGCTAGCCGTATGCCGGCTGGCCCTGTTTGAGCGTTTTCTATGCAAGTCCTAAGCCATAAATGCGGTTGGCGTTGCCAAAGAATACGGCGTCCCAATGCCTTTCCGGGACCAGCCGCTGGATGAAGCGGATATACTCACCCAGGTTGACAATGGGCCAGTCTGTGCCAAAGAGGATGCCGTCCCATTTTTGGATTGCCGTCAGCCAGGTGCGGAGCAGGGAGGCGTATCCCGCTTGCTCCTGAAAATAGCGCCCCAAATCCGTCCGTCCTTCCAGCAGCCCGGAGAGGTCCGCCGCCACGTTGGGGTTTTTCTCCACCACTGCGGCGGCGGCCTCCAGGAAGGGGTTCCCGAAGTGGCACATGACGAACTGAGTTTCCGGGTAATCCGCCGCCGTTTCGTCCAGAACCAGGGGATGGGCGTATTTCAAATGCGCGCCGGGGAAGGCGGTAAGCCCCATGTGAATGGCCACCGGCTTGCCGTACCGGGCGGCCAGCCGGTAAACCGGCGCGTAGCAGGGGTCCGAGAGCCAGATGTGGTTGTAGCCGGGATAGAGCTTCACGCCGCAGCAGCTTTCCCTCCGGAGATTTTCCTCCACCTGCTCCACGTAGTCCGGAGGCAGCCCGCCGTCTTGTATGGAGCTGTCCAAGCCCACGCAGTAGTGGAACAGGTCCGGTGGGTATTGGTGATAGGCGGGGTCCAGGCTGTGGTTTCCCATGACGACGCCGTGGACGATGCCCAGTTCGCCATAGACCTGGCGAAGGTGATCGGTGCTGTTGTGATGTCCCACCTGCCGGGCCATTTCCTCCGTGTCGGGGTCCTGAGGAAACAGGTGGAGATGGGCGTCGATAATCTTCATAATGGATTCCTCCTCTATCTGGTATTACTATAGCACAGAGGGCTGTCCGCCGCAACACCGGGGGTGAAGGAGTCCGTCCCGGCTGGAAATTATGAAAAAAATTTTCCCAGGATAAAACAAAAATGCCATAGGCGGTACTTATCGTTCGGAAAGAAGCTGTGCCAATCGCCCGGTGCGCACCCCGGCGGAAGAAATTCTTCCCCCAGGATTGTCCGATTTCCTTGCCGGGCAAAGATGTTCCCACAAACCGGCGCACAGCGGCCATTGGTGCAGTTTCTTGCATGATGAGCCTGTGATGAGCGCTTCAGCTAGGGGCGGAAGCGCCATGCGGAGTCCCGGATTACGGCCACATGAAACGCGGTCCCCGTGCGCAAGACTGTCCGCTGCCCCGGCGGCGGAGAGCGCCGCCATGATCTGCCTGAGCAAGACCGAGGGAACCGCAGGAGTTGGCAAGAGCAGCGGCAAGAGCTTGACCCGGCTGCCGAACATGCACCTTTACAGTGGCTATTACGCCGTCACGGAGGAGAAGAGCTATGCCTGGATGAACCTGGACGACACGAAGACCATCAAGGAAGATGCGTCCAGCGAGATAGAGGTCCGCAAGGACGGAAAAAAGCTGGAGGTGAACCTCAGCTCCGGCAATCCCGCTGTGCGAGGAAATGGAGGGAGAGACTGGCCTGAGATTCTCAAGGATCTGGCAAAAGCGGAAGGCGAGGACCCCAGCGGAAAGACCCCCGACGGAAAAACCGCCACGCCCCAGGCCATCAAAGAGGCCCGGCGGCGGCAGGACGGGGAGGAAATGAAGCAGGAGCAGGAGCTGGATGCGGCCCGAAAGCAGCAGAGCGGGCAGCCCCACATCGTTTCCCAGGAAAAGGCATTTCCGAAGCTGGTAGCGCCTACCCAGGGCTGGAACCCGGCCATTGACGGCGGCAGCACCAGCAGCGGCGGCAGTTCATCGTCCTTAAGTACGAAGCCCAGGACCATGAAGCTGAAGGACACAGAGGTCTAGGCGCTTCTGGAGGGGCGGGGTTCGCTCACCGTGCAGCCCAACACGGAATCTGCGGATACCCTGCGGAATAGCGGCACAGTGTCCGTCACCAGCGGCGACACGTTGCGGCTGCGGAGGGATCTGGCCAGCTCGGGCACGCTGACGGTCTCCGCCACCGGCCGGATTCTGGTGGATGGCGTGTTCACGCGGACCGCCGCAGCAGCCCTGACGGCCGGCGCGGATATAAAGGCGAAATCCTTTGCACCCGTTGTAGCGCATGGCAGCTGGGCGGCATCTGAGGAGCCGGATGCCACGGGCTATTACACCTTGATTCCCACAGAGGCCCCGCCGCCCCAAAGGACTTACACCGTCACCTTCCATGCGAATCAAGGCGTGTTTGCAGACGGCTCGGAGACAAAAGCGGTCCAGACGAATACGGACACCCGCGTGACGCTTCCGGAGGAACCCACCCGCGGGACGTCCTATGAGTTCCTGGGCTGGTTCGACGCGTCGGAAGGCAGAAATCAGGTTCTTCCCACAGACAGCCTGCCCAATGCGGACCAGACCTTCTACGCGCAATTGCCAGCAGCTTGACGGACATCGGAGAAACCGCGTTTTTCGGCAATATAAATCTGACGGAGATCACACTTCCCAAGAACGGGTTTCCCATCATTGGAAAGGAAGCCTTTAGCGGCTGCAAGGCCCTGAAAACCATTGTTTTCCGAGGCACGCAGGCGCAGTGGTCCGCCCTGAACTGCACCGCGCCCAGTGGTGTAAGCGTCCAATGCGGCGAGCCAGGCGGCGTTCTCCGGTCCCAAGGGTGTGGCGGTGGACGACGGCGGCACGATTTATGTAACGGACACAGACAATGGCGCGGTGCGCCGGATTCGAGGCGGCCTTGGCGGCCTCGGGGCTGCTGATGGTGCTGGCGGCCTCGGGTCTGCTGGACAAGGCGGACTGGAGCGTTTCGGACGCATGGTATCAAAGCCGGAGCACGCCGGAAGAAGACGTGGTCTTAGTGGGCATTGACGAGCGGACAATCCAGGAGATTGGCCCCTATCAGCGTGGGGGCGGGACGTCATTGCCATGGCCGTCGAGGCCATGAACTACATTCACTCGGCCCTGGAGAAGCGGCGGGTCACCGCGACCTTTAAGCGTTACGTAGCCCCGGAGATTGTCAACGAGATTCTCAAAGAGGGTTCTGACGCCTTGGAGCTTGGCGGGAAGCTGACGAACATCGCGGTGCTGTTTGTGGATGTCCGGGGCTTCACAACCATGTCCGAGCGCCTTCAGCCGAAGCAGGTGGCGGAGATTCTGAACCGGTATCTGACCCTGATTGTGGACTGCATCCTGCGAAACGGCGGCGCGCAGCCGCCCCTTTCCCGTCCCTTCCTGAACGGATCGGTTTCTCTTCCGGCTGTGACCTCCGTCCCGATTGGAGTCTCCCGCCTTTTGCAAAACAGCCGGAGCCTCATCCGGCAGCGCGCCTGACAAGAGGAACCGGAAGGATCCTCCCTTGATTTTTTAGCCGCGCCGGAGTATGCTTAACTCAAGTTTGCTCAATAAAGCCACAACAGGGGGGATCACATGGCTACCATATACGATGTCGCCGCCCGCTGCGGCGTATCGGCCTCCACGGTGTCTTACGTCCTCAGCGGCCAAGGAGACCGCCGCCGCATCGCCCCGGCGACGCAGGCGCGGGTGAGGGCGGCGGCGGAGGCGCTGGGATACACGGCGCGGCGGCGGCGTCCCGGCGGAGCCGCCGGGACGCCGGTCATCGCCGTCTATTGGCCCCGGCGGGATTTTGAGATGTGCATGCCGCCGCTGACGCAGGGGCTGAACAACGCCCTTTCTGCCTCGCCCTGCGCGGTGAACATCTCCATCCGTCCCTATGACCAGGGCTGCCTCGGCGCCCTGCTGGAGGATCAGGTCCCGGCTTGCGATACGATGCTTTTCGTAGCCGGGCAGAAGGACGACCTGGGCTGGCTGGAGAGCCACCCGCCGGCGGTGCCCGCCGTGCTGCTGAACCGGAATCTGCCCGGCTATTCCTCCGTCTCCGTGGATCATATTCAGGCGGCGCGCCTGGCGACGGAGCACGCGCTGCGTTGCGGCGGCACGGATGTGACGATGGTGATGAACACCGTGGACTATTATGGCCTGACCTCCCGGAGCGAGCACATGGCGGAAATTCTCCGCGCCCAGGGCTGGACGCCGGAGGGCCGCACGCTGTATTGTGCAAACCGGGTGGACGACGGCTATGACCTGGGCCGGGAGCTGCTTCGGTCCGGGAAGCTGACCCGGGTGATCCTCTGCGCCTACGACATGGTGGGCCTGGGGATACTGAGCGCCCTCTACGAGGCGGGCTGCGAGGTGGGGCGGGATGTGCAGGTTCTGGCGGTCAGCACAGGCCCCCAGCGGCTGTTTGCCCGGAGCTGCCCGCCGATGACGGTGGTGGACCTGCGGACCCGGGAGATTATGGAGCGCTGCCTGACGATGGCGATAGACCTGGCCGCCGGCCGGCAGGCTGAGCCGCGGGTTTTGACGGTGCAGCCGGAGATTGTGTTCCGCCAATCGGCGCCCCAGCGCGCCCTGGCGCGGCAGACCGTTCAGGAGGAGGGCAGGCCGGGACCATGCCGGGGAGGGGAAGAGGCCCCGGGCGATTCGTAGACGTCTTTGTACTCCGGCGAAAAAATGGGCCGCCCGTCCCGGGACGGGTCATGAATGTCCCCTTTTGCACATAAGATGCAGAGAAATAGCAAAGGGGGATCGTCATGAAAAAAACAATTGCGCTGCTGTGCGCGGTACTGCTGCTGACCTCCGGCGCACGTGCGGTGGAGGTTTCCGCGCCCTCGGCCATCCTGATGGAAAAAGAGACGGGGACCGTCCTGTTTGCCAAGGACGAGCACAAGCAGCTGGAACCCGCCAGCGTCACGAAGGTGATGACGCTGCTGCTGACGATGGAGGCCATCGACCGGGGCCAGCTGAGCTATGACACCACGATCACGGCCTCGCCCCACGCCTGCTCCATGGGCGGGTCCCAGATCTGGCTGAAGGAGAACGAGCAGCTCAGCGTCAGCGACATGCTGAAGGCGGTCTGCGTCGTCTCCGCCAACGACTGCGCAGTGGCCCTGGCGGAGGCGGTAGCGGGGAGCGAGGATTCCTTTGTAGAGCGGATGAACCAGCGGGCGTCGGAGCTGGGGATGAAGGACACGGTTTTCAAAAATGCCACGGGCCTGCCGGCGGCGGGGCATGTCACCTCGGCATATGACATTGCCCTGATGAGCCGGGAGCTGGTGCTGCATCACCCGGATATCCGGCAGTACACGACGATTTGGATGGATACCCTCCGAAACGGGGAGTCCCAGCTGGTGAACACGAACCGCCTGGTCCGCTTTTACGAGGGAGCCACGGGGTTGAAAACGGGTTCCACGGACAGCGCTCTCTACTGCCTCTCCGCCACAGCGGAGCGGGACGGCATGGAGCTGATTGCGGTCATCATGAAGGGGGCGACCTCCGCCCAGCGCTTTGAGGACGCCCAGGCTCTGCTGAACCACGGTTTCGCGTCCTACGCCCTGCGCCGGATTGTTCCCGAGGGTCCTCTTCCGCCGGTTCCGGTGGAGCTGGGCGCCCAGGCCACGGTTCAGCCGGTGCTGGGGGAGGGGAGCGCCCTGCTGCTGGAGAAGGGCAAGGCAGGGGATCTGAGCCAATCGGTGACGCTGGAGGAGCGGGTGTCCGCGCCCGTGGCGCTGGGGGACCGCCTGGGGACGCTGCACGTATCCTCCGGCGGGGAAGTGGTCTCGGAGATTCCCCTTCTGGCGGGGGAAGAGGTCCCCAGGGTCACCTATGGCCAGATGCTCACCCGGATGCTGAAGCTTGCCTGCCTGGCAGGCTGACGGCCGGGGGAAATCCGGCGGTTCGAGCCGCCGCGACAGATTTCTTTCGCAGGACGTGCTATACTCCAGCCTGATGGGAACATCGGGCTGGAGTTTTTCCGCCAAAGAAAGGATGGTACATAGCATGTCGGAGTTTTTGGAATTGTACGAGCTGCGGCGGTTTCTCCCCCTGCCCTATGAAGCGGCGGCGGCTCCCCGGCTGAAGATGGCCCAGGACAAGCTGCAAGGGGAGCGTCCGGCCTGGGTGAGCCTGCCGGGGGAGGGAACGGCGCTGCTGCGGCTGCACACTCTGGCGGAGAGCATCCTGGCCCAAGGGCAGACGTTGCTGGTGGTGGAGGATGGGGTCCTCCGCTCCGGGGTGGAGGGCGTAGCGGGGTGCTTAGGGGCTGCGAGCGGGCAGGTCCGCCTGCTCAGCGGCCTTCCCCGGGAGGAGGAACTGCGCCAGGCCCTGGCACTGGCGGAGTGTCAAGATGTTGTACTTTACACAGCGGAGGGGGAGGACACCCCGGCCTTCCGCCTGCTCCGCCAGGTTCTGATGAAGCGCTACGGTGGGGAGGCAGGCCGGCGCCTGCTGCTGGCGGAGAATTTGGGAACCGGCGGGCGGAGCGGCTTCGGCCTGCTCACGGCGGCGGGGCTGCTGCCCATGGCGGTGCTGGGCGTGGACCTGGGGGCGCTGCTGTGCGGCGCGGTGAGGATGATGGAGCGGTGCAGGGCGGCCACGTTTGAAAACCCCGCCTGGCGCTACGCCGCCGTCCGCCGCCAGCTCTGCCGTTCCGGCTTCACGGTGGAGCTGTTGTGCGGCTGGGACGCGGCTCTGCGACCGCTGCTGGAGTGGGCGAAGGGGCTGTTTGCCGCCGCGGAGGGGAAGGAGCGCAGGACGCTGTTCCCGGTGGTGGTGGACTACAGCCGGGACTTCCGCTCCCTGGGCCAGTGCCTTCAAGACGGTCCCCGGCTGTTTTTTGAAACGGTGGTCCGCCTGGATGCTGCCGGAGACGGAGAAACCGGCCTGACCCGCCTCCGGGAAGCGGTCATGGAGGGGACGCTTCTGTCCCACACGGAGCACGGCGTGCCGAACCTGATCCTGCGTCCCGGCGGAGCGGACGCGGCGTCCCTGGGCGGGCTGATCTACTTTTTTCAGTATGCTTGCGGCCTTTCCGCCTGTCTGCTGGACGCGGACCCGGCGGCCCGCCCCGGGGTAGAGGCGTGCGAAGGACGGATTCGCTCCCTGTTTCCTCCGGCCTGGGAGGAATTAGAAGAGGGTCCAGCCCGGGAGCGTCCGGTCCCGGCAGGGATTCTGTGAACAATTGTCAAATTTGGTTTTATGCATTGTTTTTTTTCCGGAAGTGTGGTATGGTTAATCCAGGCCCTATTTGAAAAATGGCGGAGCGCCGGTCCGAGGCGGTTTTCCGGCGGGCGCGGCAGCTTCCCAGGGGACCGGTCCGCCAAAAACGGCGCGGCGTTTCGATGTTTTTCAAATAGGGCCTGAGGTTCACGCAATTAAAAATGACAGGAGTGTTTTACTATGGTCAGATTGATTATGGGCATGAAGGGTTCCGGCAAAACCAAGCAGCTCATTGAACTGATTAACAACGCGGCGAAGGACGAGCCGGGCAATGTGGTATGCATTGAGGCCAACCGCAACATGACCTACGATATCCACTATCACATCCGCCTGATCGACGCGCATGAATACAAACTCAACAGCTACGACCTGCTTCAGGGCTTTATCAGCGGCCTTCACGCGGGCAACTACGACATTTCCCACATGTTTATCGACAATTTCTGCAAGATCGTGGGCAGGGAAGTGGATGGCGAGACGGAGCGCTTCCTGAGCTGGCTGGACAATTTCGGCGAGCGGAACAACATCAAGTTCACGGTCACCATCAGCGCGGACCCCGCCCAGGCCACCGAGGGGATGCAGCGTTACCTGTAAGAGAGAACCGCAAATCAGACGAAAAAGAGCCGCTGTTCAGCCGGAACAGCGGTTTTTTCATGCCTTTGCGGCGGAAGGATCCGCGCCGGAAAAATTCCGCTCATCGTGTGCGGAGCGAAATTCCGGCAGAGGAAGGCGTAGGCGGCCGTCCGGAAGGACAGCCGCCTGAAAACGGGACCCCGTTGGAAAGAAGGCTCCCGAAGGGCGCTTTGGGGTTTGACCAACAGGTTTTCATATATTTGACGAACTGAGAAATCAGCGCCCGGCGGCATGTGCTCCGGGGGTCAGGGCATAGCCTCCAGCACCTCCGGGAGGGTGTGGTTCAGGTCGGAAAGGCAGAGGTGCCCGCCGCCGAAGAGGCGGGCCAGCTGAATCCGCTCCGCGATGGACTGCCCGTTGAGATACCAGATGACGGAGGTTCCCCGGCTCAGGTAGGCGCAGGCATAGCGGCTGGAGTAGTGGCTTGCGGCCCCCTGCTCGGCCAGGTACTCGGTCAAATCCTCTCCGCTGACAGGGGTGGAGGTTTCCCCGTCCCAGTCCGAGCCGGTGGAGGTGAGGAACAGGGTCAGCTTGTTGGCGTCCACCACGCCGCGGAGGCGGCTCAGGCCGTAGTAAATGCGCTCCAGCGGTTCCAGCGGGGCGGCGAAACGTTCCCCGGCGCGGTCCGCCCGCTGGGTGACCCGGAGGACCAGGCGGTCGGCAAGTCCGCCCAGGGCGGCGTAATCGTAGCCGGAGATGACGCCCTTCCAGGAGGAGGCCTCCGCCGCGATGAAGAGTAGCCGCTCCCCCAGCCCCTCCCGCAGCAGGCGGGCGGCGCCGGTCAGGGTTTTGCTCTGCGTGTTGTTGGTCAGTCCGGAGATGTCCAGGAACAACCCCTCATAGCCCCCGTCCTTCACCGCCTGGAGCAGCACCGCCGCCAGCTTTTCCTCGTCGTTTTCCCGGAGGTGGTAATCGGTTCCGGAGACGTAGAGCAGCGGCTTGGCCCCGGCGGAGGAGACGGCGGAGCAGATGGCCTTCACCTCGTCCGCCCCCAGCAGGGAGGTCAGCTGAGGCGCTCCGTTATAAGCCAGCTTGGCGGCGGCGACGCCCACGGCCTCATAGCCCTTCAGCCCCGGCAGGCCCTCCGCCGAGGTAGCCACGCCGATACGGCTGACGGTGCCGCTGCGCAGCTTGTCGTGCAGGCGCATGAGGATGACGGCGGCCTGTTCCCGGGTGACATGGCCCTCGGGGGAGAAGGCGGTGACGGAAGTGCCGTCCATCAGCCCCAGGCCGTAGGCCATGATGATATAGCCATTGTTGGACCGGATGTCCTGGAAGGGGAGGGGCATATCCTGGATCAGTCCGGCAATGCTGCCATAGCCCAGGGCGCGGACCAGCATGGCGGCGGCTTCGCTGCGGGTGATGAGGCTGTCGGGGCGGAAGCTGCCGTCCTGGCTGGTAATTGCCCCCTGGTGGTAGGCGGTCTCCACCACGCCGGCATACCATGCCTTTTCCGGGACATCCTCGTAGATAGACCGGGCGGGAGCTGCGGGTTTCCAGCCGAAGAGGCGGCTGAGCACGACCAAAAACTCCGCACGGGACATCTCCTTGCCCACGCCGAAGCTGCCGTCCGATTCTGCGTAGAAATATTTCAGGGCGATGCAGCGGTCAATGTCCTCCTTTGCCCAGAAGTCCTCCGGCACGTCGGAGAGGGCGGCGGCGGGGGCGGACAGCCCGCACGCCAGCAGGGCGCACAGCATAAGGCAGGATAGGACCTTTTGCAGACGTTTCATTCTGTTCAGCTCCTTGTAATATGGAATGGTTAGCCTATTCTAGCAGATTTTTTCCCGCCCGTCAAATGGAGGGGTGAATCCACCCGTCCGCCCCTGCACGGCGGCCGCCAGATTTTCAAAGCCTTGCGAAACGGCCCAAGGAGATAAGCCGGCATGCTGGCTGGCATTGCCAGCGCTGCGGACCGGCGGCAAAAGGGCGAGCGGAATGGAAGACCGGGGCGAAGCATAGGCGGAATTTGGGGAAAAGGCGAAAAAAAGCCTTGACATAGAGTCCGCTCCAAGGAGTATGCTGAGGAAAACGTGGCCGGAGGAGGACGGGTATGACGATTTCGGAAGTGAGCAGGAAGTATGAGCTTTCCGCCGACACGCTGCGGTATTATGAGCGCATCGGGCTGATTCCGCCGGTGCCCCGGAGCAGCAGCGGCTTGCGGGATTATGATGCGGCCTCCCTGGGATGGGTGGAGCTGATCAAGTGCATGCGGGCCGCCGGGGTGAGCATTGAGGCGCTGATTGAGTACAGCCGCCTGTTCCAGCGGGGGGAGGAGACGATGGAAGAGCGCAAGGCCCTGCTGGTGGAGCAGCGGCGGCAGCTCTTGACGCGGATGGAGGATATGCAGCGGTCTCTGGACCGTCTGGACCAAAAGATTGCGAATTACGAACAGGGGCTGGCCCGCAAGGATCGGGAGCTGCGGGGACGGTGACGAAATCTCCCCCAAAATGGGGAAAGGCCTTCCGGGAGGGGCCTGCAAAGCGGCCGCAGCTTCGTCTGCGCGCCCGGCCGGCAGCTTTTGATCCGGGATAGTCCGGCGCCGGGGAAACGGCTTCCGGGCCGCCGTTTTTGGCGGAATGCACAGCGCGCTCCGGCGTTGACGGGGCGGGATTTTCGGTCCTGCCATTTTTTTCACAAGAGGCATTTTGACTCTTGCTTTTTGAGAGGAAAGCGGGTATATTAGTAGCGTACGTGCAGCGAACCCGCCGCTCCGCCGAGCGGGAACGTTTTTAAGAACTCATCAAGGAGGAACTGTTATGTCTACGAAAGCCTATTACCCCAGAACCGAAATCGGACCCGGCAAGGTTGGGTTCTCCAAGACCCGCTCCATCATTGAGGCCCCCTTCTATGGCAATAACGTCGTGAAAATCAACTCCCTCCGGGAAGCCTATGATATGGCGAAGAACTCCCCCGGCACCGTCGTCACCGATATGCCCGTATACCGGGGCGAGGAGTTCGGCCTGGAGCCGGACGCGAAGGTGCTGCTGTTTAACGACGGTTCCATCACCGGCCGCTATGCCGCCGCCCGCCGCATCACCGGCAAGCCCGGCGTGGACACCACCGCCCTGGACAAGATCGTCATGGACGCCGTGTACGTCACCCGCTGGAAGACCATGTACCACGCTGAGGTTTTTATCGGCCTGGACCCCGAGTTTATGGTCAAGGCGCACCTGCTCATCCCCGAGGGGGAG
>JAAVYM010000115.1 GCA_022791135.1 Oscillibacter sp.
CGGTGGCGTTGGAGATATACATCCGGTCGCCGAAGAGCTGGGTGACGAGACGGGCATAGCTGGTCTCGGCGCAGCCTGCGCAGGAGCCGGAGAATTCCAGCAGCGGCTGACGGAACTGGCTGCCAGGAACCGTGCTGTCCTGGAGGTCCTTCTTCTCGGAAATCTCGGCCACGCAGTAGTTGAAGACCTCCTGCTGGGCGGCCTCCTGCTCCTGGGGCGCCATCTTCAGGGCCTTTTCGCCCTTCTTGCCCGGGCACACGCCCACGCACACGCCGCAGCCCATGCAGTCCAGAGGGCTGACGGCAATGGTGAACTTATAGCCCTTACCCTTGCCGGTCTTGTCGATCACCTTGGCGGCGGCGGGAAGCTTGGCGGCCTCCTCCTCGGTCATGGCATAGGGACGGATGGTGGCATGGGGGCAGACATAGGCGCACTGGTTGCACTGGATGCAGTTCTCGGGCATCCAGGTGGGGACGCTGACGGCCACGCCGCGCTTCTCATAAGCCGCCGCGCCCAGCTCAAACTGGCCGTCCACGTGCTTGACAAAGGCGGAGACGGGGAGGCTGTCGCCGTCCATCTTGCCCACGGGGTCCAAAATGGTCTTCACCTGCTCCACCAGCTCGGGACGGCCGGTGCGCACGGTGGCGTCGGGGGCATCCTGGGCGTCGGCCCAGTCGGCAGGAACCTCGAACTTACGGTAAGCCGTAGCACCGGCGTCGATGGCCTTGTGGTTCATATCCACCACATCCTGGCCCTTCTTCAGGTAGGAGTGGGTAGCGGCGTCCTTCATATACTGGATGGCCTCAGACTCGGGCATGACCTTCGCCAGGGAGAAGAACGCGGACTGGAGAATGGTGTTGGTGCGCTTGCCCATGCCGATCTCGCGGGCAAGGTCGATGGCGTTGATGGTGTAGACCTGAATGTTGTTCTTGGCGATATAGCGCTTGGCAACGGCGGGCATGTGCTTGTTGACCTCTTCATCGCTCCATTGGCAGTTGATGAGGAAGGTGCCGCCGGGCTTCACATCCCGGACCATGGGAAACGCCTTGATGATATAGGCGGGCACGTGGCAGGCTACGAAGTCGGCCTTGTTGATATAATAGGGGGAGCGGATGGGCTTGTCGCCAAAGCGCAGGTGGCTGACGGTGACGCCGCCGGTCTTCTTGGAGTCGTACTGGAAGTACGCCTGGACGTACTTGTCCGTATGGTCGCCGATGATCTTGATGGAGTTCTTGTTGGCGCCCACGGTGCCGTCGCCGCCGAGGCCCCAGAACTTGCACTCGATGGTGCCCTCCGCCGCAGTGTTGGGGGCGGGCTTCTCCTCGAGGCTCAGGTGGGTCACGTCGTCCACGATGCCGATGGTGAACTGGCGCTTAGGTTCGGCCTTGGTCAGCTCCTCATACACGGCAAAGACGCTGGCGGGCGGAGTATCCTTGCTGCCCAGGCCATAACGGCCGCCGATGACGGTGATGCCGGTCTTTCCGGCATTGGCCAGAGAGGCCACCACATCCACGTACAGAGGTTCGCCCAGGGAGCCGGGTTCCTTGGTCCGGTCCAGCACGGCAATCTTCTTGCAGGTGGCGGGGATGGCGGCGATGAGCTTGTCGGCGCGCCAGGGGCGGTACAGACGGACCTTGATGAGGCCCACCTTCTCGCCATGCTGGTTCATATAGTCGATGACTTCCTCGGCCACGTCGCAGATGGAACCCATGGCGATGATCACCCGGTCCGCGTCCGGAGCGCCGTAATAGTTGAACAGCTGATAGTCGGTGCCCAGCTTCTCGTTGACCTTGCCCATATACTTCTCGACGACGTCAGGCAGCGCGTCGTAATAGGGGTTGCAGGCCTCGCGGTGCTGGAAGAAGATGTCGCCGTTTTCGTGGGAGCCGCGCATATTGGGCCGCTCGGGATTCAGCGCGTGCTTGCGGAACGCGTCCACC
>JAAVYM010000038.1 GCA_022791135.1 Oscillibacter sp.
AAATATGGAGCTTCGTCCGGCCCTCCCCGCCGTGGTAACAGCGGCACTCCATGGCCGTGGCCAGCTCGTCCGCCCGGCGGAAGGCGCTGATGAACAGCGGCACCAGGATGGGCACCAGGGCCTTCGCCTTCTCCATCAGGTTCCCGCTCTCGAAATCCGCCCCCCGGGCCTTCTGGGCGGACATGATCTTGTCCGTCTCCTCAATCAGCGTGGGGATGAAGCGCAGGGCGATAGACATGATCATGGTCAGCTCATGGACTGGAACGTGAAAGCGCTTTAACCCGTTCAGCAGCCGCTCCAGGCCGTCGGTGAGGCTGATGGGGCTGGTGGTATAGGTCATCAAAAACGTGCCCATGATGAGCAACATAATCCGCAGAACCATAAAGCCGGCATTCCGAAGGCCCGCACCCGTGATATGAAGCGGTCCCCAAGCCCAAAGTTCATCGGCCCCCGGCGTAAAAAACAGGTTCAAAATGCCGGTGAAAACGATGATGAACAGCACCGGCTTCAGACCCTTTACCAGGGATCGCAGCCCGACCCTGGAAACACGCACGCAGACCACCAGCACCAGCGCCATCAGTCCATAGGCCAGAAAGCTTCCGGCGGTAAAGAGGGCCGTAATGTATAGCATCACCAGGAGGATTTTCGTTCGGGGATCCAGCTTGTGCGCCACGGTATTTCCCGGGAAATACTGACCCAGAGTAATGTCCTTCAGCATGAGGTTCCTCCCCCCTTCAGCTCCAGAAGCTGCCGCTCCAAAGCCTCCACCGTATAGACGGCAGGGTCAATGGGAAGTCCCCGATCCCGCAGGGCCATGGCCACCCGGGTGATTTGGGGCACGTCCAGCCCGGCGGACAGCAACTCCGGCCCTCGGGCAAATACCTCCGCCGGGGCGCCGCTCATCAGGATGCGGGCGGATTTCAGAACCAGGATACGGTCCGCATTCTGGGCAATCTCGTCCATGCTGTGACTGACCAGGATGATGGTGGTCCCCTTGTTTCGGTGATACTCCCGGATATTGGCCATCAGGTTTTCCCGGCCCGCCGGATCCAGGCCCGCTGTGGGTTCGTCCAGCACCAAAATCTTTGGCTCCATGGCCAGCACCCCCGCCAGGGCCGCCCGGCGCTTTTGCCCGCCGGAGAGTTCAAAGGGGGACTTGTCCAGCTGCTCGTCCCGCAGCCCCACCAGCCGCGCCGCCTCCCGGACGGCGCGGTCCAGCTCATCTCCAGTCTTTCCCTGGTTCTTGGGGCCGAAGGAGATGTCCTGGTACACCGTCTCCTCAAAGAGCTGGTACTCCGGGTACTGGAACACCAGCCCCACTTGAAAGCGGACGTTCCGGATCTTCTTCGGCTCCGTCCAGATGTCCTTCCCCTCCAGCAAAACTTGTCCGGAGGTGGGCTTTAAAAGGCCATTGAGGTGCTGAATCAACGTGGATTTCCCGGATCCGGTGTGGCCGATGATTCCCAGGAACTCCCCTCGCTCCACGGCAAAGCTGACGTCCTCTACCGCGCTGCGCTGGAAGGGCGTCCCAATGCCGTAGGTATGGGTCAGATGCTTGATCTCCAAGATGGACAAAATAGGTCCCCCTCCGTTACTCCTTCTTCAGCGCCCCCACAATGGCATCGGCGCACTCCTCCACCCGCAGCGCGTCCAGGGGCAGGTCCCAGCCCGAGCGCCGGAGGCGGTCCAGCAAATCCACGGTGTCCGGCACCGTCAGCCCCAGGTGACGAAGCCTCGCCACCTCCCGGAACACCCCCTGGGGCGTTCCGTCCAGGTCTACCCGGCCGTCATTCATGACGATGACCCGGTCCGCGTCCTCCGCTTCGTTCATGTGGTGCGTAATCAGGATGACGGTGATCCCCTTCTCCCGGTTCAGGCGATGGACGGTGGACAGCACTTCCCGCCGGCCGGTGGGGTCCAGCATGGCAGTGGCCTCGTCCAGGACGATGCACGCCGGCTCCATAGCGATGACACCAGCAATGGCAATGCGCTGTTTCTGCCCGCCGGAGAGCAGGTGGGGCGCATGGGTGGTGAACTCCTCCATACCCACGGCCTTCAGCGCCGCATCCACCCGGCGGCGGATCTCCTCCGTGGGAACGCCCAGGTTCTCCGGGGCGAAGGCCACGTCCTCCTCCACCACATTGGCGACAATCTGATTATCCGGGTTCTGGAACACCATGCCCACCCGCTGGCGTATGGCCAGGAGAAAACTCTCGTCCAAGGTGTCCATGCCCTCCACGTAGACCTTTCCCCCGGCGGGAAGCAATACCGCGTTAAAGGTCTTTGCCAGCGTGGACTTCCCGGAGCCATTGTGGCCCAGAATCACCACAAAGCTGCCCTTTTCAACTTCCAAGTCCACACCCCGGAGAGCGTATACCGCCTTTTGCCCCTCGTCCGCCGGGTAGGCAAAGCGAAGGCTTTCCGTTCGAATCATCTCACTCATCTATGCTCCTCATCACAGCCTGTATGAAATGCCCCCACCCAGGTGCCAGCCGCCGCGCAAGCCTTCCCAGCCCGCAGCCGCAGAGAAAGCCCAGGGTGTTGAGAAGAATGTCATCCACGTCAAAATACCGTCCCACGAGAACCTGCCAGCACTCGATAAACACCGTGATTCCAAAGCCCGCCGCCAACTCCCGCTTCCAGCCCCGCCCCAACAAATCCGCCAGAAAGCCGAAAGGAAGAAACATCACAATGTTGCCCGCCAGGTTGAACAGGCTGTCCCCCTGGGAAAAGGGAATGAGATTCACCCGGCCACCCAGCGGCAACCACCAGCCGGCAAAGTACGGCGACCAATGCCCGCACAGCCCGGCGTAGAGCCAGCCGGGATGCGGGCACAGCGTCAGCGCCGCCATACCCCCGGAGTAAAGGAACAGCGCCAGCACTCCGGCCTCCCGCATCTTGTTGCCGGGCAGGCCCCCTGCCCTCAGGCAACGTCTCCGGCGGGAAACTCCATACGCCGGCAGCGCCAGCGCCACGCCCGGCAGCATCCAAAGGATATAGCGCAGGACCCGCAGGGTGGCGTCCCCCGGGAGGCTCATTCGCAAAGCCACCTTCCCGTGGCCCCGCAGGGCAGAGCCAGGCCCGTCGAACTCACCGGAAGCCCCAGCTCATCCCAGGCGCACTTTCCGCCGTAGGTCTCCCGCACCAGCAGGTTCAGAAGATATCCCAATACCGACGGGGCAAGGCCCGTGGTGTAAGAATTGATCAGGACGAACAAGGGCTTGTCCGATAAAACCCCGGCGCAGAGCTTCACGAAGGGATACAGGTTCTCCTCCAGCTTCCAGACCTCGCCGCCGGGTCCCCGGCCATAGCTGGGCGGGTCCATGACGATGGCGTCATAGGTTTTCCCCCGGCGGATCTCCCGCTCCACAAACTTGGCGCAGTCGTCCACAATCCAGCGGATGGGCGCCTCTCCCAGGCCCGACAGACGGGCGTTTTCCCTGGCCCAGGCCACCATGCCCTTGGCGGCGTCCACGTGGCACACGCTGGCCCCCGCCCTGGCGCAGGCCACAGTGGCCCCGCCGGTGTAGGCGAAGAGATTCAGCACCCGGATGGGACGGCCCGCCGATCGGATCTTCTCCGCCATGAAGTCCCAGTTCACGGCCTGCTCCGGAAAGAGGCCGGTGTGCTTGAAATTCATGGGCTTCACCTGAAAGGTCAGATCCCCGTAGCGGATCTTCCAGCTCTCCGGCAGCGCCTTCTTCTCCCAGTGCCCGCCGCCGGTGGAGGAGCGGAGGTACTTCCCCCCAGCCTTTTGCCAGGCGGGATGCTTCCGGGGCGTCTCCCAGATGGCCTGAGGGTCCGGACGGACCAAAACCTGCCGCTCCCAGCGCTCCAAGCGCTCCCCCCCGCCGCAGTCCAGCAGCTCATAGTCCTCCCACTTGTCCGCAATCCACATGCCCGTTCCTCCGTATTCCCTGATAATAAACCAAGTTATTATACCGCTCCTCCGGGCATTTCGTCAACCACTCCTTGCCGGATTTCGGAAGAAGCCGCAAAAAGTTTCCATTTCCACCATAAATCTCTTCGGAAAAAATCCCCTTGACATATATAGATTTCCGATATATAATGTCCGCATTAATATATCGAAAATCTATATATAGGAGGCTATCTATGGAACTGGAAAAAAGCCTGGTCAGCGGGAGCATGTCCCTTCTGGTGCTGAAGCTGCTGCAGGGCGGAGACCTTTATGGTTATCAAATGATTGACGAACTGCGGCGGCAGAGCAGCGACGCCTTCCGCCTACGGGCGGGGACACTTTATCCCCTCCTCCATAGCCTTGAGGAGAAGGGATTGGTCAGCGCTTACGAGCAGGCGGCGGAGTCCGGCAAAATCCGCCGCTACTACCATCTGACCAGGCAGGGCCGGGATGCCCTCCGGGAAAAGGAGGCGTCCTGGAACGCCTACGCCCAGGCCATGGGCCGGGTGCTGAAGGGAGGCGCCTGCCTTGCCTGAGACGATACAAGCCTATCTGGAGGCGGTTCGGGAGCAGATCCGATGGAAGCGGGCCAGGCCCGTGTTGGCCCGGGAGCTGGAACGGCACCTGGAGGACCAGCGGGACGAATTTCTCAAAGAGGGCAAGTCCCCGGAGGAGGCGGAGCGCTTAGCCGTGGAAGACATGGGGGATCCCGTGACGGTGGGTATGGAGCTGGATGCCGTCCACCGGCCCCGGCCCCAGTGGGGGCTGCTGGGGCTGACGCTGACCCTGGCGCTGGCGGGGGCAATCCTGCGGGTGGTCTTCCACCAGAGCTACCACGCCAGCCCCGCCAGGCTGCTAGTGAAATCCCTGGCCGCCCTGGGGCTGGGCACGGTGGCCATGCTGGGAATGTACATTTTCGATGTCTCCCGGCTGGTCCGGCACGCAAAGACTGTGTATATCGGGGCGCTAGCGGCCGGCGCGCTGACGCTGACGCTGCATCGCGCCGCCGTCTCTTATTATACGCGCTATGTGGTCCTTCTCTATCCCATTGCCTACGCCCTCTGGCTCTATAGCTTCCGGGGCAAGGGCTGGAGAGGGCTTCTCCTTTCCATTCTGGGCCGCGTCCCTCTGGCGCTGATCTGCTCCATGGCCCCCTCCACGACAGGGCTGCTCCTGCTTTGGTTCTCCGGACTGGTTCTGACGCTTCTTGCCGCCTGGCAGGATTGGTTCGGCGTGGGGAAATGGAAAAGCACCGGCGTCACCCTGGCTGTGGCTCTCAGCGCTCCGGCAGTTCTGATTTCCCAAGGATATCTTCATTCCTTCCGCCAGAGACTGCAAATCGCCCTCCATCCGGAGCTGGACCCGAAAGGACAGGGCTTTTTCGGCTGGATTCTCCGTATATTCTGGGCGGAGGTTCCTCCTTTGCGGCAGCACGGGAGCGCCGGAGCCGCGGTCAATGCCGGCGCGCGAATCCGGATCTGTGTAGACAGCACCCATGTTCCCGAAAAAGCGATGCCCATAGATTTCAGCCACGACTTCCTTCCCGCGTCCATGGCGGTAGCCTGGGGCTGGATCCCCCTCCTGGTGCTGGTGGCGGCGCTGACGGCTCTGTTCGTCTGGATCCTGGTGAAGGGCCTCCGGCAAACATACCTGCCGGGCCGTTTTGTAGTTCTGGCGGCGGTCATCACCCTGGCGGCTCAGCTGGTGCTTAGCACAGCGCTGAACCTGGGCTTCGTGCTGTTCTCCGCCAGTTTGCCCCTGGTGGTGGGGAACCTCCAGACCGTCCTGGACATGGCCCTCATCGGCCTGACCCTGTCGGTCTTCCGGGGGGAATCCATCACCCGGGAGGAGCCGGACGCCCCTCCCCTGCCCCGGAGGCGGCTGCGAATACGGTTGGAATATCAATGAATACCGCAAAGGTTCCGCTCCGCTGGACGGCGGGGAGGAACCTTTGTGCTTTTATAGGCACTCTCAGCATCGCAATCGAATTTTTTCTTTTCAGTCTTTTATTGTAAAATGAGGGAGAAAGGTTTTGCCGGGAAAAGCCTGCGGATATGGGCTGCGGGCTTTCCCTCAATCCCGGTGCGTCCGGCAGCCTGAAAGGAAACGAGGTTGGAATAAAAATGAACGCTACACTATCCATCTGGGGGGCGCGTGGCGCCCTGCCGGCGGCGGACAGGCAGTTCTTGGAATACGGCGGAAACACGTCCTGCATCTCCCTGGACTGGGGCAGCGGGGTTCTTTGCTTCGACGCGGGCAGCGGGCTGCCCAACCTGGCGGAGCGGCTCTCGGGAACCCCGCGGCTGGATATCCTCATCAGCCATGTCCACATCGACCACATTCCGGGCCTGTACACGCTGAGCGTACCGTTGGGCACAGAAATCCATCTCTACGGTGCGGCCCGCCAGAGTACCAGCTTCCAACAACAGCTGGAAACCGCCGTCGGCAGTCCTTATTGGCCAGTCGGCCTGCGGGATCATTCGGTCCAGGTTTTCTTTCACGAAATCGTCCCGGGGGACTCGTTCTCCCTGCCCCGCGCCGGAGGAGAACTTCGTATTTGCACCATGGAGGGAAACCATCCGGGCGAAAGCCTCTTGTACCGGGCGGAATTTGGGGAAAGCAGCGTCATCTACACCCTGGATTGCGAAATGAATGAGGAAATATGCCCAGCTTCGCCCGGAACAGCAGCCTGCTGATTTGGAACGCGAATTTTACCAAGGCGGATAACCACCCCGGCTGGGGCCAATCCGCCTGGGAGGAAGGTCTCGCCTTAGGCCGCGCCGCCGGCGCGGAACGAATCCTAATGACCCATTACGCCCGGGATTACCAGGATGCGTTTCTGCAGGAGCAGGAACGGCTGGCCCAACAGGAATATGGCGCACGCGGGAAGGTATGGTAATTGCCCTATGATGACTCAGGAGGCTATGAAAAATGCGCTGCGGGCGTGATGCTCTCCTCCGAGCAGGATCTCAACCATCTGCTGGACATGATCCTGGCCCTGGAGTCCGTGACCTCTCAGGCCGCCGTTACCATCCAAAATGTGCGGTATATAAAGGAGATTCGGGAGCTGTTTCGCTCCTTTGTCCGGATGATGTCTGCCGCAGTCGACGAGCGGTCTCCTTACAACGCCAACCACTCCCACCGCATAGCCCGGTGCAGCTCCCGCTTTGTGGACTTTCTGAACCAGAGGGCCAAGAACGCTGGGGAGCCGCTCCCCTTCTCCCCCAAACATAAGAAGGAGCTGATTATGAGCGTCTGGCTCCATGACATCGGCAAGGTCACCACCTCGCTGGAGGTCATGAACAAGCCCGAGCGGCTCTATGAGATCCAAAAGGCAGACATCCGCCACCGGATGGAGGCAATCCGCCTCCGGGCGAAAGAGGCCATTTTCCAGATAAGCACCGCCGGATTCCTCCCGGACGAGCGACTGGCCTGGCTGGAAGGCATCCGGCAGCGCACCTACTTAGATGGGGACGGGCAAGCCCGCCCCTGGCTCACGGAGGCGGAATATGCCCTCCTCTCTATTCGCAGGGGCACCCTTTCCAGCGAGGAGCGAGCCGTCATGGAGTCTCTTGTAACCGTTACTAATGTCAACGCCGATCTGAAATTGTAAGAAAACGCCGAAGAAATTTTGTGATATTTCTGCGCTTAATGTGTAATAAAATACAAAAAAGAGCCTTTTGATTAAAAATCAACAGGCTCTTTTTTCTTATGCATACAGTTTTGATAAAATGGGTTTGCCAGGAACTTATTTCTGCCTTGCGGATTAGTTTCTAAAATAGTTAAATAGGGGGAAACAGCTATGTCAGGAAAAACCTACGGCTATGTCCGTGTATCTACCAAGGGACAGCGTGAGAACCGGCAGGTCATTGCCATGCAGGAATTCGGCGTTCCAATGGAGCGGATTATCGTAGAAAAGCAATCCGGAAAGAATTTTGAACGCCCCGCCTACCTTCAGCTGGTACGGTCCATGAAGGGCGGGGATATTCTGGTTGTCAAGAGCATTGACCGCCTGGGCCGCAACTACGGGGAAATCCTGGAACAGTGGGAAGGCTTAACCAAGGAAAAGGGAATCGCCATTGTAGTGCTGGACATGCCGCTTCTGGACACCCGGGAAGGAAGGGCTTTGATTGGCACGCTTATCGCAGACATTGTACTCTAGCTTTTGAGTTATGTAGCGCAGACCGAGCGGGACTTCAACCGTCAGCGGCAGGCAGAGGGAATTGCCGCAGCAAAGACACGGGGCGTTCGATTTGGGAGAAAACCGCTTTTGATGCCGGATGCCTTTGCAGAATTGGCAGAAGAATGGTGGCGGGGCCGGGTGAGCGCCGCCCAGGCAGGGAGGGAACTTGGCATCTCCCGTACGACGTTCAAGCTCCGGGCCGAGGAATGGTGCGTCGCCGTCGGGCTGGGAAAGCGTGCGGCAAAGGTATGGCCCAGCGTCTGTTTGAAACCTGTCAAATGCCTCCTTGAGGCGCCTTTTTACCAGGACTGCGCTGATTTTATGATGGAAAAAGGCCGGCGCCGCTCTGCTGCAGGTCGCCGGTCTTTTCTCCTTTTATTTGATCTTTGTCAATACAATGGCATGAACCGCTTCCATTAAATTCACCGTATAGGAACGCTTTACAAGCAATACCGGCTTTCCGTCCACTTCCGCGAGGAAAGGTTCCCGTTGTACCGGTACAACCCCACAAAAACATTCGGACAGTGTTCCTTCTCCAAGTAGACGTTCCGGCGGATTTCCTCCTTCTGGAAGGGTTTTTCGCTGGTAAAACTGTCAGTACGCAGGGAATCTAGAACGCTTTGAACCTCCTGAATATCCAGCTCTTCACCCTGATAAAACCAAGTCCGGCCATTGCCGTCATAGAATGCAGCCATAAGTTCCTGATACCGGTCTGCGGAGATCTCATAGATAATTTTGGAATCCCCCCCTTCCCCGCGCATACGCTACGTGCAGTCCTTTCTACTCGCCGCCTCCCTTCTCTTCCGCAACTCACTCTGCGGCCTTTTTTGCCTCCAGGTCCCGGCTGATATGCAGAACAAACTTGCCTTCTTCCTGATCCCTCTCCGAATTCTCTGCGGTGTAGCCCACCGTCACGGTCAGACCTGGGTCATGCGGCCCATAGCGGTACAATTCTTTTTCTAACCCATAATAAGACACGTAATTTGCCAGGATCGCTCCCCGGCTTTCAGGTCAATCGTACAAGCCAAATCGTCCAGGCCGTATTGCACATAATCCTCTACGTCCTCAATAACAAACGACATGCCAAGTGCCTCAAACTGCTCCAGAAGCTCCTGAATGCATTTCTCGCTGACCGGATATGCCTCATCTTCATCATAGAGCTAGGTTTCACTCTTTGGGATAGTGACTTTCTTCTATCAAAGAATCCGTAATCTCATGGCTGTTCATGTCTGGCAGCAGCACATAGAGTATCTGGAAAGCATGATGCTCCCAATCCCCCTCCACAGCCATGCCCTCGAAGGCCTTAACACCAAAGTCCGCCAGCATATCTCGTTTCTCCAAAAAGATGTCGTTGGATGAGCTGTAGATGACCATGCAGTCCATATTCGCCGTCAACAGGAAAAGCGTGCCAGTTTCCATATTCTCTTTTTCAAGCTGTTCGCTAAAATCGGAGGGAAGCTTGCTCTCGCCCCAGGCCCTCCAGCAGATACAACCTTGGCTGCTCTTCGCTGCCTACATAGTCGATTGCAGAGATAATGGGACCCCGCCGTCAAAATCGGCGGCGTTGTAGGCCTCGGCATATGGGTTGAGTTCTTCTAAGTAGATATCGTCTCCAGCTGCCACGCTCCACAGCTAAGCTGTCGTTCTGCACCGCTTCATCTGTATACTGCACGGCAAAAGCGGGAAAAACGTTTGGAGATTTTCATAATTTTCATATGTTTGGAGCGGCTGTCATACTTGCTCAGGAGATTTTCAATCACCTCAGCCTCCTGCCCGGACTGCACAATTCAAATAGATGGTAATATCCTGTTCCAAGACGTTAACCTCCGCCTTGATATTACTGGTAATTGAATAAAGCATAGAAGAGCTGATATCGCATTTGGTCTGCACGGCCGGCAGGGCGGAAGCGAAAATATTGACAGCAATCAGGATCCGCAAGCGCCCCCGCAAAGATGATCATGGAATAAAAACTGCCGCAGAGAGTGAGTTGACTCCCCTGTCCTTGGAGCTTAGTTCTGTCCCAAAAGCAAACGATTGAAACGGCGCTGGCCAGCGCAATACAGCTCCTATAGGCGAGGTTCTCGTTTTTGGTAAGATGCCTCACCACTGTGCCCAGGGCAATCAGGGTTGCGCCAGGATAAAAAGCCAGTATGGAACCGTAGGCGGTCAGCAGGCATACCTCTCCGGACTAGGCAAACAACAGCGGATATAGCGCCACGGCGCAAAGCGGAATCAGGAACAGCACCAGCAAGGCCAGATACTTCTCTGCAATCACCTGGAAAGCTGTGATGGAGGGAAAGCTGGTCTGTCCGCCGCCTGTCCTCCTCCGCTAGGACACACATAGTCAAAATAGGTATGATAACCACAAGCACCAGACTTCTAAAGCTGAGAACAAATTCGAAGTTACTGGCAGCCGCTTGGATGTTATACAGTATAGAACCGATGCCCATGAATGCAAGCAAAAAGACGCCAAAGGTATAGGCGGAAAAAGAGATCCCAGAAAAGATTGTGTAAAAGAGAATAAAAGTCATCCTTTCAGTCAAGAATCGGAGCAGATCAAGAGCCTGTACGATGTGGACATCGCGCCGGAGCTGGTAAGTAAGATCAGCGAAAAGATTATGCCAGAGGTCACAGCATGGCAGAACCGGCCCTTGGAGTCAGTGTATCCGTTTGTGTTTCTGGACGCCATTCACTACAAGGTAAAGGAAAACCACCAGTACCAGACAAAGGCGGCCTATGTGGTCCTGGGCGTTACCATGGACGGC
>JAAVYM010000039.1 GCA_022791135.1 Oscillibacter sp.
GCCGCCCTTGCCGCCCACGGTGGCATAGGACTTGCGCACGCCGATGGCCCTCTGGTTGCTCATCAGAATCAGAGCCGCCAGGCCGACCAGGCCGATGGACATGGCGTAGCCCACGCCCCGGGGACCCTGATCAATGTATACGCGCATCCGGGTGGCCAGGGTGTAGTAGCCGATCCGGTTGCCCAGGTTGGCCGCCACGCCGTATGTGCCGATGGACTTGGAGACGGTCATGACCAGGGCGGAGAGCACGGAGGGGAGAATCAGCGGCAGGGTGATATAGCGGAGGATTTGGGCCTTGTTGGCACCCTGGATCTCACCCATTTCCTCCAGCTCCGAGTTGATGGAGCGGAGGGCGCCGGAGACCTGGATGTACGAAAACGCGTAATAGTGCATGGACATGCACAGCACGATGGCGGTGGGGCCGTAGGCCAGCCAGTCCGGAACGGGTATACCCAAACCGGTTAGGAAACCGTTTGCGCCGCTGGTGGGCGTTCGGAACACCGCCAGCCAGGCAATGGCTTTCGTCCAGGAGGGAATCATGTAAGGCACGGTAATCAAAATGCCCAGGACCTTTTTGCCGGGGAGGTCGGTACGGATCATCAGCCAGGCCAGCACCGAACCCAGAGGCACAGAAATCAGCGTGGTGAATAAACCGCAGATGAAAGAGTGCAGCAGGGGTTCCCACAGCACGGCCTTGGACATGTTGCTGGCTATCATGTACTGCCAGTAATAGAGGGTAAAATCGCCGATATGGCCGTCTTTTACCCGGCGGAGTTCACCCTGAGCCAGGGTAAAGGTGGACTTGATCATGGTCAGCAGGGGAATGACGATCAGGCAGAACAACACGACCAGGCTGACCAGCACAACCATGTTGAAGGGGTTTTTGAGCACGTTGAAAATCAGATTTTTTAGCCGCCGTGCCGTCAGTTTCTTGCGCGGGGGCCTCTCCTTTGTCACAGTGACTGCATTTGACACAATAACACCTCTTTCTGATAACTGCGGGGTCCACCCGGGCGGGCAAATCCTCCCCTTTGACCGGCCTGGGATGTCTGCGGAGAGCGGGAAAACGACCCACTTTGCGCAAACGTTTGCGATTTCCTGGGTTCATTATAAAGAATTTTGAGGTGGTTTGTCAATTGCTAGGTTCCCGATTTTAGGGGAGATTTTTTATTCATTTTAACGGTTTGTTTACATTTCAGACAAACGGGTCTGACCGAATTTTGCTATTTTGTCAATGGAATTTCCTTCCGATTCCTAAATGCACGAATACGTTTTCACCGAATTTGTCCGCGTCATGCTTGGAACTGGGCGGCGTAAATGGCGGCGTAAACACCCCCGGCGGCCAGCAGCTCCCGGTGGGTTCCCTGCTCTGCCACGCCGCCCTGATTCAGCACCAGGATGCGGTCTGCGTCTCGGACGGTGGCCAGGCGGTGAGCGATGACAAAGCAAGTCCGCCCCTGGCGGAGCCGCTCCATCGCCAAGCTGATTTCCCCCTCGGTCTCGGTGTCCACGTTGCTGGTGGCCTCGTCCAGGATGACTACGTCCGCATCCGTGAGGAGACACCGGGCAATGGCCAGCAGCTGCTTTTGGCCCTTGGAGATGCCCCCGTCGGTGAGAACAGTGTCGTAGCCCTGGGGGAGGGAGGAGATGAAGCGGTGGATGCGGGCGGCCCTGGCGGCCTCCACGATTTGCTCCCGGCTGGCCTCCGGCGCGCCATAGGCGATGTTCTCGGCAATGGTGCCCCCGAAGAGCCAGGTGTCCTGGAGCACCAGGGCCAGGCGGCGGCGTAGGGCGTCCCGGTCGTAGGACTCCAGCGGCACGCCGTCCACGGTTATGGTCCCGCTCTGGGGCCGGTAGAACCGCAGGAGCAGAGACACCAGCGTGGTTTTCCCCACGCCGGTGGGACCCACCACGGCGGCCAGGCTTCCTGCCGGGATGTGGGCAGTGAAGTCCCGGAGGACGGGCCGCTCCGGGTCGTAGCCAAAGGTCACGCAGTCAAAGCGGATGTTCCCCCGGAGGCGTTTTACGGGAAGGGCGCCGGGCGGGTCCGGGCGCTCCGGCTCCTCGTCCAGCAGGTCCAGCACCCGCTCCGCCGCGGCGGCGCTGGCCTGAAGCTCCGCCAGGAGGTTCGCCGCCTCCCGGATGGGGCCGGAGAACTTCCGGGAATAGAGGACAAAGGAGGACAGGCTCCCCAGAGATAGTCTTCCCCCCAGGTATAGCAGAGCGCCAAAGACGCTGACAGCGGTAAGGGAGATGTTGTTGACGAGATTCACGGAGGGTCCCAGGGCGGCGCTGGCCCGGTCGGCGTCGTAATAGGCCCGGGAGGCTGCCTCGTTTCGCTGCTCGAACAGTTCCAGGTCCGCTTCCTCCACGCCGTAGGCCCGGATGGAGCGGCGGCAGCCTATCCGTTCCTCGGCAAAACCGTTAAGGGCGCCCAGCTTCTTGGAGCGCAGGCGGAAGAGGGGGTGAATGCGCTTCATTTGGAAGCGGGTCAGCGTTGCGGACAGCGGCACGGTGACAAAAAACACCAGCATCAGCTGGGGGGAGAGCAGCATCATCATGAGGAAGGATCCCGCCACGGTGAACACGCTGGTGCCGAGCTGCAAAAGGTCTGTGGAGAGGGTGGCGTTGACGGTGTCCACGTCATAGCAGACCCGGCTGATGAGGTCCCCGGCGGGGTGGGTATCGAAATAGTCCACGGGCAGTTCGCTCATGCGGTCGAAGGCGGCCTTGCGCAGATCATGGGACACGGCCTGAGCCGCCTGGATCAGCTGGGAGGAGACGAGATAGCTGCACAGGGAGGAGAGGGCGTAGCATCCCAGCATTCCGGCGCAGCTCCAGGCCACGCCGGGGAAATCCACCTCGCCGGCCCGGATGCCCACGGCGTCCACGGCTCTGCCGGAGAGGAGAGGGGCCGTCAGGGCCAACAGATTCCCCGCCAGCAGCAGGAGCAGCAGGAACAAAAATTGGAACCGGTAGGGCCGGAGGAACCGTCCCAGGCGAAGGAGTACATTTTTTTTCATTCCAGTCCTCCCATTTGCAGCTCCGCCATGCGGCGGTAACGTTTGCAGTCCTTTAGAAGCTGAGCGTGGGTTCCCTGGGCGTCGATCACACCGTCTTCCAGCACCAGAATGCGGTCCGCCTCCCGGAGGGAGGCCACCCGTTCGGAGATGACCACCAGCGTCATGCCGGGGCAGTCCCGGCGGATAGCGGCATGGAGGGCGGCGGCGGTGCGGTAGTCCAGGGCGCTGTCGGCGCTGTCCAGCACCAGGATGCCTGGCCGGGCCGCCAAGGCCCGGGCGATGAGCAGCCGCTGGCGCTGCCCGCCGGAAAGGTTGGCTCCCCGAATGTCCAGACGGGCGTCCAGCCCCCTGGGAAGGTTTTGAATGAACTCCCAGGCCTGGGCAGTTTTCGCGGCGGCGATGACCTCCTCCCGGGAGAGCTCCCGGAGGAAGGAGATGTTTTCGTAAACGCTGTCGTTCAAAAGGGCCTCGTTCTGGAAGACCACGCCAAAACGCCCCCGGAGGGCCTCCCGGCTGAGGGTGTCCACATTCTGCCCGCCCAGCCAGACGATGCCCTCGTCCGCGTCATAGAGCCGCAGGAGCAGGGAGACCAGCGTGGTCTTCCCGGAACCGGTGGGGCCGAGAATGCCCAGGGTCTCTCCTTTATTTAATGAGAAACTGGCGCCGTTCAAATCCTTCTCCACCCCCAGGTAGGAGAAGGAGACGTTCTCCATGCCCAGCTCCGGCCCCGGGGCCGCTTCCTCAGTAAGCCGAACCAGCTGGCCCTCGGGAGCCAGCAGCACCTCTTCAATTCGCCGGGCGGAAGCCACGCCCTTGCTGAATTTGACGAAAAGCTTTGCCAAGCCCAAGGTGGCAGTCTGAATCAGGGTGAAATAGGAGAGGAAACCCACAATCTGCCCGGAGTTCATCCGTCCCCGATCCACCAGCAGCGCCCCGGCCAGCACTACCAGCACCAGGCCGAGGTTTAATAAAAAATTGGAAAGCGGATTGGCAGCGGCCATGATGCGCCCGGCGTCTTCTTCAGTTTCCCGGGCGGAGCGGCTGGCGGCAGTAAAACGCTCCCGTTCCCGCTCCTGGCAGGCCAGAGCCTTGACGATCCGGACTCCGGCGGCGTTTTCCCGAATTATCCGGACGACTGTGTCCACGGCCTCCTGCGCCTTCGTGTAACGGGGAATGCCTTTACGGGTCACCAGCCAGATAGCAAGGAAGGTGGCGGAGGAGACCGCCAGCTGGATTAGCGCCAGGGGCGGGGCCTGAAGAAAGGTCAAAGCCAGGCCTCCCAGCACCAGCATAGGGGCGCGGATGCCGCCCCGTTGAATTTTGTCAAACATTTGATGAACGTTATAGGTGTCGTTGGTCAGCCGGGAGACCAGAGAGGAGGCGGAAAAGCGGTCCAGCTGCGCCTGAGAGAGGAGCAGGGTCCTTTGGTAGAGGTCCCGGCGGAGGAGCCGGGTCATGTCCATGGAGACCCACGCGGCCATACGGTTGGCGGTAATGTTGCAAAGAGCTGCGCCGAAGGCCATCAGCAGCATCAGTCCACCGGCCCGGCGGATTGCCGCCAGATCCCGAGTGGGCACGCAGTCGTCGATAATATGGGCCAGCAGCAGCGGCAACAGCAGCTCCAGCACGGCGGCGGTGAATTTGACGGTCACGCCCACGGCCACGCGTGGGGCGTGGGGCCGGAGATAGCTGAGTATGGTTTTCATGGCGCATATCCTCTCAAACCGTTTTCTCAAACGTTTGCAAAATAATATTTTAATGATACTACGACTTTGCGCGGGAGTCAATTCGCAATTTGGAAAAGGTCGGGCCAAGGTTGCCTGCACATAAAGAACGCGATAAAGGGATAGGCCAGACGCATGAGAAAAGCACGGTTGCCCAGCGGGGGACACCCCCCGGGTTGACGCAGCAATGTTACACATATATAATAATATAGCAGTGATAGTATGAAATAAGTTTTTCAAGTATAGTATGAAAAACAGACTATATTTTCCAATAATAAGAGCTATTTTTCATGAGAAATGCAGGAATGGAAGCGACAGGCTGCTTTGTTACTGTTATGTTACAAACATGTATATCGTATTGATTTTCAAAATTCGCTGTGTTATATTCATCATGCGGCCAGGATGGGGCGGTGCTCCCGGGGTAGATACGGGAAGGGCTAGCCACTGTATGTGCGCCGGAAAAATCCGACGTATCCAAGCCGTAATCTTAAAAGGAGGAATTATCGTATGAAGAAATTCCTGTCCCTGGTTCTGGCGATGATTATGACCATGAGCTTGGTCACGATCAGCGCTGGGGCCACCGAGTACAAGGATCTCACGGATAAGAGTGAGATTCAGTA
>JAAVYM010000040.1 GCA_022791135.1 Oscillibacter sp.
AACCCGGACATGGCGGAGCTGGTCCGGGGCAAGACGGGCCGGGTCTACGGGGACCTGATGGGGCTTTTGACGGTGATGAAGGGCCTGCCGCTGGCCTATAACAAGGACATGCAGGAGGACAAGGAGCCGGTGTTTGACGCGCTGGACACAGTAGAGCAGTGCCTCCCGGTGTTTGCGGGGATGATTAAGACCATGACCGTTCTTCCGGAGAACATGCGCCGGGCGGCAGGCCGGGGCTTCATCAACGCCACGGACTGCGCGGACTATCTGACGAAAAAGGGGATGCCCTTCCGGGACGCCTACACGGCGGCAGGCCGCCTGGTTGCGGCCTGTTCCGCCCAGGGAAAGACCCTGGAAGAGCTGAGCCTGGAGGAGCTGCGCGCGGCCTCCCCCCTCTTTGAAGAGGATGTGTACGAGGCGCTGAAGCTGGAGAACTGCATGGCGCTGCGGCAGAGCTTCGGCGGTCCGGCGGAGCGGGAGACCACCCGGCAGCTGGAAGAAATCGAGCAATTTATTCAAAGCCGGACAGGCGGAGAGGAGGGTGCGCCATGAAGCCCAAGGTTTATATTGACGGCAAAGAGGGCACCACGGGTCTCCAGATTTACGACCGTCTGGCAGCGAGGGAGGACATCGACCTGCTGGCGATTGACGAGGCGAAGCGAAAGGACCCCGCCGAACGGGCGAAGCGAATGAACGCAGCGGACATCGTGTTTTTGTGTCTGCCCGACGCGGCGGCGGTGGAAGCGGTAAAGCTGGTGTCAAATCCGGATACGCGGATCATCGACTGTTCCACCGCCCACCGCACCTCGGAGGGCTGGGCCTACGGCTTTGCAGAACTCTCACCCGCGCACCGCCAGGCGCTGCGCGCGTCCAAGCGGACGGCGAACCCCGGCTGTCACGCCACGGGCTTTATCGCCGGCGTGTACCCCCTGGTAGCGGCGGGGCTGCTGCCGGCGGACTGTCCCCTGACATGCATGTCCCTGACAGGCTACTCCGGCGGCGGGAAGAAGATGATTGCCGAGTACGAGGGGCCGGAGAAAGCCCCGGGGCTGTTCAGCCCCCGTATCTACGGATTAAGCCTTCGGCACAAACACCTGCCGGAGATGCAAAAGGTCTGCGGCCTGACCCATCCCCCGGTGTTCTGCCCAGTTGTAGACGACTATTATAAAGGCATGGCCACCACCGTGGCCCTTCACAGCAAGCTGCTGTGCAAAGGCGGCGGGGCGCAGGTGGTCTGGGAGACCCTGTCGGAGTACTACCGGGACGAGAGCCTGGTGCAGGTGGCTCCCCTGGGCTGGGGCGAGCCGATGATTGCCGCCAACACCCTGGCGGGGAAGGATACCCTGACGCTGATTGTCTGCGGCCACGAGGATCAGGCCACCGTGACAGCCCTGTTTGATAATCTTGGCAAAGGGGCGTCTGGCGCTGCGGTGCAGAATATGAATCTCATGCTGGGTCTTCCGGAGACAGCCGGACTCAGCCTTTCACATCCGATTTCGAATTGAAACAGCGAGGTGGACTATGGTAAATTTCATAAACGGCGGTGTCTGCGCGGCCCAGGGCTTCCAGGCGGCGGGCATCCACGTGGGTGTGAAGACCCACGCGGAGTGGAAAAAGGACGTGGCGCTGATTGTCTCGGACGTGGAGTGCGCAGCGGCGGCGGTGTTCACGAAGAACGTTGTCAAGGCTGCGCCCATCCGGGTGGACCTGCAGCACCTGGCGGACGGAAAGGCCCGGGCCATCATTGCCAACAGCGGCAACGCCAACGCCTGCGCTCCTCAGGGAGAAGAGAATGCAGAGCGGATGTGCGCGGCGGCGGCAAAGGCCATCGGCTGCAAGCCGGAGGATGTGATCGTCTCCTCCACCGGCGTCATCGGCCAGCGGATCAACGTGGAGGCGATTGAGGAAGGCGTCCCGGCGCTGTACGCCGCTCTGGAGCGCTCAGATGCGGCCAGCGACGCGGCGGGCCACGCCATCATGACAACGGACCTGGTGAAGAAGGAAGCGGCGGTAGAGACGACGGTAGGCGGCAAGACGGTCCGCATAGGCGGCATCGCCAAGGGCAGCGGTATGATCCATCCCAACATGGGCACCATGCTCTGCTTCCTGACCACGGACTGCGCGATCTCTCCCGCTATGATAAAGGCCGCGCTGCTGGAGACAGTGGGCGTAAGCTTTAACCGCATCAGCGTGGACGGGGATACCTCCACGAACGACACCTGCTGCGTCCTGGCCAACGGTCTGGCGGGAAACGAGACCATCACCGCTAAGGGTCCGGATTACGGCGCGTTTGTCGAGGCGCTGAAAGCCCTGTGCACGGAATTGGCGAAGAGGATGGCCTCCGACGGCGAGGGTGCGCGGCATCTCATCACCTGCACGGTCTCCGGCGGGGCCAGCGAGAAGAGCGCCGAGGCGATTGCCAAGTCCGTCATCTCCTCCACACTGACCAAGGCCGCGATTTTCGGCGCGGACGCCAACTGGGGCCGGGTGCTCTGCGCCATGGGCTACTCCGGCGAGGAGTTCGACCCGGATAAAGTAACGGTGAATTTTGCCAGCGCTGCAGGGAGCATCCAGGTGTGCGCCCAGGGCCGGGGCCTGGACTTTGACGAGGACCTTGCGAAGAAGATTCTCACAGAGCATGACATCGAGATCAACATAGCCCTGGAGGAGGGCGGCGCCTGCTGCACCTGCTGGGGCTGCGACATCACCTACGATTATATCAAGATCAACGGCGACTACCGGACGTAAAGAGAAGGCTTCGCCCCCGCGGGGAGAGCGCCCCTGTGGAAAAGCCAGGGGGAGTCCCCTGAACCCCAAAGGAAAGGAGAGGGTTCCATGTCCTCTCACGAGCAGCAGGCCCAGACTCTGGTCGAGGCCCTGCCCTATATACAAAAGTACACCGGCAAGACGATCGTCATCAAATACGGAGGCAACGCCATGACTTCCGACGTGCTCCGGCGCTCTGTGATGACGGACATCGTCCTGCTGCACCTGGTGGGCATCCGGGTGGTGGTGGTTCACGGCGGCGGGCCGGAGATCTCGGCGATGCTGAAAATGATCGGCCACGAGTCCCGCTTTGTGGACGGTCTCCGCTACACAGACGCCACCACCATGGACGTCGTCCAGTCCATCCTCTGCGGCAAGGTCAACAAGGACCTGGTGGCGCAGTTGGGCCGCCTGGGAGGCCGGGCGGTGGGCCTGTGCGGATTGGACGGGGAGCTGTTCCAGGCGGAGCAGCTGGACGAGAAATACGGCCTGGTAGGCCGGATCACCAGCGTGAACCCGGCCACAGTGGAAAATGCCCTGCAAACCGGTTATACCCCCGTGGTGTCCACAGTAGCCCAGGGCGTGGACGCAGACACGGCGTATAACATCAACGCCGATACCGCCGCCGCGAAGCTGGCGGAGGCCCTGGGAGCGGAGAAGCTGATCCTGCTCACGGACGTCCGGGGTCTGCTGCGGGACCCCCAGGACGAGGAGACCCTCATTCACGTCGTCCGGACCGGCGAGGTCCCGGCGCTGGTAGAGGAGGGCGTGATCTCCGGTGGGATGATTCCCAAGATGCAGTGCTGCGTAGACGCCATCTGCGGCGGCGTGGAGCGGGTCCATATCCTGGACGGCCGGATACCGCATTCGATACTGGTTGAGCTGCTCTCTGACGAGGGCATCGGCACCATGATGAAACAGGAGGATACAATATGATGACTTCCGAAATGATTCAAAATCTGACCCATCAGCACATTATGGGCACCTACGGCCGTTTTCCTGTGGTCATTGACCACGGCCAGGGGGCCACGCTCTACGACCCGGAGGGCAACGCCTATATCGACTTCACCAGCGGCATCGGCGTCACGGCCCTGGGCTATGGAAACCAGCCCTGGGTGGACGCGGTGGCGGAGCAGGCGAAGAAGCTGGTCCACACCTCGAACCTCTTTTACACGGAACCCCCGGCGAAGCTGGCGGAGATTTTGTGCAAGCGCACCGGCGAGAGCTGCGTCTTCTTTGCCAACGGCGGCGGCGAGGCCAACGAGGGCATGATCAAGCTGGCGCGGAAGTACAGCTTTGACAAGTACGGCCAGGGCCGCAGCACGATCATCACCCTGAAGAACTCCTTCCACGGCCGGACCATCACCACGCTGAAGGCGACGGGCCAGGACGTGTTCCACAACTTCTTCTTCCCGTTCACGGAGGGCTTCCGCTACGCAGAGGCTGACAGCCTGGACGCGCTGAAGGCGGAAGACAAAGGCGACGTCTGCGCGGTGATGCTGGAGCTGGTCCAGGGCGAGGGCGGCGTGCTGCCGCTGGATAAGGGCTATGTCAAGGCGGTAGAGGCCCTCTGCGCGGAGAAGGACTGGCTGCTCCTGGTGGACGAGGTGCAGACCGGCGTGGGCCGGACGGGCACGCTCTTTGCCTTCCAGCAGTATGACATCCTGCCCGACGTGGTGAGCTTTGCCAAGGGCATTGCCGGTGGTCTGCCCATGAGCGGCATCATGGCCAACGAGAAGTGCCGGAATGTCCTCGGACCCGGCACCCACGCCACCACCTTCGGGGCCAACCCGGTCTGCGCGGCCGCCGGTCTGGTGGTGCAGGAGATTTTGAGCGACGCCTTCCTCCAGGAGGTTCAGGAGAAGGGCGAGTATCTGCGCAAGGGCATCGAGGCGCTGCACCTGCCCTGCCTGGGCAAGACCCGGGGCCTGGGATTGATGATCGGCGTGGCGGTCAACGACGGCTGGACGAACAAGGACGTTGCGAACAAGCTGATCGAAAACGGCCTGCTGGTACTCACCGCCGGCCCGGGGCTGCGGCTGCTGCCGCCCCTGGTGGTCAGCAAGGAGGAGATGGACCAGGGTCTGGCGATTATGAAAAAGGTCTTGTCATAAGGGCAAACCTGTGAGAAAATAGAGGGAGCAACCGGCGGGCCGCGGAACAGCGGCCCTGCCGTTCCCTTTTCCGGCGAAAAATAAATAGAGGAGAGGAGTGGTTGATTTTATGGAAAATCACGCCCATTTTTTAAAACTCCTGGACTTCACCCCTGGGGAGATTCAGCAATTTTTGGACACGGCGGCGGATCTGAAGGCGAAGAAAAAGGCCGGGGTTCCCCACCGGTATCTGGAAGGAAAAAACATAGCCCTGATTTTTGAGAAGACCTCCACCCGGACCCGCTGCGCCTTTGAGGTGGCGGCGCAGGATTTGGGGATGGGCAGCACCTACCTGGGGCCTACCGGCTCCCAAATCGGCGTGAAGGAGTCGATTGCGGACACAGCCCGGGTGCTGGGCCGGATGTACGACGGCATCGAGTACCGCGGCTTTGGGCAGGACATTGTGGAGGAGCTGGCGGCCCACGCAGGGGTTCCGGTTTTCAACGGGTTGACCAACGAGTTTCACCCCACCCAGATCCTGGCGGACTTCCTGACGGTTCAAGAGCACTTTGGCCGCTTGAAGGGCGTAAAGCTGGTGTACCTGGGAGACGCCCGGTTCAACATGGGGAACTCCCTGATGGTGGGGTGCGCGAAGATGGGAATGCGCTTCGCGGCGTGTTCGCCCCGGGCCTATATGCCGGACAAGGCGCTGGTGGATACCTGCCAGGCCATCGCGAAGGAGACAGGCGCAATCCTGGAGTTTGTGGAAGACCCCATGGAGGCGGTGCGGAATGCCGATGTCCTATACACAGACGTCTGGGTCTCAATGGGAGAGCCGGTAGAGGTCTGGGAGGAGCGCATCCAGGCCCTGGGGCCGTATCAGGTGACCCAGGCGCTGATGGACGCGGCAGGACCCCAGTGCCGGTTTATGCACTGCCTGCCTGCCTATCATGACCACAAGACCCAGGTGGGCCGGGAGATGGGAGAGCGCTTTGGCCGGGAGGCCATGGAGGTGACGGACGAGGTCTTTGAGTCCGGCCGCTCCATCGTCTTCGACGAGGCGGAAAACCGGATGCACACCATCAAGGCCGTTTTGTATGAACTGATGAAATGACGCGGGGAAAGAGGGCTGCGAAACCCTGCCGTCCCGCCGTCCATCTTTTCCGGATACAGGTATAAATTTCCCCAGGAGCTGGAAAACTGGAATCATCAACATGCAGGAGGCATTTAGCAGATGGTGAAAGGTATTTCCAGAAGAGTGGTCGTGGTGGATTCTCCGGACCAGCGCTTTTTTGAGCAGGCGATTTTCATTGTCCGGAACGACGCCGCCGGGGAGGGGGTCACCGCCCGGGAGCTGGTGGAGGAAGCCCGCCGGGTGGCCCGGAACTACGCCGGGGGGGACCATGGCCGGATCAGCCGGGCGTGGCGGGATCTGAGTCAGGCGGTGTATACCCTTATGGGGGCGGCGGCCATCGGCCTTTTGTGGCTGATTGTGGCGCTGATTTGAAAGAAGCCCTGGAGGCCCTTACCGAGGGACTCCAGGGTTTCTCTGCGTCATAGGTGCACCACTTTGGTGGCCACGGCCTCCTGAAAGGCCCGGTCGTGCTCCACAAAGAGCATCGTGGGCGCAAAACGGCACAGCAGTTCCTCAATCTGCAAGCGGGAATCGACGTCGATAAAATTCAGCGGCTCATCCCATACATACAGATGGGCCTGCTGGCAGAGGCTGCCGGCGATGAGCACCTTTTTCTTCTGCCCGCCGGAGAAATCCTGCAGGTCCCGGTCGAACTGCTCCCGGGCGAAGCCCAGCTTCCGCAAAATTGCCTTAAACAGGGTTTCATCGATTTCCCGCTCCCGGGCGAAGTCCGTCAGCCCGCCGCAAAGAAACGAGGTATCCTGAGGCACATAGGAGATCTTCAGCCCCGAGGCCAGGGTAAGCGTCCCCTCATAGCGGATATTCTGCCCCAGCAGCCGCTTAAAAAGGCTGCTCTTGCCGCTGCCGTTCCGGCCCTCCAGGGCGATCCGCTCCCCCTGCTCCAGGATGAAGGACACCGGCCCGCAGACCCGCCGGTCCCCGTACCACAGCGTCAAACCGGAGCAGGTAATCAGCCGCCGGGCGTGATGCGCCAGCCCGGAGAGCCTCAGGGCTTCCGCGGTTTCCCGATTTTTCAGCAGCCCCGCCTTTTCCTCCAGGGCCTTTTCCTGCCGGGCGGCCAGGGATTTCGCCCGCTTCATCATTTTAGCGGACTTGTGGCCGACAAAGCCCTTGTCATACGCGCCGGTTTTGGATGCCTCCACCTGGTCGGACCAGGCGCTGGTGCGCCGGGCGGCCTGCTGGAGGCGCTTGACGTCCTTCCGGAGCCGGTCGTTTTTCGCCTCCTCGAACTGCTGCTGACGTTCAAAATTCTCCCGCCAGGAGCTGTAGTTTCCGCTTTGGACCTGAATATTCGCCCGATTCAAAGACAGAATGTGATCCACGCAGTCATCCAGAAAGCGGCGGTCGTGGGAGACCAGGATAAAGCCCCTCTGCCGCCGGAGATAGGCGGCGGCCAGCGCCCGGCCCTGGGCGTCCAGGTGGTTGGTGGGTTCGTCAATCAGCGGGAAGCACCCCTCCCGTAAAAACATGGCCGCCAGGAGCGCCTTGGTCCGCTCGCCGTTGGAGAGAGTGGAGAAGGGCCTCCAGAGGGCGTCCCCCGCCACGCCCAGCAGGGCCAGCTCCTTAGGAAAACGCCAGGACTCGGCGCCGGGGCAAAGCTCCTCTAACACTTCCGCCGTCAGGCGTTCGGGGTCTTGGACGGGGCTGGGAAAGTAGGCGAAGGGAAAGCCGGAGGTCAGCTTCCCGCCGCAGGGATACTCCCCCATCAAAAGCCGGAGCAGGGTGGTTTTTCCCCGGCCGTTCCGGCCGATGAGGCCCAGCCTCCAGCGGCTGTCGATTTGAAAGCTGGCATGGTCGAACACCAGGTCCGGGCTTCCCGGATAGGAAAACGTCAGGTTATCCGCCTGAATCAAAGACATATGCGTCATCTCCTTGCTGTTAGACCCAATAGGGTCTAAAAAATCAGGGCTGCGGAAAAGCTCCCGCAGCCCGGCACAGCACAGCGCCGCCCCCCAGAGGACAGGCGGCATGACGCAAGATAGGTAAGGGCTGAAGGCGATCACTTTCCCGCAAGGCGGCATGCTGCCGCCCCGGCGCTCCGCATCGGCGCGCCGGAAGCCAATGTTCATGGCTGTCAGCGGGAAATTCTCACCTTTCCACCCCTTTCCGTTTATTCAGTTGAAGTATAACATGTCTCCGGGAACCCGTCAAGCCCCTACTTTTTTAGCGGCATGGTGAAGATGAACCGGGTCGAGGTGGAGTCGCTCTCCGCCCGAAGGGTACCCTTGTGCTCCTGGGCGATGACGGCGGCGATGCTCAGCCCCAGGCCGAAGCCGGACTGCTCCCCCCGGGAGGCGTCCGCCCGGTAAAAACGCTCAAACAGCCGGGGCAGCTGCTCCGGCGGAATGGGGTCTCCGGGGTTGGAGACGGTGAGCCGGGCCTGCCGCTCGGTTTTCTCCAAGGCCAGCGTGACGGTTCCCCCGGCCTGGCCATATTTGATGGCGTTGTCAAGCAAGATGGAGGCCAGCCTCCGCAGGCGAACCCCGTCTCCCAGCACGGCTGTGCTCTCCGCCACGGTGTATTCCAGAGGTTTGCCCGCCTCAAAGGCCACCGGCTCAAAGGCCAGGGCGCAGTCCTCCGCCACATCGGAGAAGGAGACTTCGCTCAAGGCGGGGGCGTGGGTCATGTTGTCCGCCCGGGCCAGGGTCAGCATCTCCTCCACCAGGTCCTTCATCTGCTTGGACTCGGAGAGGATGTTGTCGGCCCACCGGGCGGGCCGCTCCTCCAGGAGCAGGGCGGAGAGCAGCTCTGCGTTGGAGAGGATAACGGTCAAGGGCGTTTTCAGCTCGTGAGAGGCATCGGAGAGGAACTGCCTCTGTTGTCCCCAGGCCCGCTCCACCGGCTTTGTGGCCCACCGGGCCAGCACCGCCGAGGCCCCCAGCAGCAGGAAAAACGCCGCCAGGGCGATGACCAGGTAAGACCCCATCATCTCCCGGAGCATAGCCTGTTCCATGGACATATCCACAAAGGCCAGCTTCCAGTACAAACCGTTGTCCTGCCGGAGATAGCGGAGATTGTAAGTTTGGACAATGCCCTCCATACCCTGCTGGCCCAGGCAGTCCTGAATGATGGCGGCCAGCTCCTCCGTGTCCTCCAGCCCGGAATAGGTTCCTCCGGTGACATAGGCGTTGCCGCCGGGCCAGACGGTAGCGGTGAAGTAGGGCAGCAGCAGCTTGTCCCCGCCGATTTCCACGCCGAATTCCCGCGGCCCGCCGCCGGGGAAGGGTTGCTCCTGGATTACGCGGTGGAGCACCTGGCGGCTGAGGTCCTCCACATTGCCCCGCAGGGCGGCAAAGATGGAAACGCATACTGCGGCCAGCACGGCGGTGACCATAGCCATGCAGACCGCCACAAATTTCAGCCGCAGCTTCCGAATCAAGGCGGGACCCCCCTTGTCAATAATTTTGTGGAAAATGTGGAAAACTCGGGAAGGCAGGCGAAAAAGATGAGCGGAACTCCCAATTGACGAAACGCCTGTTTCGGGACTTCCTGAAAATGGAAAGGTATAGCCCGGGGCGCCCTATCCACGGGGTCTGCATAGACAAACTGGGAATCCGGCCGGAAGCGCCCATGCCTTGCGGAAAGGAACCCTGCCGGTCCGGTGTGCCGCGAGCGCCGGATTTACTCTGCCTCCTCCAGACAGTAGCCCACCATGCGGATGGTGCGAATACGCACCTTGGCGTGAATATGGGCGAGCTTTTTGCGGAGGAAGGAGATATAGACCTCCACGTTGTTGTCCTCCGCATCGGACTCATAGCCCCAGATTTTCACCAGGAGAGACTCCTTGGTCAGCACCAGGTTCCGGTTTCGCATCAGCAGCTCGCAGATGTCGAACTCCTTCCGGCTCAGCCGGACGGAGCGTTCGCCGCAGGAGAGGGTGAAGCTGTTTTTGTCCAGCCGCACGCCGCCGAATTCCAGCACGTCGGGGTTTCGCAGCTCCGGCTGCCGCCGGGCCAGGGCGCGGACGCAGGCCAACAGCTCCTTGGGGTCAAAGGGTTTGGTTAAATAGTAGTCCGCCCCCCGGTCCAGGCCCTCCACCTTGTCGGAGACCTCGGACCGGGCGGTGAGCATAAGAACCGGCGCGGCATTTCCGGCCTCCCGCAGGCGGCGCAGGACGGTAAACCCATCCAGATTAGGCAGCATAACATCCAGCAAAATCACGTCGTAAATACCCGTCAGGGCGTTATCCAGCCCGGCCTCGCCGTCGTGGCACACGTCGGCAGTGTAACCGTTCAGCTCCATAAGGTCCTGAAGCGTAGCGGCCAGCCTGGCTTCGTCTTCAATTACCAGTACCCGCATAGCCGTTCCTCCTCATTCCTGGGTGTCTCCCTGGTCTCCGGCTTGGCCGCCTGCCTGGGCCGTGCCCCGCATACCGGTTACGGAGATGGTCATCAGTGAGTCCACGCTGTCGGTGGACAGGGCATAGATGGTGGTATCCTCATCCAGCTGGACATAGCGCCCGGACTCGTCTGGCATCCTGGCTCCCACCCGCATGGTGAAGGTAGCGTTGGCCCCGTTGACCGTGTATTCCACCTTTAAAATGGCATCCGGATGGTCAAAGCCGCAGATTTCCTCTGCCTCCTCGCTGGGGTGGTAGTCCACGCACTTGGCCATAGACATGGTCCGCAGGTCGTAGAGCAGGTCCTGCAGCAGGGCGCTGGCGGTGACGTTGTCGGAACCGTCGAACCACAGGGCGGGCTGCCCTTCCCCGCTGGAGCGCCGGGCGTTGAGGGTGACGGTAGGGCGCTGCGCCTCGGGGGAATCTGCGGGTTCCTCCTCCCCTTCGGCTTCGCCCTCTGACGCCTCCGGGACGGAACCCTGGATGGTGATGGCCCGGAGGTTTACCTCGCTGAGGTCTGGCAGCTCCGGCAGGGTGCACATGTCGTAAATGGGCAGCTGCATCAGCCGGACCAGGGTGTCGGCCACGATGTAGACGGTGGATTCATCTCCATTGAGCATCATATAATAGCTGTCGCCGTCGGTGGTGGTTTTGCCGAAGGTCAGGTTCTGAGCGGCGCCGTCCCCGGCGGTGGCGGTGAGGGTGGCAGAGGGATTGTCCAGGCCATAGCTCTCCTCGCCCTCTGCGGCGGGGAGTACCTGCTGGTATTTCAGACCGGACAGGGTCTCCACAATTTCAACGACAGTACTGTCGTCCAGGGGGAAGTCCGGGCTGTCGGCCCAGGCCCACTTCCCGTCCTCGTCCAAGGCGAAGGTCAACGTAGCCGCGCCGTTGTAATAGGACAGCTTGGTGCAGCCCGACGGGTCGGTCAAGGTATAGGCGCCGTCCTGGGGCTGGGCGCTGTGCCCGGCCAGGGCCTCCTCCCGGCCCTGCCGGTAGATCATGCCGAAGACGATAAGCAGCGCCAGGAACAGCGCCCCGGCAATGCACAGCAGTATCGTAACGGTCCGTCTTTCTTTCCAGGTCATGGGGGTTCCTCCTGTTAAAATCCGGCTTCTTCCGCCGGGTCTTCTTGCCTGCGTGGTGCGGGACCCGTTTATTATATCTGTGCCGCCTGGCTTTGTCAATTTTATGAAAGGGATTCCGGGCGCTTTTCCAGCAAAGGCTAACGCATTCGTCTGAAAATCCCCTGAAAATTTGCCGAAAGCCCGAAGATTCACAGAATGTTTATAATTCGTCAAGATTGTTTTCAAATTTAGGGGGTATGCTAATACCATCCTCTTTGGAGGAGACGCAATTTCCTCTCTTTCTGTTTCTTTTCCCTCTTTGCTGCCGGCGGCGGGTGTTCCCTCCGCCGGATTTTTTTCGCCGGGAACCGGCTGCCAGCAAGAACCTCTTGCAATGCGGCGGGTTGTCCGCTATAATAAGCATGGGCCGATTTGGTTTATTATTTCACAATTACCGGGTGGCTGGGTCCGCTCGGAAAAATAGGGAGGGAACAGCTATGAGAGGTGTACACAGCGCGGTTGACGACATCCGCCGCACCGTATTCAAAGAGGTGGCCAAGCTGGCTTTTGAGGGGGGAGACCCCCGGCTGCTGGACCAGATTCCCCTGAAAATGATTCAAGGTGACGTGGCGCGCCACCGCCACGACGTGTTCCTGGAGCGGGCTATCGTTCAGGAGCGGGTCCGGCTGGCCCTGGGCCTGAACCTCCGCTTTGCCGGAGAGACGACTCCCGTCAGCGAAGATTTGCAGTGGGCCGAGAAGTCCCAAAAGCACTTCGAAAATCCCCTGGTCAACATCATTCCCTTCGCCTGCAACGCCTGCCCGCCCAAGCAGCTGCGCATCACGGACAACTGCCAG
>JAAVYM010000112.1 GCA_022791135.1 Oscillibacter sp.
AGAGCGCTTACACCGAGAATGAGTCTCTGGAAAAGCTGATGGCATTCAAAGAACAGTGGTGCAAGCAGGACCCCTCCTTCGTCACAAGCTGGGAGGACACCTGGTATATTCTGAGCTCCTTTTTCGCATATCCCACCGAGATTCGGAAAATCATATATACGACTAATATCATTGAGGGACTCAACCGCCAGTTCCGCCAGATCACCAAAAACAAGCCCAGCTTTACCAGCGATGATTCCCTGCGCAAAATCCTCTACCTGGCCAGCAGGAAAATTGTCGAGCACTGGACGTCCCGGTGTCGAAATTGGGATATGGTTTTAGCCCAGCTCCAGCTCATGTTCCAGGACCGCCTGACCGCCTGACCCCGGCTTCACCTTAGCATTTCCGGGACGAGAGACGGCATTCACGCTGCGCACATACCGTCTCCCTGCCTGGAATACAGGTGGGTAAGCCGTGTTAAGCCGGGTTGTCTCCAGCCCGGGAAATCTTCTGATTTGCTCCCGTTCCCTTGACTACAGCTTGTCTCCTTTTACACAAAATTTTCTGCCGGGCTATAGAAATCAAAATCCTACCTCTTTGCAATGGCAGTAAATCAAGGCTTCTGCTCATTCATCAAAAAGACCGCCGCCTCTTCAAACAGAAAAGGCGGCAGTTTTTCTTAATTATTGGTAACTTCCGAACTGTATGTTGCACTTTTTCTCACATCTTAGCTGTTCCAGTCCACATCGTAAGTGCGCTCCACGGCAAATTTGTTCAGATAGCCGGTAGAAATGTCGAAATTCAAATCGTACTTGTACTCCAGACCGTAGTACAGCCACATAACTTCGTTTCCTGTCCAGTCGGGATACTTCTCCGCAGCCTTCTCCTGGGTCAGTTCAGTGACCGGTACTCCGTCAAAAGTAATCGTCTCAAGAACACTCTTATCATCCTCAGCGGCAATAGTCAGTTCCAAACGGGCAATCACCGCCTGGCCCAGGGAAACCTCTTCCTCGTCCGTTGTAAAGGAAATCATGAAGGACATATTGTCCGATACCTTAATGCTTCCGCCGGTGTAGTAGGAATTTTCTTCCAGTTGAGTGGCAGGGTCTACGGTAATCCGGTTATAGTCCTCGTCCACCCAGGACACATCCAGCCCCTCGTCCAGCAGAGTTTGGACGGTGGTTTCCCCCACCCTAATCTCTTTGCCATTTATGCTGATGGGCAGCAGAACATCATTATTGCCGCCCCCTTGACTGCTCCCGCCGTCATCTTTACCGCAAGCGGACAAGAACAGCATGAACACCGCCAATATCAGGCAGAGCAGAAAACGTGTTTTTTTCGTATTCATGTTTCGTCAAACTCCTTTTAGTTTTCTCGCCATAGGGTTTTAGCCTTTGGACAGTGTCGGTCAATCAACCCTTTTGCCGTCTGAAACTGTTCCCAACTGGTCAGATACAGCTGGTCAGACCGTTCCTTGGCTGAACCAGTATCCTCCCGATAGTCAACGGTCAGGGAGATTCCGGTGCCGACCTTCTGGCGCACACGGGTGTTTCCAACTTTGTAATAAAGTCGGGTTTTCTCCTCCCGCACCCTGAGTGCTTCTATATCCGATACCCGGTAGATGTGGCAGACACCCCGAAAATAGAGCCAGAAATCCGGCCCTATCAGCAGTCGGGCGGGGAAGCTATCTTCAATCGTGTTGAGAAAATCTTTCCTCCCAAAATTCTGCCAGACAAAAGCTTCCTGATCGGAGGGTGAAAGAACCAAAAGGGCTTTCTCAAACTGTTTCCGCGCATTCTTCATCGTGTTGGCCCGACTGGTAAGCAGCACACACAGCCAGATAAAGGCCGCAATGCCTATCCCAATCAGCAGATGTACCCGCAGTACATAGGTCAAGCCGTAGCCTGCGCCAAAACCCAAAGTCACCATGCCGACCACAGCCACCGCCATCCAGATATAGTACATTCTCCGCTGTTTGCCCCGGAAAGACTTCCATTTCAGTTTTTGATTCCAGCAACCCCCGGCGGGGGAGACGCCCCCGCCGGGGGTTGCTGGAAACACATATAGCGGAACCGAGTTTTTCAACCTCAGCCCCGCCTAAAATGCACGCACAGCAAAATCCGCATTCAGCCTTGAAATTGCGTGCTGAACCGGGTATAATGCTTTTGTGGTGCGATATATTCGCTGTGCTGAGTGCCAGTATCACTCGTACAGGGCCGCAGGGTGTTGGTAGCACCTTGCGGCCTGCCGCTTTTGTGTCTCCGGGGTTATTTTACTCTATCACAGAAAAAATTGCAATAGCCTTTTCCTCGAAATTTGGAGAAAACAGGTATCTTTGCTTTTGTTAAAAAATTCTGGGCTTGCTCGTTTTTCTTTCAATTTCCTCAATGCTTTTGACTTTAAATAATTTGCGGTGTTCTTTACATGGTTTAAGTAGCGGCAAGCAATGCCTCGGTATATACCGAGGCATTGCTTGCCCGTTTCTCAAATTTCCGATGTCGGTTTCCAGAAATTTTGGGTTCTTTACGAACTGTTTTCCGGTTCCTATGCTGAATCCCGACTCTTCTGCTTAAGAATCAGTCCGCAGTTCTTAACCGCTCCACAATACCCTGCTTCTCCAGGTTTTGAAAGCAGAAATAGGGAATCAGGACCGCAAACAGGAGCAGGATAGGCGCACAGACCTCCGGCGGGAACAGCGTAAACCGGAATGCAGAAAAGCCGCTTCCTGCCATGCTGCGGACAACCGCTCCCACAGCCACAGTGCCCAGGACACAGGACGCAATGAGGGTCAGACCGGCGTAATAAAGTCCCTCGAGGGTCAGCATACTAAGCAGCTGGCATTTTGTCATGCCTATGCTCTGAATCATGGCAAACTCCCGTTTGCGAGAGAGAATGGCAGTCACCATGATGTTGACAAAATTCAGGATGCCCACCAGGGCGATCACGGCGCTGACGGCGTATCCCATCACAGCGGCGGAGCGGGTTTCTGCCTCGTACTGCTCCACCATGGTCTGTCGGGAAACCATGTTCATACCGGCGGCGGTCTGCTGGTATTCTGTCAGCAGAGAGCGGGCGGTCTCTAAGGTACTGTCCGGGATGTTGAAGTAAAACTTGCGCAGATTGCTTTCCGGCCCAAGCTCCAGAAAAGCTTCCGCGGACAGCACCAGAGGCAGGTCAAAGGTCGGGGAGGTTCCCGCCACCATGGGCTGGAGCGGACTCAGGACCGCCATTACCTCGAACTCCCGGTCCCCGATAGAAACCGTTTCGCCCACGGACCAGGTGGGGACGCCCCGTCCCGGCTCAATCGCAGGAGCGATGGCAAGGCAATAGCCTCCGGTATCGAACGCTTCCCGGTCAAACACCCCGTCCAGAATGTAATCCACGCCGGCGGCGGCATCCAGAATCAAGCCGTCCGCGCCATATATGGTGCAGGGTACGCTCTGACCGGCGATCGCCGCGCCAAAGCCCTCCTTCCAAACGGGAAAGGTGGGATCATAGGATGCAAAGGACTCCAGGCGTTCTGCGGTGTAATAGCCGCTGAGATTCTGCCGGGCCTGCTTGCTGAGGGACAGCTCCATTTGACGGGAATACAGTCTGCCCTCCGCCTCCGGTTCCAGCGCCTCAATGTCCGACAGCAGATCAGCACAGATGGTCCGGCTGTCCGGCTCGTAGCCATCGGGGACGCTGTTTGTGGCGTTGTCAATTTCATAGTCGGCCACAGCCATATCCACGAGATACTTTTCTACATCGAAGCTGGCGTTTTTTGCATAAAAGAAGCTCATCAACACCAGGCCAAGGGTGAGGGAGCAGAGCACCAGTACGGTCCGCTTCCGGCTGCGCCACAGGTTGGCCCAGGCCATCGCGGGCAGGAAAGCCCCGCCCCTTGTCCGCCTGCGCTTCCTTTTGATGCCGCTGTCCGCGTCCGTGCAGCGCAGGGCTTCTATGGGCGGCACTCTGCCCGCCAGCCGCGCGGGCAGCAGGCAGGAAATCAGGACCGTTCCATAGGCAAACGCCGCCGAACCCGCAAAGATCAGCAGACTGGCTGATACGCTGACCGTATCCAGTGTGGACAGCAGCGCCGGGACTAATGCGATACCCAACAGATACCCGGCGATCAGTCCGAACGGGATTTCAATCAAAGACAACCGGTTTCCCTGCGCAAAAATCAGCTTTTTGATCTGTTTTGTGGTGGCCCCCAGCGTTTTCAGCCGGCCGTAAAACTGGATGTCCGACACCAAGGAAATCTGAAACACATTGTAAATAATCAGATAGCCTGCCAGGAACACCAGCAGCATCCCACCGTACATGGGCAGGTTTTCCATGAAAATGCTCTGCTGTGTCTCCGGCCAATAGGCCATGTTGGCGGTAAATTCCAAATGTTCCAGACCGCAGTCCCGAATGTAAACTTGCCCTTGACAAAAGTTCTCTGAGGACAACGTTTCCGGCAAGCCGTCCGATGATCGGTTTATCAAGCTGTCCCGTGACTATGAACAGGAGCAGGAACAGTTAAAGGCCGTCGTGGAAACCCTGGGGCGGGAAGTGAAACAGCAGGAGCAGAAGAAAACCAACGTCAGGAAGTTCATTTCTGTGGTGAAGAAGTACACGGACATGGCCCAGCTTGACGCCACTATCCTGCGTGAGTTTGTGGGACAGATCAGGGTGTCCGAAACCTACACGACCGACGAACAGCAGAAGCGGGTGAAAATCCGAGAGATTGAGATTGTCTATAACTTCATTGGTGCGTTTGATTTTGAGGGAGCGCGGGAGCAATCCCAAACTGCCCAAGACAAAAATAGTGCGAAAGTCGGCGCAGCTTAACGCTACGCCAACCCTCGCTTAAAATGTTTTCTTACGCCACCGCCCCATCGGGAGCGTAGATTAAGAAACACTGTAGGGGCGGCTATCAGCCGCTCGCGGGCGCATGTTATGCGCCCCTACAAAAGTTTTCTTATCTCAACACTCCTTCTCAAGGATGGCTTTTTACGTAATCTGATAGTTTCAATCTATTTTCTTCAAAATTCTTTTGTTTTCTGTTCCTAAGAAGAGTTCATCATGCAGATGATCCCGCACAAAATCATCCTAACGACTGTTCTCCCGGATCAACTTCCGATAGGCGTCCATCTCGCCCTGGCTCATCCTGCTGCTTCGCTCCCTTCCCTTCGCTTCATACGGCTGTATCTGTAGTGCAACCGCTCCAACGATAATCGAAATGCTTGCAAAACCTAAAGGTATCTTGTATAGCGCCTATTGAAAGGCAAAAGCGCGGGATAAGATCCCGCACTTTTGCCGCCTAAGATTAAGATTAACTCTCCCATGCATCCAAAATAAAACCATGAAGAGAGAAAATCCGTGCCGGTTACTGCGCCTCACCAATCTGGCAACAAGTTCCCGGTTTGTGGAGACATCCCGCGCTTAGGCCAGCCGTTCACCTCTCTGGAAAGAACACGGGACCGCCATAACTTCAAAAGAACGGTAGCAGTCAAGTTCTGAGCCATTATCCCTCTCTTCAATAAGGGTGTACCGGAGTTTCCGAATGTATCGCATCATAGTTCGGCTCCACGTAAACAACTCTGGCATACTGGAAGTATTGCCAGTCCAGTTTTTGCCCGCAGCGGCTGCAAAAGGCCATGTATTCACGCTCCATCGTTTCTCCGCACCGCGGGCAGACAGGGTGGGTTGGCGCCCCGTGACAGCGTGGAAAGACGTGAATTTCCACAACGCTCATCGGGCGTCGGTAAAGCAGCTGCTCAAAAAACGGGGAGCATTGAAATTTTTGCAAATATTTTATCCGCATTACTCTTGCTCCTCCCGCATGGTCAGCAGTTCATCCATCGGTACTTGAAGTACCTCACTGAGCCTATATAACAGGGCAGATGATACATTAATATCTTTGGAGCATAGATTCCTTAAGTGGCGGACACTGATGTCGAGCTGTTCCGCCAGAGGTTCTTGCTTGAGAGACTGATCCTTCATTTCCTTGCAAAGCTTTTCATGGCTCAAAAACATGGACATAGGTTTTTACCTCCTATATGTCTATCATAGGAGGCGAGGGGCACGATTTCCAGGAAGCCGGGTTCCGGTTATGGAGTATTTTGTAAGAAAATGTCGAAAAGAGAAGCGAGCCTGCTTACACAGGCTCGCGGGAAATGCGGGGGATATGGGGTTATGGAGTTAAGTGCCCCGTAAATATCCGTCCGGGGTCCGAAGCCTGTTTTTTGATACGGATAGAGCGGCGGCAAATTCTGAGGAGGAACAAACGGGGGAAGCGAAAAAATCAGGCCCTACATTTGTTCGTGGTGTACAGCCTGTAATCAGAACCGCCGTCCCGCTCCGCGTACATTTTCAATACCATATAATAGACTGTGTTTTCTTCACCATAGTACGTGTAGCTGCCTATATGAGTTTTTATACCCTCCCGGAGCAATCCATTCTCCACAGATCCAATGAAAGTAGTAACAAAGGAGCCATCTTCTTTGTATATGGAAATACTGGAAACGCCGACAAGATCAGAGTCCCTCGTTGCGGAAACAGTGAATTCAACACGAATAGCGCCTGTGCTCGACCCCTGATATAAGTAAGCTCCATAGTTGTCCAAATAAAGACTTGCGCGAGGAGATACCTCAATTGCGGATGCCGCCTGGCAAAGAGATGCGATTAAGAAAACAAGGCTTGTGAAAACAAGAGCCAATCTTTTCACTCGGCTCATAAAAATCACGCTCCTATAGAATCAATAATTTGTTTTAGAGTTTCCGACGAGAGGTCTCCGCTAATGGTTACAACGGTTTGGCTTTTTGTATGAACGGCTCGGCTATCGGATAAATTTAACATGATATAGAATTCACGTCCATTGCTGTAATACGTTTCGACATCTGTTGCATCCTTTTCAAAAGTTTGCCTTGGAATGCGTTCTTTCCCGTAATACTGCTGAACTTCAATATAGAAATCTTTACTGCCATAAGTAAATCGGCAAGAAACAATTACGGTTTCCATATGTTCGGATTGTTCGATATCCCTGGCCAATTCCGTCCCCTCCGGATACCAGGCTGGGGCCGGAATTGTAATGCCACAGCTGTCAAAAGCCTCCTGAACCTTTTGCCGAAGCGCCTCGGATTCAGTGCTGCCGGCGCTTGTGGGCGTATCGGAGACGAAATGGAACGTCTCAGCAGTCCACCGCGCCAGCGCGCCAAAGACGTCAAGGCCAAAGGCCTGGACCGCAACCATACTGGAAAATGTCACTACCACAACGGCAGCCACAGGAACCAAATGCTTCAGCAGCCTCCCATGTCCACGCCGTTTTTGGGGACGGCCTGCAGCCGTCATTGGACTAAAATCTCTCATCGGAGCCATTGGACAGTCCTCGCTGTCCGGGGTATTGTAGTAGTTCTGGAAATCCTCCCACGCTTGGTCAACGTCGGAGAAAAGCCCGGTGGGGTTTTCTTTTTCCCGCTTTTCAATCACCTCCAGGATACGACTGGTCAGCTCACCGTCCCCACCTTCCGGGGATTCGAGGTCTTCACGCATCAGATCAAGAAGCTGCTCTATACTCAGCTGATCCAGAAATCCATATGTTTGCGTACTGCCATCCGTTGGCATCCCCGCACCTCCTTACTTTTAATATGACTTCAGGATGGAAAACCTGACATAAAAACTTAAATTTTTTCTAAAAAGCCTCGAGCGTTCCTTGCACCCTCAGCATTTGCATTGTAAAATAAAAACCGGCACTCCAGGGAGGGCCATCTGTTTTTAAGCATCTATTTTCAATACTCCGGGAGACTGTTTTCCAGCTTTTTCCGAATACGTTCCAGCCGTTTTTGACTGGCCGAGACCGTAATCCCCAGCTCTTTTGCAATTTGGAGATGGGAGGCCCCGTCTATGGCGAATTTCCGCAATATGTACCATTCCTCATCTGTAAGCGTTTCCCGGACCGTTTCCAAGATGCCGGAAGTACTGATGGGAGAAGGGGTCGAAGGCGCTTTGACCTTGGACAAGAACTCGTAATCCATAGAAAGGAATATTTTGAGATAGCGTTTTTTCTCCCGCTTGTATTCAAGGATTTTGTATCTTAATATCTTTTTCAAGTAAGCTAATGGGTTCTCACGCTGGCAGAATGTTTCATAATCTTTCAGGGCTATAAGGAATGTTTCTTGGACAAGCTCCTCTGCACGGGCATATTTCTGAGTTCTGAAAAAGCAATCGTTTTCAGCTTGCCAAAGTTTTTTTGATACTGGGATTCAAAAAACAAATCCTGCTCGGTTGGCAAGACCAATCCCCCCCTCTATTTTTATCTTTTTCTGTAGATTGTCAAGAAAAGGAAAACCCCTCTAAAATCAAACTCTTTTCCTGAAATTCCTGGAGATTATACCATAAATTCGGAAAGGCTGCAATCATTTTGTAAAATTCGACTCTGTTTGAAAATGTAAGCATGCAATATGATACATGATCGATACCGGTCAAAGGGGGCACAAAAAGGTGGAAAAGCAGCAGCAACACATACAAAGGCATAAAAAAATCCAGGCTAAAAGAGAAGAAACCATGGAAGCAAGTCGATTGCAAGAAAGTTGGTTAAACAAATTGGAAAGCACCTTCATAGCTCCAGCTTTTCCCGGAACGCTTGATTGACACAATTTCCGATTTTATCCTCTGGAGACTCTAGCTACATCCCCCTTATACTAGTACGAGAGGACAACTTTCATGGCCGCCCTCTCGCACCTTGATTTATTTGTTATAGAAAATTTATGGTGAATTTAGATTATCTCTTTAGAAGTTCTTATATGTCGGTATAGCCCGTATTTTCGGGCTTTCCCGGCATTTTAGATATGGGGAGAAGTTCTTATATACCCTCATAACCTTTTAGGTTTTCCCTC
>JAAVYM010000041.1 GCA_022791135.1 Oscillibacter sp.
GAAGTTCGCCTATGAGGTGAAGAAGTACGTGGGCGCCTATGCCGCCGCCATGGGCGGGGTGGACGCCGTCATCTTCACCGACGGCGTGGGCGAGAACGACAAGGTGATCCGCGCCATGGTCTGCGAGGGCCTGGAGTTTATGGGCGTGAAGCTGGACGCCGCCGCCAACGACGTCCGGGGCAAGGAGACCGTGATCTCCGCAGCGGACTCCAAGGTGAAGGTCCTGCTCATCCCCACCAACGAGGAGCTGATGATCGCCATGGATACGGCGGAAATCGTGAAGAAGTAAGCCAAAATGTCTGCACAGCGCCGGGGCGGAGCCAGTCCGTCCCGGCGCTTCGGTTTGACAAATGGGGCGGTTTGGCGGGGTTTCGACTGGAATTTGCGCCGCAGATGATAAAGGAGGAATTTATGAACATCGAACATGTAACGGCAAATGGCATCGATCTTGCGGTGATTTCCAGCGGCGATGCCGTCATCACAGGCGCGCGCTCCGCCTTGGAGCTGGCCATGTCCGCCCGGTATGAAACCGGGGCGGAGAGAATCGTAACCGGCAAGCGCCCGGTCTGCGAGGATTTTTTCATCCTCAGCACCGGCCTGGCCGGGGAGATTCTTCAAAAGTTTGTGAATTATCATGTGAAGGCCGCAATCTACGGCGACTGCGGGATTTTATCTATGAATCCAACAAGGGCAAGGACTTCTTCTTCGTGCCTGCGAAGGAGGAGGCCATGCGAAGATTGACCGAAATACCATAACCACCCGCGCAAATTCCGGTTCGGCAGCCGTCCTTTTGGGCGGCTGCACAATTTTATAGAGGGACTCCGTCACAGCACGTTTGAAAGGCTGAATTCCTCCATCTCCGCCAGCAGCCGCAGCTGCGCCCGCAGGTCCGCAAGCTCCGCCCGGAACTCGCTGTCCTCCTCGCTTTTCGCGAAGGCCATGGCCCGGAGGTACATGGCCTCCGCGCTGTTCACCGCGTCGTGGCTGGCGACGCAGCGGAGCCATGTCTGCCGCCCCGTCCAATCGGCGTAGCCCGCCTCCACGGCGGCGGCGGCGCCCGCCCAGTCCCCGGCTTCGGCCAGCCGCTCCGCGTGGTCGAGCTGGTCCCGCCACCGGGCGGCCTGGTCCGCCATGGCGGCGCCGTTCCAGAGGCAGAAGGCCAGGACCGCCGCCAGAACGGCGGCAGGAAGCACAAACCCTTTTTTCACATAGCCGCCTCCTTCCTGACGCAGTTCACCTGGCCCCGCTCGTCCCGGGTCAGCAGAAAGACCTCCCTGGGGGATGACAATCCCTCTTTCCGGAGCGTCTCCCGGAGCCAAGCCTCGTCCAGGCCCTGCGCGGTCAGGTTTCGCCGGAGCAGCCGCCCGTCGTTGACCAGCACCACCGGGAGAGTGACGTTCTCCTCCACGTCGAGGCCCAGCTGGGCCGCCGTGGGAGGCTGCTGCCTCGTCCAGGGGAGGACAGAGAGCTGGCCGGAGTTTTCCAGGACGGCGTACTTCACGTCCTCAATGCTGGAGCAGCCCTGGCCCCGCAGCTCCTCTAGCAGCTCATCCAGAGTATAGCGGTTTTTCCGCATGGCCTCCTGCTGAATCCGGCCGTCCCGGATCAGAACCGAGGGCGTTCCGCAGACTAGACGGCGGAAGCGGAGGCTGGAAAGGGACCACTGGCTCAAAAGCATGGAGAGGGACAGCAGCGTCAGAATCGGAATGACGCCCGCCAGAAGCGGAATGCCGAAGTCCTGCATGGGGACGGTGGCCAAGTCGGAGATCATCATGGTCAGCACCAGCTCGCCGGGTTCCAGTTCGCCGATCTGCCGCTTGCCCATCAGGCGAAGGCCGATCATAATGAGAAAATAGAGGATGACGGTGCGGGCAAAGGCGGTCATCATAGGCGCTCCCTCCTTGTTCAGGGCTGGCTTCCCGGGTCCGGCAGACGCCGGGAAATTGCGCTGGGCCTTGTTTTAGGAGTATCTGCTGTTTGGGGGTTCGCTATTCCGCAAGATTTTTTGCGGGGAACGAAAACCTTTTGGGCGGCTGAAACGTTGAGTGATTAGAGAAGACAGGAAGGGAGGCGGCGATGCTGGCGGACTGCGCGGCACAGCGGCCCGGGGAGGCCCGGCCCAGAATCCCCGGCCGCTGGCTGGCGGCGGCAGGCTTTGCCCTGGGAAGCGCGGCGAACACGGAGCAGCTGCTGGACATGGGCGTGGAGATGGGAGCCACGGTGGAGTCCGGCGGGGTGCGCTTTGAAATGCTGGACGCAATTTTCGACGGGCAGACGGTGATGATATCCGTCCGGATGAGCGTGCTGGACCCGGAGCTGCGGGAGAAGCTGAAAAAAAGCGACGGTACGCTGCTCATCATGGACCCGCCGCTATTTCCCGAGGAGGGGGAGACGGAGGATCCTCCCTTGGCGTGCAGCTATCACACCCTCGAAGAAGTGGAGGACTTGGAGGAGGGACAGTACGACCTGATTCTCCTCGTCGGGTGGCATGGGGTCCCATTCCGCCGAATATCAGGTGGACTTCCCGGTCCCGCTGGACCTGGGGCAGGTGGAGTATATTCACCTTTGCGGTCTGGACACTTACTTGGAGGAGTGGGTCCCGCCGGGAAGGAAACTTGTAAAAATGCCCGAAGACGGCACAAGCGGAATCCGGAACGTTTGTTCTGGATTCCGCTTGTGCCGGGGGGAGATTTATGGTAGAATGGAGCCAGTCTTGATTCCAAAGAAGCGCCGAGAGGCGCATGGAGGTACCTATGCTGCCCACTACGCGTTTAAAAAATCTATACGAAAGCCCTCTGCCGCCCATGGCCCTGACGGACTACGAGGCTATGAGCAAATTCCTGAACCAGAGCGCTCAGCGCTGCAAGGTCTCCGGGCGGAACTTCGATTTGTTTTTGGACTGGGTCATTCACGCCCTGACGGCCAGCCTTACGGCTGACAGCGCCTCCCGGATTTTCCTGCCCAAAACAAAGACCGGCCCCTTTGCCCTGGACGACCTGATCCCCATCTCCGCCCTGTCTCCCTCCGGCGAGCGGCGGGTGAAGCTGTGCGAATGCAGCCTCATCGCCCCGGTCTGGAACAACAGCGATCTGGAGACGGCGCTGGAGTCCTTTTATGACAGCAAATTTGCCGGATTGGACGTGGAGCAGCCCTTCCGCGGGGCCTATCTGGAGGAGCTGCGCCTGGCTGTTGTCGACTCTCCGGCGGATGTGGATGTGCCCAACGTGCTGCGGGTCTGGAGCCGGGGCAGCATACGGTTGCCCGCGTACTCCCTGAAGGACCTGGAGCCGGTGCTCAGCACCGACGGGGAGCGGTGGTATCTCCAGGAAGAGGAGGGCGAGCGGGACGAACCGGTTCTGGAACCCCGCATGGCGGCCCTCTACAACTGCGGACTCCGCCGCTACTGCGGCAGGCCTTGACGGCGGAATCCGCCGGAGAGCATCTGGTCAATGCGCTGGGCAACCTTTTCCAGCTCCGCCTTCAGCTCGGCCTGGGCCTCCGGGTCCCGGAGCTGGACGGCCAGCAGCATGCGCATATTCAGGGCGTGCTGCTCGTCCAGCAGGTCGTTGAGCGTAATGGACCGGCCCTCCTTGAGGTCTTTTTGTTTCATCGGTTCCTCCTGTCCGGGTGGGAATTCGGTATGGGCCGATGATAAATGAGGAAGCTGAAAACTCCCTGAAAAGGCGCGGCGGGTTTTGCCTTTGCAGTGGGAGACGCTGACGGCGGGCCGAACTGGTGGAGCAAAGGGAAAGCCCCTTCCGGCATTCTGTGCCGGAAGGGGCTTTTCTTATTCCGTTACTGCACCGGGCGGAGCAGCACAGCCTGGCGCATCATGGCGAACCAGCGTTCGTCGCTGTTCGTGCGGCGCTTCTTAAACCGAACTCTAAAAGACATAGCACTCATCTCCTTCTGAGAATTATACATAGTTTAGCGCAAATTTGCGAAAATGCAAGTCAAATACTATACGAATTACACAATTGAGATGCGATAAAATTGTGCACTTCGTCAAAACAAGGACGGCGCCGCCTACTTAGCCGCACTGCTCTGGTCTTTCATGTGTGCAATTGGAACAATTTTTTTACAAATCCGGCAAAAAGACTTGATATTTTTGACAAGATCCATTATTCTAACTGTAAGATCTTTATAAAACCATTTGAGGAATGAGGACCTATGACCGTATCTCCCCGGAATAACATGGACGTTAAGCGGCAGAACCGCGTCAATACGCTGCGGTGTATCCTGGCCAGCGAACGGGTCTCCCAGATGGAGCTGACTCACCGGCTGGCCCTGAGCTGGCCGACGATTTTGCAAAATGTGAAGGAACTGATGGAGCTGGGCCTGGTGCGGGAGGACGGCGTCTATGCCTCTACCGGCGGCCGCAAGGCCAAGGCCTATGTTCCGGTCCGGGACGCAAAGGTAGCTGTGGGGGTGGAGCTGGCCCGGGACCACGTGAGCGTGGTGATGACGGACCTGTCTGGGAAACTGCTGCGTCAGGCCAGGGGCGCGTTCCGCTTCTCCCAGGAGGATATTTATTTCAAATACCTGTCCGGCCTGGTCCAGCGCTTTGTGGAGACTGACGGCGCGGCGGACCGCGTTCTGGGCGTGGGCTTTGCCCTTCCCGGCGTGGTGGATGAGGAGCGGGGGCTTTTGCGGGATTCCCGGAGCCTGGGGCTGCGGAATTTCCCGCTCAGTACCCTTTCCGGCCAGATTGCCTGGCCCTGCCGCTTTTTCAACGACACCAACTCCGCAGGCCTGGCGGAGTGCCATCTCCGGCCCGAAGGGGGAGATATGGTCTATCTCTCTTTGGGGGACAGCATTGGGGGCGCAATTTTGCGGGATGGCCGCCCCTGTACGGGGGACCGGCTCCGGGCGGGGGAGTTTGGACACAATACGCTGATTCCTGACGGTCTCCGGTGCGCCTGCGGAAAACAGGGCTGCCTGGAAGCCTATTGCTCGGCCAAGGTCCTGGCGGATCAGGCAGGCGGGAACCTCTCCGCCTTCTTCGAAAGCCTCCAGACCGGGGACCCGGAAAAACGGCAGGTTTGGCAGGAGTATCTGGAGCATCTGGCGGTGGCGGTAAACAACCTCCATGCAAGCTTTGACTGTGATGTGGTCGTGGGCGGCCCTGTTGGGGTTTACCTAAAGGAATTCGGGGAGCTTCTTCGGGCGCTGCTGGTAGAGCGGAACCCCTTTGAGCCGGACGCATCCTACCTAAAGGATTGCAGCTGTTCCCAGGAAGCAGCCGCTGCCGGTGCGGCCCTGGCTCAGACGGACGCATATTTGGAAAGCCTCTGACCGTTCAAAAACAACGTCGTGCGCCGCCTCCTACGGGGGCGGCGCTGTTGCCTCAAAGCTGTGCACGGCTCTAATTTCTCCCGGTAAGCCCTAAAGATTTTGTGCATAATGCTGTAATGTATGATATAAAATTGTGCAATTAGTATAATTCTGGAGGGGCCGCCGCGGAAACTTTGCCCAGTTTGATTCTTGCGCAGGGGCGGCGAAGGGATTATACTGACTTCACTCTCCGGAAGCTGCAAGGGCAGGAGGGAACCCACCAACCAAGTGCGGGGTATCCCCGCAGACGATTGAACGGGAGGTTATCATGATGTTTCAGAAGATGATTGCTGACGGCGGCATGTTCTCTTCGGAGGTGAACAAGACCGGAGTAGAGGGCAGCTTTGAGCGCCTGCGCAGGCAGGAGGCCGCGCGGAAGAACCGCGCCACGGCAAATTGCGGCCTGTTTTACCGCAAGAGCCGGATATATCGCCACGCCTGACACAAAGAGAAAAGCCAGCGCGCGGATGCCTCACGGCGTCCGCGCGCTGGTCTGCTTTTTCGCTGTTTCAGCAATACTGCTTTATGGCAGCCTGAATCATCTCGTGGGCCTGGACGACGGCCCCCTGATCGCCGGGTTCCAGCGCCAGCAGCGGCGCCCGGACGCCGCCCACATCGGGTCCGCCCTGGAGGCGGAGGATCTCCTTGATAACGGCGTACATATTCCCCTGAGCGGAGCACATCTTGTAGATGATGCGGCAGCACTCGTTTTGGATCTCCCGGCCCTTGGCCATTTCGCCGCTCTGGAAGCAGCGGAAAATCTCCAGGTACAGCTCCGGCATGGCGGCGTAGGTCCCGCCAATGCCGCCGCCCGCCCCGGCGGCCAGGCCGCTGAGCAACTGCTCATCCGGCCCGTTGAAGACAAACGCGCCCTCGTCGTGCCACATCTGGATATCCTGCACAGGCATGGAGGAGTTCTTTACTCCGATGACCCGGGGATTCTTCAGCATCTCCTGAAGCAGGGGAACCGTCAGGGCCACGCCCGCCAGCTGGGGGATGTTGTAGATGACGAAATCCGTAAGGTGTGCGGCGTCCGAGATGTCGTTCCAATACTTGTCTAAGCCCTTGGGGGGCAGGTGGAAGTAAATCGGCGGGATCGCCGCAATGGCGTCCACGCCCAGGCCCTCGGCGTGAGCGGCCAGGTCCCGGCTGCCGGCAGTGTTGTTGCAGGCCACGTGGGC
>JAAVYM010000042.1 GCA_022791135.1 Oscillibacter sp.
AGCCGGAGCAAATCAATTTCCTTGGGCATGATGTCGATTTTCCCGGCGCTGTCGCTGGCGGTGTAGCCGGAGAAATCGACGGTCACATCGCCAAAGGTCACGGTCTGGAGCAGCAGGGCCTGGCCGCTCCGGCGCAGGAGAGCGGTGATCCTCTTTCCCAGCAGTACCATAGAAAATGGTTTTGTCATATAGTCGTCGGCCTGCTCGTCAAAACTTCTGACTTGGGTGTACTCGTCCTCAATAGCTGTGAGCATCAGAACGGGTGTTGTGCTGGCTTGCCGTATCTCATGCAGAATGGACAGGCCGCTGACATGGGGCAGCATAATGTCCAATACAACCAGATCCACATTGTTCTCTCGAAAACGCTGCAACGCTTCTCCTCCGTCATAGGCCGGGATGACATTGTGACCCGTGGACTTTAGGTACTCGCAAATTGCATCGTTGGTCTTATAATCGTCCTCGACAATCATCAACGTTGCCATTGTCGCACCTCCTTTGGGATAGTGTAGCATGGGAATGTGGAATAGGTATGAAGCGAGAGGAAATTTTAAGTTTTCTGCTTTTAGGCGAGGGAGGGAACGGTACCAGAGCAGGCGGAGGAGGATCGGCACCAGTGTCAGCCAAATCACCTGTAGCGTAACAATCAATTTTAAGAATTGGGTAGGTGATGCAAAAAAATCCCTTTTTTATTGATTTAGATAAGTTGTTATGGTATACTTCTTTTTTAGTGGTTCAGCTAGTTCAGCAAATATTGGACGAGGGGACAAAGGTAGATCACTTTCTTCCAGCCGGCTAGGGGTTGCAGTCTGTCAAAAATCTAAGAAATTGAAAACTATGAGAGTTCTCTAATACTAAATGGCGTTGAACTCAGCGGGTTTTCCCGTGAATTGATTCCGAAAGGACACGTTTGCCTATGAATAAACAATACGCGCTTCCCCTGACAGCGGTGCTGGGCGGCGCCGCCGCCTGGGTGCTGCGGCTTTTGCAAAACCGTACTGGCTTCGAGCCGGACACCGGCCTGCCCGTTCCCGGCGACTTGGCCGGATGGGCGCTGGTGCTGTTGCTAATAGGCTTAGGGGCGGCCCTGTTGGCGTCCAGCCGCCTCTATCCGCAGGAGGAGAACCCTGGTCCTGCTCTGCCCCGGCACTTTTCCACCGAGAACGCCGCCCTGTTGACGGTACCGATGTGCGGGGTGTTCCTCGTGGGCCTGAGCGGCCTGGCGGACCTGGCGGAGGGTCTGGGGCTTTTGACGGAAATGAAGTCCTTCTCCCGTCACGCCATTTACGCCGTCCTACGGGCGGGGGGACTGGGCTTCACACCCCGGGGGCAGCTGCTGATGGGCGCGCTGGACCTGGCGTCGGCCGCGGCGCTGTTTCTGGTGCTGTCCGGGTGCCGCCGCCGGGAGCGGGAGACGCTGCGGAAGCTCCCGGCCGCCATCACGCTGATTCCGGTAGGGGCGCTGGTAATCCGCCTGGTACTGACCTACCGGATTGATTCCGTGAATCCCTCGCTGTCTATGTACTATGTCGAGCTGCTGGCCCTGGTATCCCTGACGCTGGGGTTCTACCGGCTCAGCTCCTTTGCCTTTCAGGCCGGCCAGACCCGCCGCTTTTCCCTGTATGCCGGCGCGTCGGCGGTTTTGTGCATTGCCTCCCTGGCGGACGGCAGCGCGTATTTGTCCTCCATGCTGCTTCTTGCCGGGGGCGGGCTGACGCTGATGGGCTTCTTGCTGTTACGGGTGGGAAACGAAATCGAGGCGGATCAGGACGACGGAACCATCATTGGCTATTAAAGCCACGAAAGAAGAGCGGGCTTTCAGCCCGCTCTTCTCGATTCCATATCCGGTCCAACGGCGAAACCTCTTCTCAGCAGGGCGTCTGGACTTCGCCCGCAGGGAAAGCGCTCCGCCGCCTGCCGGTTTTACCGGGGGATTTTCGGATCCGTTGGAGGCGGTTCCACGATCCGCACATCCACCTTGCGATAGGGGATCTCTACGCCCGCCCGGCGGAAAGCGTCGCGCAGGTTTTCCGCCAACGCGAACTGGGTGGTCCAAAAATCCCCGGCGGAAGTCCAGCAGTAACAGGTGAACTCGATCCCGCTGTCGCCAAAGCCAGTGAGAAACACCGACGGGGCGGGATCGGGGAGGATATGCTCTGTTTCCCGGACAGCCTGCTGACAGGCAGCTTTCACCGTCTCGGTAGGCGCGTCATAGGACGCGCTCATTTTCCAAACAATCCGCCGCCGCCCCAACAGCGTATAGTTGATGACCTTTGACGCCGCCAGCTCCTTGTTGGGCAGCAGGGCCGTCAGCCCGTCGGGGGTCGTCAGCTTGGTGTGGTTCAGGGTGATTTCCTCCACCATGCCGGACACGCCGCCGGACTCGATAAAATCCCCGATGGAAAAGGGGTGGGAGGACAGGATCACCAGTCCCCCGGCCACATTGCCCAGGATGTCCTCCGCCGCCAGGGTGACGCCCAGGGATCCCACTGACAGCAGCGCCACCAGGGAGGTCATGTTGATGCCCAGGGTCCCGGCGGTGAAGACCACCGTCAGCGTATAAAGCACCACCTTGACCAGCATGAGGATGTAGCGCTGAATCCGCTCTTCCAGTTTGGTCCGGCGCAGCAGCCGCCGGGTCAGCTTCAGCAGCAGCCGGACTGCCACCAGGCAGATCAGCAGCGCCACGGCGGCGGCAAGGATAGCCTCCAGGGAAATCTTTCCGGCGAGGCGGTCCAGCAGTCCGTTCACATCTGCGGGCATAGGCAATTCTCCTCCAGGGCCGCTTGGAAAGCGGCGTATTCGGGCTGGCGTTCACATATGGGCGCACTCCAAAGCGGGGAAGGACCCGCCGGTATCCGGCGGCAGCGTCCCCGGCGTTTTAGCTCCAGTTGATGGCCCGCACCCGGATGACGTTGGCCAGACTTTTTAGGTCGGCGATGACGGACGGCTCCACCATAGACCCCAAGTCCACCAGCGTATAGGCGTAGTTTCCCTTGGATTTGTTGCTCAGGTTCTCCACGTTCACCCCGTCCCGGCTCAGCAGCGTGGTGATGTTGGCCAGCATGGCGGGAATATTCTTGTGAATGACGCAAAGGCGCATGACCCCGCTCCGCTCCAGGAAAACATCGGGCAGGTTCACGGAGTTGCAGATGTTGCCGTTTTCGAGATAGTCCCGCAGCTCATCGGCGGCCATGACGGCGCAGTTCTGCTCGCTCTCGGGGGTGGAGGCGCCCAGATGGGGCATAGCCACCACGTGGGGGGAGGCCACCAGGGCATTGGTGGGGAAGTCGGTGACGTAGGCGGTGACCTGCCCGGCATCCAGGGCCTCCAGCAGGGCCTGGTCGTCTACAATGCCGCCTCGGGCCAGGTTGATAAGCCGCACGCCGGGCTTCATGGCGGAGAGGGCGTCCGCGCCGATCATATGCCGGGTTTTCTCGTTAAAGTGGATGTGAGCGGTGATATAATCCGCCTTTTTGTAAAGCTCCTTGACATCCCGGACCACGTGGACATGCCGGTCCAGGCGCAGCGCGGAACCTATGGAGAGGAACGGGTCATAGCCGTAAACGTCCATGCCCAGCTCCAGGGCCACGTTGGCCACCAGGGAGCCGATGGCACCCAAGCCGATGACGCCCAGGGACTTGCGGTACAACTCAGGCCCCGCGAAGGCGGACTTGCCCTTTTCCACCACGGCCTCCAGGTCCGCCCCGGCGTCGGCCTGGCTGTGAACCCAGCGGACCGCGCCGGTGACATCCCGGGAGGAGATCAGCATTGCGCAGATGACCAGCTCCTTCACGGCGTTGGCGTTGGCCCCGGGGGTGGAGAAGACGGCCACGCCGGAAGCGGAGCAGCGGTCCAGGGGAATATTGTTCACACCGACGCCGGCCCGGGCGATGGCGAGCAGGCTGTCCGGAAAGGTGTAGTCCAGCAGGTTGGCAGAGCGGACGAGGATGCCCTCCTCGCCGGAGACGGCGCTCCCCACTTCGTAGAAGGCGGGGGCCAGCCGCTCCAGCCCGGCGGGGGCAATGTTGTTGAATGTCTTGATACGATACATGGAAAACCTCCAAAAGGGTAAAGATGAAAGGTCGAAACCGGCGGGTTCCTTGCGGGCCGCCTTCTTAGTATAATCTACATCTCTGTTCGGAACAAGATGCATTTGCACAGTATTTGGGGAGATTGTTGCTTTTGCCATGGAATTTTTGGAGAAAAGTATGGTAATGTCACAGGCATAACAGCCTCTGGAATTTGCGGCGAGGCGGAGAGACCGGAAGAAAGACCCCAACAGGCGGACGCCGGGGGCTTCGCCGTCCCGGCCGTTTGCCGGAGACCGGGGCCATAGACGCTAAAACAGGGGATTTCCCTGTTGGAAGGAGGCTTCCATGCCAATTCTCACACCCAAGCCCCTGGCCCAGACATGCCCGCTGGAGGACCCCGCCGGGGATTATCGGGACTCTCGCCGGGTGGAGCAGTACCGCCTCAGCGGGCGGGCCATCTACTTTCCCGCCTTCCCGGGAACCAAATACCTCTCGTTTCAGGCGCTGACCAAGGCTTTGACAAGGAACACCAGCATGCCGTTAACGGGCTGCTGCGGCAAGGCCCTGCCGGTCACCCGCCTGCGCCTTTACTATGACGAAAGCTTTTATCAGGATTTTACGTTTGAAAAGCTTTCCAATGCCAACCAGGTGCTGGATGGCATCGCCGCTCTCCGCCCGGACCTCCCCATGGAGCGGGAGACCCGGACGCAAAGCGCGATATAAGCCCGCTTTTATAGCATATGGAAGCAAGCCGGTCCCGGCCTTCGGTCCGCTGAGGAGCTGGGCCGGGCTTGCCGGCAACAAGAAGGCGCTATGGCTCTTTTGCGGGGCCGCAGCGCTTTCTTACGCGGCACGCCCGAAGGGGCTGTCTCCGGCAAAACTGTCAAGATAATTGCGCAAACCTCTGGAACCGTACAGGCGCGAGGCGGGTATACGGTTCCAGAGGCTTGCGCAAGAAGGCAAGTCTTGTAAACAGGCCGGCGAATAGAGCCTAAATGCGCTGACTGCTTGGTAGATATCCTGGTAAACTGTCATGTTATCAATGATTATGGTGACTATCGTCCAGTTAAATTTGTAAGATTTCTTAAAACCGAGGTAATCCCTCCTGTTCTTTGCCGCATTTTTATGCCGCCTTGTCTTTTCGGCTTGCCGAAAAGACAAGGCGCAGCTTTCCGATTCTTATCTTTTCGCTATTCCTCCAGAAGCGTCAAGCGGGCATTCTCCTCTGCCGCCCGGCGCAAAAGCCGGACCAGCGCCCTCCCCCGCCTCCCCAGGCGCTCCTCCAGGACCTCCCGGTGGAGCAGACGAACGGTCGCGGCCTCCGGCAAGTCTGTCAGGCAGTCAAAAAGGGCGTCCAGATTCCGGCCGTAGTAGTCCGGCAGGGGCAGGGCCTGTTCAAAGCGGGCGTGGACGTCCTCTATGCACGCCAGCTCCAGGCCGTCTAATGTGAGTTCAACCATCGGCGTCGTCTCCGTACAGCAGTTCGAAGGACTCGTAGTGGTCCTCTGTGTAATAAATCAGGCCGTCATTGGAAAAGACTATGCGCTTCGTGCCCCGACTCTTGGCGCCCAGGGTGTCTATGTCGCACTCCGTGTAGGTCCGGCCCTTCGCCTCTGGGAGGAGGCCCTCGTAGTTGCCAAACCGGCTCCCTCCTATGCACATGCCGGGGGCGTAGGGTTCCAGCGAGCCTCCCGGCCAGCCCAGGTCTTGCGCCTCCTTTTTTGTGATGAAGTTATCAGGAAGACGGCCGTAGAGGTGGATGTAAAGGGCCACGTCATCTTTGGAGGTGTAGGTCCCGTCCTCCGGGAGCAGAGGCTCCGGATCTTCCTCTGGGGAGAGGTCCTCCCGGTTCTCCTCCGGCGCGGATAACGAAGCCTCTTCCGGAAGACCGGGGTCCGGGTCCGCCGCAAAGGAGGCGGGGTCCCCTTCCTCCCCCTCCTCCGGCGCGGCAACCTCTTCCAGCTCCGCTGTTGGGAGGTCAATCTTCTCCTCCCGCCGGGCCGTCTGCTCTCCCGCCGGAACGCCGCAGGAGGCTAGGGAAACCAGCATCAAAGCGGCCAGCAGGCCGCTGAGCCAACGTTTCATATCCATCATCCTTTCTCTTGATGGCTACAGTATAACAGGATGAAGTACAGGAGGCAAGGGCAAAAGCCCCTGCCTCCTGTACGCTCAGCCGAGAAGCTGGCAGAACCGGTCCAACAGAACCGCCGTCTGCCCACGGGCCGCCTTGCCGTGGGGCTGGAGGTTGCCTTGCTTCGTGCCTTGAAGAATGCCCTCCGCCAAGGCCCAGGATAGGGACTCCCGGGCATAGGTGCTCACCGAGGCGGCGTCGCCGAAGCCTTCCAGCGGGGTGCGCTTGCCGCTGTCAATCCGGTTCAGCTTCGCATAGCGGTGCAGAATCGCCGCCAGCTGCTGGCGGCTCACCGGCTGATCCGGACGGAAGGTCCCGTCGGAATAGCCCTCCACAATCCCCCGGCGCGCCGCCCAGGCTATGGCCCGGCTGTAATAGGCCGAGGGGGACACGTCGGAAAATGAGGAGCCGTAAACCGAAGGCGAGTCCGCCAGGCGGTACAAAATGGCGGCAATCTGGCCCCGGGTCACCGGCGCGCCGGGGGAAAACATCGCCGGGCCGCTCCCTTGCATCAATCCGGAGGCGCTGACCCGCTCCACTGCCCCGGCATACCACGCGTCCGTGGGGACGTCCTGAAAACGCTGTCCACTCCAGGCGGTACAGGCGCTTTCAATCAGCTCTCCCGCCGGGTCCTGGGACAATTCCCAGAAGCCGATGCCCCCTAAGTCCCGGCTGCGGGCCAGGTCCGCCTTCGCCGCAATGGAGGCCGGATCGTCGTAGGAGAGAAATGACCCGTTCCCGTACAGATAGGGGACCTCCGCCGTCTCGTGGCGGTAGTGGCGGTAGGTGGGGCGGGAGAGATAGTCGCTTTTCACCCTGCTCCAGGGAACGGACTTCGCCGCGGTGAAGCGGCTGTACAGGCCGTCGTTGGCCGCAATGGCACCCTGGTATATGTAGCCGTAGAGCGGCATTCCCAAAACCAGCTTCTCCGGCGGTACCTGGTGGTCCAGCCAGGCGGAGACCGCCGCATCCACGCTGCTCTGGGAAGAAGCTTCGGCGCGGAGGGGCGCGTTGAAATTCGTCCGCAGGTCCCAGGGGCCGTGGAGGTCGTAGGCCATGAGGAAAATGTGGTCCACCGTTTCCGCCACAGCTTCGGGTTCGATGCACTTCAGATACCCGGCGCTCGCCGCACCGGCTATGCTCAGGACGTAGCGTCTGCCGTCCCGCCGGCCCTGGCGGTCCAGCGTTTTCCGGATCGTCTGGAGGAGCAGGGTGAAATTCTCCCGGTCCTGAGGGCGGTGGATGACCCCGGGGGCGCCGCCCTGGACGGGATACTCCCAGTCCAGATCGATGCCGTCCAGGTCATGGCTCAGCACCAGGTTCAGGCAGCTCTGGGCGAAGGCCTCCCGCCGGGCGGCGGTGGAGGCCGCATCGGAGAAGTAGGCGGACTCGTCCCAGCCGCCGATGGAGAGGACAATCTTTAAATCCGCGTTCCGGCGGCGGAGGGCCGTGAGGGCTTTTAAATTCTCCTTGTCCCGCTCCGGGACGCTGAGAACCGCCTCGCCTCCCTCTATTGCCGCAAAGGCGTAATTAATTTGGGTAAAGCGCTCTGCCGGGAGCTTATCCGGCGTATACCCCTGGGCAGAGGCCCAGGCGGCATAATACCCCACAACCGTCCCCGGTCCCCCGGCGGCGGAAGCGCGGCCCGCTCCCAGCAGGGGCAGCAGCAGGATCAAAATCAAAAACAGCAGCGCCGGGCGGCGGATTCTCTCCATGGCAATTTGCTCCTTTTTTGCTTAAAAGATAGGATAAATGTAACTTTGACTGCGTACTTGTTCTATTTTACCGGACTGCCCGCCGCCCTGGCAAGGAGTAAGTTCTGGAAGCGCTGGAAAACGCGAAATCCCAAAATGGCGCAAAAACGCGGACGGCTGGACGCCGCCCGCGTTTTTACCCTCGGGGCTGGCCGCTTTTCGGTCCCGCAGGACCGTCATGCACCGCACTCCAGGGAAATCTGGTTGAATTTCTCCAGGATGTCCTCCATGGAGGTAGCCTGCTTCTCCGCTCCCGCCCGGTCCAGAACTGCCTCGCCCTGGTTCATCATCAGGATGCGGTCGCCATACTCCGCCGCGTGGCGGAGATTATGGGTCACCATCACAGCGGTCAGCTTCTTCTCCCGAACCACCTGGTCCGTCAGGCGCATGATCACCTCCGCCGTCTTCGGGTCCAGCGCCGCCGTGTGCTCATCCAGAATCAAAAAGCGCAGGGGCGTCATGGTCGCCATCAGCAGCGACACCGCCTGGCGCTGCCCGCCGGAGAGCGCCCCCATCTTCACGTCCAGCTTCTCCTCCAGCCCCAGGCCCAGAGCTTGCAGCTGCGCCCGGTAGCCGTCCACCCGCCGCCGGTCTATCCCCCGGCCCAGGTGGAAGGGCTTGCCCTTGTTGTCCGCCAGGGAGAGGTTCTCCAGCATGGTCAGGTTCGGGCAGGTCCCCGCCGAGGGGTTCTGATAGACCCGGCCCATGCTGGCGTAGCGCTGGTAATCCTTCAGCTTCAAAATGCTCTTGCCGTCCACCAGCACGTCGCCCCCCTCGATGGGGATGCTGCCGCAGATGATGTTCAGCAGGGAGGTCTTGCCGCTGCCGTTGCCGCCCACAATGGCCACAAACTGGCCCTCCTCCACCTTCAGGGAGAAGTTTTTGAACAGGCGCTGCTCCGTCACTGTTCCGGCGTTGTATATCTTCGTCACGTCCCGCAGCTCAAGCATGGATGATCTCCTCTCCCTTCCGTCCGGACAGCACCAGCACCAGCAAAAACAGCGCCGCCGTCACCAGCTTCATCATATTCGCGGGCAGACCGGCGCTCAGCGCCGCCTGAACGCAGAGCTTATAGAGTATGCTGCCCAGAATTACCGAGGTGGTCCCGGCGGGAGACGCCAGGAACCGCAGCCCCTTCCGCTCCCGCAGGGCACGGGCGGCGGGCGTGGCCCCGTAGAAATTCATCAGGGAAATGCCGATGATAACCGCCGCCAGGCCATAGACCAGCTGGCCGGTGCCCATGGTGGCGGAAAAGCTCCGCTGCTCGTGAACCACCACGCAGCCCGCCAGGGCCACCAGGGCGTTTGCAAGCACCAGGCCCAGGAGCTTCACCATCCCCCGATCCTGGGCCAGGGAGGTGACCAGCCCCGCGTTATCCCCCACCGCCCGCAGCAGCAGGCCGGACTTCGTCTTGAAATACGCGTCCAGCGCCAGCTTTACCGCCAGCACCAGAACAAAGGAAACCACCAGCTTCCGGCCCATCAGCGTCATATTCCCCAGCAGCGCCATCACCGGCGGCGAAGTGAAAATTGTATCCGTCCCCCGGTCTACCGTCAGGTTGGACCCGGCGATTTGCAGGTTCACAGAGAACAAGGCGGTCATGGTGATGATGCCCGCCAGCAGGTTCCGCACCCGAAGCTTTACATGAATCAGGCCGGTAAACAGCCCCGCCAAGGCCCCCACCGCCATCGCAATGGGGAGGGTCAGCCACGGGTTGACCCCCTTTACCAGCAGCACCGCCGTCACCGCAGCCCCCAGGGGAAACGTACCGTCTACCCCCAGGTCCGGGAAGTCCAGAATCGAATAGGTAATATAGACGCCGAAGGAGATCAGCGCGTAAATCAGCCCCTGAGTCAGGGTGCTGACAAGCAGATCCAGCATAACAAAATCCCTCTTCTTTGCTTTTTATAAGGATTCCCGGACGGGAGGCAGCCTCCCGCCGGGCGGTTAGCGCACGGTGCTTTGCAGCGTCCCGATGCCCTCAATCGTGCACTCCACCACGTCGCCGCATTCCAGGAATTTTGGCGGGTTCAGGCCCATGCCCACCCCCGCCGGGGTGCCGGTGGCGATAATCGTCCCTGGCAGCAGGGTCATCCCCGCGGACAGCTCTGCAATGATTTCCGGGATGCCGTGAATCAGCAAAGACGTGTTGGAACGCTGGCGCTCCTCCCCGTTCACCGAGGCGGTGATCGCCAGGGCCGGGGGAAACGCCGTCTCATCCGCCGTGAGGATGCAGGGTCCCATGGGCGTAAAGCCGTCCAGGCTCTTGCCGTAGTACCACTGCTTATGCTTGGTCTGGAGCACCCGGGCCGACACATCGTTGAGGACCGTGTAACCGAAAACATAGTCCCCGGCGTCCTCCGCCCGGACGTTCTTTGCGGGCTTTCCGATGATGACCGCCAGCTCCGCTTCGTAGTCCAGGCGCTCCACCAGCCCCGCGTGGCGGGGAATCTCCCCGCCGGGGTCCCCCGCCCGGCCGACCCGCTTGGAAAAGTAAACCGCAACCGGCTGTTCCTTCCCGAAGGCCCCGGAGTCGTACTTCGCCGCCTCCTGCTCGTGGTCCTGGTAGTTCATCCCCAGGCAGATCACATCCTGCCGGGGGCGGGGAATCGGCGCCAGAAGCGTGACGGACGCCAGAGGAACCTCCTCCCCCGCCGTAAGCCGGGCCGGGTCCGCCGTCTCGATCAGCGTGTTCATGTCCGGGAAGGGCAGGAACGCCACCCCCCTCTCCGTAAGCGCCCCTACGCGCTCTTTGCCCTCGTACAGGCAGGTGACCAGTTTCATGGCGGTACTCCTTTTAATTAATAATTAATCTCTTATTTTGTCACGTCGATGGCTGTGGAGGCCACATCCTCGGGAATCGCAAGGCCCATCGCGCCCAGGGCCTCGGGGTTGACATAGAGGTCGAAATTCTCAATCACCTCATAGGGCGTATCCTGGCAGGTGGCCTCCCCCCGGAGAATCTTGGCCGCCATCTGGCCGGTCTGGATGCCCAGCTTGATATAGTCCAGGCCCGCCCCAGCCACGCAGCCCAGCTTCATCTGCTCCACCTCGGAGCCGTAGACCGGAACGCCCGCCTCGTTGGTCTTCTCCAGGATCGCCGGGAGAACGCCGACGACTGTGTTGTCCGTCAGGTTCGACAGGCAGTCCACCCCACGGGAGAGGAGGGTGTCCACCGCCTGAGTCACCTCGGCCTGGGATGTGACGCCCACCGACTCGATGGCAAACCCGGCGGAAGCCGCCAGCTCCTCATAAACGCCCACGGAGTAGACGGAGTTGGCCTCGCTGGTGGTGTAGATAATGCCGATGGTTCCGGCATGGGGCTGAAGATCCCGGATCAGCTTCAGCTGGCCCTCCACCGGCAGGACGTCAGATGTTCCGGTGATATTGCCGGAGTCCAGCTTCGCCCCCACGGGGTCCGTGATGGCGGTGAAGACCACGGGGATATCCTTATCCTCGGCGGCGGCAAAGCAGGCCGTGGCCGAGGGCGTGGCAACCGCCACCATCATATCCACGTTCTCGGCGGAGAAAGTGGTCCCGATCTGAGTGGCGATGTTGTCGTCAAAGCCGGCGTTCTGGTAGTCCACCTTGAAATCCACGCCCTCTTTCAGACCGGCTTCCTCCAGGCCCTGGAGAAAGCCGATGCGGCAGTTGTCCAGGGAGGCGTGCTCGCCGTACTGGGAGATGCCGATCAAGTACATATCCTTACCGTCCTCCCCGCCGCCGGTAGAGGAATTGCCGTTAGCGGGGGACTTTTCGCCGCCGCAGGCCGCCAGGGACAAAGACAGCGCCAGGGCCAGAAGCAAAGAGGCAAACCGTTTCTTATTTTTCATGGTTTTCATAGTAATATCTCCTATCATTCTTAATTTCTAAGAGGCTGCAAGGGGCCTGGGGGAACGGAAGCCGCCGGCCCGCCATCGTTTCGTCAGCAGATGCATCGTCATCGTCTCCTTCCGGAAAACCAAAATAAAAAAGCCCTGTCCCTTCTTTGGGACAAGACTTCCATCCTGCGGTACCACCCAAGTTGACGCATAAGCGCCCGCTCGTCTCGCGTACTCCATACGCGCCGCGCTGGTAACGGGTACGGTCCCCGTCGGCCGCTACTGGGCACACGGCCGTTCGCTCCGCCCTCGCAAGTCCATTCGCCGAAAGGCCCTCTGCCGCGATCCCACCATCCGCAGCTCTCTTGGAGACAGCTCTTTCCGGGTACTCCTCTTGCTCACAGGTTTTCCTTGATTGCTTTGCATTATACGCAGGCCAGGGACATTTGTCAAGCGTCGATTTGCACAAAATCCAAAATTCCCTTCCGCGGGGGCCGGGGCGGCGCCCGGCCCCCAGGGACTCTTTCAAGATAACAGCAGCTTGTCGTCCGCCTCGTCGCTGCCGCTGACCTTGTTGAACAGCTCCAGCAGCTGGGGGACCGTCAGCTGCTTCTTCTCCTCGCCGGAGACGTCGATGACGATCCTGCCGTCGTACATCATGATCAGGCGGTTGCCATGCTGAATCGCGTCTTTCATGTTGTGGGTCACCATCATCGTCGTCAGATGGCTCTCCGCCACGATCTGGTCCGACAGCTCCAGCACCTTGGCCGCCGTCTTCGGATCCAGCGCCGCCGTGTGCTCGTCCAGAAGCAGCAGCTTCGGCTTTTTCATGGACGCCATCAGCAGCGTCAGCGCCTGGCGCTGCCCGCCGGAGAGAAGCCCCACCTTGCTGGTCAGCCGGTCCTCCAGCCCCAGGCCCAGGCCCCGGAGCATCTCCTGATACCGCTCCTTCTCCGCCTTCGTCACTCCCCAGCGCAGGCCCCGGCGATCCCCGCGCCGCGCCGCCAGGGCCAGGTTCTCCAGGATCTGCATCGTTGGCGCCGTACCCAGCATCGGGTCCTGAAACACCCGGCCGATGTAGGGTGCACGCTTGTACTCCGGCAGACTTGTCACGTTCACCCCGCCGATGGAGATGCTCCCGCCGTCTACGGCCCATGTGCCCGCCACGGCGTTGAGCATGGTCGACTTGCCCGCGCCGTTGCCGCCGATGACCGTGCAGAAATCCCCGTCGTTCAGCGTCAGGCTCACGCCCCGCAGGGCCTGCTTCTCATTGACCGTGCCAGGGTTGAAGGTCTTCCAAATCTCTTTGATCTCAAGCATTTTGGGCACCTCCGGTCTTGACCTTGGCTCGGAAATACTTCCCCTTCCAGTAGGGGATGGACAGGAACACCGCCACCACTACGGCGGACAGGAGCTTCAGATAGTTGGCGTTCAGGCCCATGGCCAGCACCGCCTGGATGACAATGTAGTACAAAATCGCACCGATGGACACTGCCAGCAGCTTCAGGGCGAAGTTCCGGAAGATCTTTCCGAACAGCACCTGGCCGATGATGACTGCTGCCAGGCCAATTACAATCGCCCCCCGGCCCATGTTGATCTCGCTGGCGCTGTTGAACTGGGCCAGCAGCGCCCCGGAGAGAGCCACCAGGCCGTTGGAGATCATCAGGCCCAGAACCTTCGTAAAATCCGTGTTGATCCCCTGGGCGCGGGCCATGCTCTGGTTGGAACCCGTGGCCCGGAGGGAGCTGCCCAGCTCTGTGCCGAAAAACCAATACAGTATGCCGATAAGAGCCAGGGTGAACAGCCCCACCACCAGCACGGGGTGGCGATAAAAGGGCCGGGTATCCTTCGCCACGTCCTGGACGAAGCGAAGGGACACCAGAAGCTTATCCAGCATCTCCCCGGTGGTGACGTTGATGGCCACTGTAGACTTCATATTCATAATCGCCAGATTGACGGACCACAACCCCAGCTGGGTCAGGATGCCCGACAAAATCGCGGGAATGCCGCAGAAGGTGTGGAGCACGCCAGTCACCAGTCCCGCCGCCATGCCCGCCAGCACAGAGGCCAGCATAGCCGCCCAGAGGCCGATCCCGTTCGTAAAGAGCATCACGAAGACCGCCGCCCCCGTGCAGAAGGAGCCATCCACCGTCAGATCCGCGATGTCCAGCAGCTTATAGGTGATATAGACGCCGATGGCCATAATGCCCCAGATCAGCCCCTGGGACACCGCCCCCGGCAGGGCGTTGAGGAAGCTCAGCATGATTCACACCTCTTTCAAACGCAATCGCCTCACGCGGCGGCAATGGCCTCGTAGCCCTCGGGAACGGTGAGGCTCAAAGACTCGCAGATGTCGGGATTGTACTTCTTGACAAACTGCGGCGCATACTCAATGGCCATCTCCGCGATGTCGGCCTCGCCGGTCAGCACCTGTACCGCCATCTCGCCGGCCTTGTGGCCGATGTCGTAATAGCTGATGGACAGCGTCGCCACGCCGCAGCCCGTGCAGATGCCCTCCTCGCCCACGATGATGGGCACGCCGGCAGGGCGGCAGATGTTGTCAATCACGCCGGTGTTGTCGGCGCAGGTGTTGTCCGTAGGGATATAGAGCACGTCGCTGGCGTCAGCCGCGCTTTGCACCACGGAGGCCATGTCGTTCGTGTCGGAGAAGGGATACTGGGTGCAGGCAATGCCCATGCCCTCCAGGTGTGCCTGGACGTTGTCCACCTGATACTGGCTGTTGGGTTCGGCGGAGCAGTAAACCAGCCCCACCGTCTTTGCTTCGGGGAACCACTCCTTCACCATGGCGGCCTGCTGGTCCAGGGGTGCCAGGTCGGAGGTGCCGGAAATGTTGGAACCCACGGTGCCGGAGAAGTTGTCGATGCCCAGGGCCACGCCGTACTCCGTGATGGAGGTGGCCAGCACCGGGATGTCCGACGTGGCTGCGGCGGCAGCTTGAAGCGCCGCGGTGGCGTTGGCAAGAATCAGGTCCACGCCGGAGGCGACAAAGCCGTTGGCGATGGTGGAGCAGGTGTTGCTGTCGCCCGCGGCGTTCTGGAGGTCAAACTTTACGCCGTCCTCTCCAAACGCCTCCACCAGCGCCGCCTGGAAGCCCTCAGTGGCGGCGTCCAGAGCCGGGTGGGGAGCCAGCTGGCAGATGCCGATGGTATAAACTTTTTCGTCCGCGGGCGGCTGGGTGCCGGCGGGAGCGGCCTCTCCGCCAGAGTCTCCGCCGCATGCCGCCAGGCTCAGCGCCATGACCAGCGACAGGGTCAGTGCAAGCAGTTTCTTTTTCATAATACCAATCTCCTTATTTCTTTGTTTTTAGTATGCGCCGGATTTGGGATCTCAAATATAAAAAGCGGCCCCTGTCCGAAGACAGAGCCGCTTTCCATACAAAAAACGGTCGCCTGTTCAGCCGGACGTCTTTCTCCCATGCTCAAAACGGCCCGCGCAGCGGACCTTGGTAAAGCGGAAATAGACGCCCTGAATGGAGAAAGTCTGACCGCGCACAAAAACTCTCCTCTCCGCAAATGACTTTAACGATTTTGTACTATACAGCTTTAAAGGGATAAAGTCAATTGTCATTTTTAACAAAATCCGACTCCACCGCCGCCGGGAGGACAAAGGAGACCGGCGGCCCGAAGCATTGCAATTACAGGGACTGCCAAATCCTTTGTGTCATTCCGACAAAGAGACGGATAAATCTTTTGGAAGCTCTATTGCAGATTGCCCGAAAATGTCGTATAATAAATTCCCCTCAACCCCGTGAGAGGAGGACAAAAAATGGGAGGTCATTTTATGCAAAAAGCCGCGCGCAAACAGCTTCTCGCACTGATGCTGGCCCTTGCGATGCTGGCCGGTTTGTCTATCCCCGCCATGGCGGCGGAGGAAACGGGCAAAACTGTCACCATCCTGCAAACCAGCGACCTGCACGGCATGGTCAACCCCTTTGACTATGCCTCTAACAAGGAGACCAAAACCAGCATGGCCCACGCCGCCGCCATCATCAAGCAGGAGCGGGCCAAGGACCCGGACCTGCTTTTGCTGGACACCGGCGACACCACTCAGGCCAACTACATCCAATCCTTCCTGGACGAGGAACCTCATCCCATGATTCAGGCCATGAATTCCCTGGGCTATAACGCCTGGACCCTGGGCAACCATGAGTTTAACTTCGATTTCAAGTATACCGTCAAGGAGATCGACGAGTTTGAGGGCGTCGTCCTGGGCGGAAATTTCTACAAGGCCGACGGGACCCGCTGGCTGGACGCCTACAGCATCTTTGAGATAGACGGCGTGAAGGTGGCAGTCTTCGGCGTGGACGCGCCCCATATCCCTCAGTGGGAAAAGTCCGACCCTGGCCACTACAACAACATGAAGATCACCGACCCCATGGAGGAAATCGGCAAGATCCTCGATGAGCTGGAGGGCAAGGCCGACGTCATCGTCGGCTCCGTCCACTACGGCCTTGACGGCGAGTACGGCTCTGCCGGCATGCGGGAGGTCGCTGAAACCTACGGTGACCGGATGGACGCCCTCTTCATCGGACATGCCCATGCCAAGGTCAATGAGACCATCGGCGGCATTCCCGTCCTGGAACCCGGCTCCAACGGCGAGTTCGTCAGCAAGGTCACCTTCACCCTGAAGGCCGACGGCGACGGCTGGGCCGTGGAAAAGGCCGAGGGCGAGCTGCTGGACTGCGCTGAGGTCACGCCCGACGCCGACTTCCTCCAGAGCGTCAAGGGCCTCCACGAGGAGAGCCTGAAGCTGGCCTCCCGAGAGGTCGGCACCGTGGGCAAGACCTTTATCGACCCCCTGGAGGTCCTGCCCGGCATCCCCTCCGCCGTGCTGGAGGACGACGCCGTCACCGACCTGGTGAACAAGGTTCAGATGCTCAACGCCGGGGCTGACGTGTCCCTGGCGGCGTTGTTTGACGCCACCTCCAACCTCCAGGCCGGACCCTTCCTGCACCGCGACAGTGTGAAGATCTATAAATACGACAACACCCTCTACGGCGTAAAGGTCACCGGCAAGCAGATGAAGGCCATCATGGAGGAAAAGGCCGGCAACTTCTTTAACCAGTATCAGCCCGGCGACGTCACCATCAGCTTCAACCCCAACATCCGGCTGTACAACTACGACATGTTCGCCGGATTGGACTATGAAATCGACATCTCCAAGCCCGCCGGCTCCCGCATCCAGAACGTGGTCTACAAGGGACAGCCCATGAAGGACACGGACACCATGATCCTGGCCCTGAACAACTACCGCTACGGCGGGCTGGTCTCCGCGGGCCTCATCAACGAAGCGGACGTGGTCTATGAGGGCGGCGCGGTCCGCGACATGATCACGGAGTACGTGGAGTCCCTGGACGGGCCGCTGATGCCCGAGGTGGACAACAACTGGAAAATCGTGGGCGCAGATCTGGACGACCCGCAGAAGGACCTGATCTATGAGAAGGTCCGGGCCGGTGAGATTGAAATCCCCACCAGCGAGGACGGCCGCACTCCCAACATCGCCTCTCTGAACGGTCCCGCCCTGCGGGCCGCCGGTGTGCTCCCCGCCCTGGACGAGGAGGAACCCGCCCCCGCGCCCGAACCTGCTCCGGAACCTGCTCCCGCTCCGGAACCTGCTCCCGCTCCGGAACCCGCTCCCGCTCCGGAACCCGCTCCCGCTCCGGAACCCGCTCCCGCTCCTGCGGCCGAGGGCACGTACACCGTCAAGTCCGGCGACTGCCTGTGGAGCATTTCTCAGGAGGTCTACGGAACCGGTGCGCAGTGGGGCGTGATCTTCAGCGCCAACAAGGCCCTCATCAAGAATCCCTCCGAGATTCAGATTGGCCAGGTCCTGGTGATTCCCGCGGCGTAAATCCCTTGTCCATGTGATAAAGCGCGGCCCTGGTTTTCCGGGGCCGCGCGTTTTTGCCCGGCAGTCCTTTCTTACGAAAACCCCCTTTTCTTACCCTTGCCTGGAGGGAAGATCCATGCTATACTAAGGGTCAGCAAAACTGGGCAGTATTTCCTGGAGGTGATTGCAATGGAAAAGAAGGGCGTCAAACTCGCCGCCCAGAACCGCAAAGCCCGCCATGACTACTTCGTCGAGGAACAATACGAAGCGGGCATTGAGCTGGCCGGCACGGAGGTGAAATCCATCCGCGCCGGGACCCTGAACCTGAAAGATTCTTACTGCACAGTCAAGGACGGAGAGCTGTTCCTCCTCGGGATGCACATTTCTCCTTATGAAAAGGGGAACATCTTCAACAAGGATCCTGTCCGCCCCCGGCGGATGCTGATGCACAAGCGGGAAATCCGAAAGCTTCACGCCCTGGTCAAGCAGGACGGCTATACCCTGATTCCCCTCTCCGTCTACTTCAAGGATGCGAAGGTCAAGATTGAGGTGGGCCTGTGCAAGGGCAAAAAGAATTATGACAAGCGCGACTCCGCCGCTCAGCGGGACGCAAAGCGGGAAATCGACCGGGCTATGAAGGTCCGCTGACGTCCGGCCGAAATCCCGGCTGTCTCCCCTGGTTTCGCTGCTCGCCGTGATTCGATTATTTTATAAAAGCGGCGCTCCCCTGGCGGACGCCAAGAAAGGAATCAACCGACATGTCCAACAATCCCCTCGCCACCATCCTGATGGAGGACGGCAAAAAAATGACCGCCGAGCTGTACCCCGACAAGGCCCCTAACACCGTCCATAACTTCATTTCCCTGGCCAACAAGGGCTTTTACGATGGCTTGACCTTCCACCGCGTCATTCCCGGCTTCATGATCCAGGGCGGCTGCCCGGACGGCACCGGCATGGGCGGGCCGGGATATGAGATCAAGGGCGAGTTCGCCTCCAACGGCTTTGCCCAAAACGACCTGAAGCACGCTACCGGCGTCCTCTCTATGGCCCGTACCGGCGACCCCGACTCGGCGGGGAGTCAGTTCTTTGTCATGGTAGCCCCGGCGGAACACCTGGACGGTAACTATGCCGCCTTTGGTCAGGTCATTGAGGGCATGGACGACGCCATCGCCATCTCCCGGGTCCCCCGGAGCATGTGGGACGACAAGCCCAAAAAGCCCGTGGTCATCCAGTCTATTCGGGTGGACACCCGAGGCGCAGACTACCCGGAGCCGGAGGTCCTCTCCTGACGGGTCCCTGCAAAGCAAGCATGAATAGGAGAAAGCCTATGAAAACCGCCATTGTCACCGGCGCGTCCTCCGGCCTGGGCCGGGAACTGGCCCGGCAGATTGAGGACGTCTTCCCCGACATCGAATGTTACTGGCTCATCGCCCGCCGGGCGGAGCAATTGGAGAGCCTGGCCATCAGCCTGCCGGGAAAGACCACCATTTGCATCTCCCTGGACCTCTGCGATCCCATGAGTTTCATTACGCTTCAAGAGCGCCTGGCAGCGGAAAAGCCGGAGATCTCCCTCCTCGTCAACTGTGCCGGGTGCGGCTTCCTGGGACGGATGGGCGAGGTGGATACTGCCTCCCAGACCCGCATGGTGGACCTGAACGTCCGGGCGCTCACCGCCATCACGAATATAGTAATTCCCTATATGCCGGAGGGGGCGCATATCCTGAATGTCTCCTCCATCGCCTCTTTCTGCCCGAATCCCCGCATGACGGTTTACTCCTCTACGAAAGCCTACGTCTCGTCCTTTACCGTGGGACTTGGCGAGGAGCTTCGCCGCCGCAGCGTGTCCGTCACCGCCGTTTGTCCCGGTCCCATGGCCACGGAATTTTTGAGCCTGGCCGGCATCACGGGGCATTCCAGCACCTTTGAATTCCTCCCCTACTGCGATCAGGTGAAGGTGGCCGGCGGCGCACTCCGGGCGGCAAAGGCGGGCAGGACGATTTATACCCCCAAGCTGTTCTATAAATTTTTTCGCGTCCTGGCGAAGCTGACTCCTTCTCAGCTTCTGGTTAAATTTGTGAAAACTTGAATATACTAGGGAGGGAACCTCAAAAGGTCCCCTCCCAAAATGTCACAAAATCGTAACACACGCCAATACAGGCCTATGGTATACTAAACGCAGTGTCTGCCGGCCAATCCCAGGGACCAGCTCAAAATCCGTGCTCCAGCGGCGCTGCGGGAGCACGGCGGGTTTTGCCCCAGCAATGATACGGGGGTGTAAGGGTTTCGACGGGGGTATGGAGGCGGGACCAGCGGGCGGCGGCGCCTGACCGCCATAAAACGGGCAACTTTATAAATTAAATAACAACGAACCAGTTGCTATTGCTGCCTAATTAACGGCAGCCGTCCGACCCGGGAGGACCGCGAACCGGGAAGGGCGTCGTTTAGCGGTAAATGTGCGTACGGTAAGCTTTGCCC
>JAAVYM010000043.1 GCA_022791135.1 Oscillibacter sp.
CTCCAGGGAGACGGGCTCCTGGGCAATCTTCATGATCTCCCGCACCTTGTCCACAGGCATGCTCATCTCCGCCGCAATCTCGTTGGGGGAGGGGTCGTGGCCCAGCTCCTGGAGGAGCTGGCGGCTGACCCGGATAACCTTGTTGATGGTCTCCACCATATGGACGGGAATCCGGATGGTCCGGGCCTGGTCCGCGATGGCCCGGGTGATGGCCTGGCGGATCCACCAGGTAGCGTAGGTGGAGAATTTGTAACCCTTGGTGTAGTCGAATTTTTCCACGGCTTTGATGAGGCCCAGGTTGCCCTCTTGAATCAGGTCCAAAAACAGCATCCCCCGGCCCACATAGCGCTTGGCGATGGATACCACCAGGCGCAGGTTCGCCTCGGCCAGCTTCTGCTTGGCGGTCTCGCCCGCCCGGTATTGCTTCTTCAGGACGGATTCTTCCGCGGCGTCGATCTCCTCTCCGGCCTCCCGGCGGTGCTTGATCTCCTTCAGCTTTTCCGACGCCTCGTTTCCGGCGGACATGGCCTGGGCCAGGCTGACCTCCTCCTCCGGTGTCAGCAGGGCCACCTTGCCGATCTCCTTGAGGTACATGCGGACGGGGTCGTCGATAGAAAAGCTGTTGACCAGGGTGTTGGGGTCAACCAACTCCTCCTCCTCCATCCCGGCGATCTCCTCGGCGGCGGGACCCTCCTCCGGCAGTTCCGGCAGGAGGTCCTCCTCGGAGCCGATGGAGATGTTCAGAGCCTCCAGGGAGTCGTAGAGCTGGTCCATCTGCTCGCCTTCCAGATTTAAATCATCCACGGCTTCCATCAGCTCGGAGGATTCCAGGCTCTTCTTCTCCCGGCCCTTGGCCAGAAGCTCCCGGAGCTTTTCGTTGTTGATGAGCCACGAGGCGGCGGGGAGGGCGGCGACCTGCTTGTCGTCCAGGCGGACGATGCCGGCCTTTTTCGCCTCCTCGTCGGTCATGACGTGGGGGGTGTCTTCTCCGGCGGCTGCCAGGATCGCGTCCGCCTGGCGCTCCAGGTCCTTGGGGGTCATTTCCTGTTTATTTGACATTCCGTTTTTCTCCCTTTTTGTCTTTATATTTTTCTGCCGCCGCCAACAGTGGGTCCTCCTGGCTGCCGGAGCGCTTTTCCGCCTGTATGACGCGTATGTAATCCGCCAGGGCCTGCCGCCCGTTCCGGACGGATTCCGGCCGCTGGCACACAGCGGTGACATGGTTCATCTCCTCGGGCGTCAGCTCCCCGGCCAGGGCCGGCAGGGCCGCTCCCCGGCCCTCCTCCTTGGCCTGCCACAGCAGGGTGAAGACCCGGCCCAGCAGGGGGGAGGAGAAATCCTCCTCTTTCAGGGGGGGCTGGGGGGGAAAAAGACCCTCGTCCAGCAGCAGCAGCCGGAGCACGCCCTCCTCCGCCCTGGCGGAGCGGAGGTTGTCGTAACGGAGGGAACGCTCCTTGGGCTGGGACTGGGCTGCGGGATTCAAATTTTTTCGAAGCTCTGCCCGGTTTTCCTTGCGCAGGCGCTGTTTCCTGGCCCGTTCCACGTCTATTTTCATTGCCTCCGGGGTGATGCGGGCGGCATTTGCGGCCCGGGTGGCGTAGATCTCCCGTTCCACCTCGTTGGGCAGGGTGGCCAGCAGCTGGCTGATCTCCCCGCTGTAGGCCACGCGGGCCTCGTCGTTTTCCAGATCGTATTTCCCGGCAATCTGAGCCATGCGGAACTCCACGCCGTTTTCGCTGCCGCTGAGCAGCCGCTCGAAGGCGGCGGGACCCTGGTTTTTGATGAAGTCGTCGGCGTCCTGCTTCACCAGCTCCCCGTCCTCTGTCCGCCGCCGGGGGAGCTGAAGGACCTTTACGGAGAACTCGGAGCCGTTTAGCAGCTGCAGCGCCCGCTCCGTGGCGATCTTCCCGGCGTTGTCGTTGTCATAGCACAAGACCAGCTCCTTGGTAAACCGGGACAGGAGACGGATCTGCTCCGCCGTCAGGGCGGTGCCCATGGAGGCTACCGCGTTGTCGAACCCCGCCTGGTGGAGGGTGACGATGTCCAGATTCCCCTCGCAGAGGATGATGTTGGGCCGCTTGCTCTTTTTGGCCAGGTTCAGCCCGTAGAGCACCCGGCGCTTGCTGTACACTGGGGTCTCGGAGGAATTCATATACTTGGGTTCGGATTTGTCCAGCACCCGGCTGCCGAAGGCCACCACGTCGCCCCGGGTGTCGATGACCGGAAGCATCAATCGGTTGCGAAACTTGTCGTAGAAGCCGCCCCGCTTGTTGTCCACGATCAGCCCTGCCGTCAGCAGCTCCGCCTTTGTATAACCCTGGGCGGTCATGGCGTTCAGCAGGGCGTCCCAGGCGTCCGGGGAAGCCCCCATGCCGAAGTTGACGGTGGTGGCCCGCCGGATCTTGCGCCGGTCCAGATAGTCCCGAACGGCCTGGCCCTCCGGCTGCTGGAGGAGGCGGTAGTAAAACCGGGCGGCGTCTCGGTTCAAATCCAAAAGCCGCTGCCGGCGGCGTCCGGCCTCCCGGTCGCCCTCCTCCTCCGGCACCTCCAGCCCCGCCCGCTTGGCCAAAAAGCGCACCGCGTCGGGGAAGGAGAGGTTCTCCTCCTCCATGATGAAGTTGACCACGCCGCCGCCCTTTTTACAGCCGAAGCAGTAGTAGATCTGCTTGTCCGGCGAGACGGAAAAGGAGCCGGTTTTCTCGCTGTGAAAGGGACACAGGCCAAAGAGGTTGGAACCCTTGCGGGTCAGACTGACGTAACTGCCCACCACGTCCACGATGTCGCTTCTGGCCAGCAGTTCATCCAAAAAGCTTTGGGGAAAAGCCACGAGTGTGCCCCTCCTTTCGGTCAGTTTAGCCAAAATGCGCTGTTGTCATACCGAAAACCTGAGATTTCAGGCGCCGGAGCAACATTCCATGCTATTTGTATATACGCCGCAGCTTTAAAATTTCCTCTTTTTTTCGGGATAATTTTTAAAAACTTTCCGGCAGGGGGCTTTACAGCCCGGGGAGAAACGCTTATACTAAAACCATTAGCTTATTTTAAAATGGAGGGAAGGCTCTTCGCCGGAGGGGGAAAGGAGGGGGCCGCCATGCCTATCGAATTGTGGACGGCGCGGATGGAGCGCCCGCTGTCGGATCAGGAGCGGGAGGCTATGCTGCCGCTGATGCCCCCGGCCCGCCGGGAGCGCTTGCTGCGGATGGTGAATGTGGAAAAGCAGAGGGAGCCTCTGTGCGCGTACCTGATTTTGTGCCTGGCACTGCGGCAGAGGTACGGCTGGAAAGCGCTGCCGGAGGTGGCGCTGACCCAGCTGGGAAAGCCCTATTTCCCGGAGTATCCCGACGTCCATTTTAATATCAGCCACACCAGCGGCGCCGTGCTGGTGGGCTTATCAGATCAGGAGCTGGGCGTGGACATCGAAAAGATCCGCCCGGTGGGCCAGCGCATGATGACCCGCATGGCCCGGGTGAGCACGGCGGAGGCTTTTTTTCAGAGCTGGGTCCGCCGGGAGGCCAGGGCCAAGCGCAGCGGGAACGGCGTGGGAACGATTATGCGCTCCGAGTCCCCCCTCCAGCCCGGGGAGGCCTATTACGAGCTGGATACCTTTCCCGGCTATGCCGCGGGTCTTGCCACCCGCAGCCGGGAGCTGCCGGGAAGGCTCCACCGCTACTCCCTGGACGACATGCTGTGAGGCGGGAGACGGACGGGCGGGAGCTGGTGGACGCGGTGCTGGCGTTTGCCCGGGAGCTGAACGCCCTTCAGAGGGAGTATGCCTCCCGGATGCCGCGGTTCCGGCGGGAGGGCCGGATGGAGGCGCTGCTCAGCGCCTACCGGGCGGAGGCGGAGGCCCTTTGCCGCCGCCGCCTGACGGAGCGGAAGCGCTGCAAAGCCCTTCCGCAGCGGCCCGCCTTTGCCGCCCTGGAGCACCTGGCCCTGAGCGCGGCGGTCCAGGCGGGGAACTGCGCCGTGGTGGAGGTTTTGACCAGCGAGGGCTGCCTGGACTTTCGCTTTCGCCTTCAGTTCCGGGAGGGGGAGTGGCGGATCGACGGCTATCAGCAGCGCTACCACAGCGCCTCCCAGGTGGAGCCGTGGAGCGAAGGGATATTTTGAAACAGCGGGCAGGGAGCGGTCCCTGCCTGATTTTTTTGTGCGGTCCACGCAACCGGAGAGGCTGCCGTTCCGACTATATAGGTGAAAGCGGCTTTCAAAAGGAGGGACCCATGCCATGGAGGACAAGGATATCATCGCCCTGTACTGGGCGCGGTCGGAGGAGGCCATCCGGCGGACGGCGGAGAAGTACGGGGCCTACTGCGGCCATATCATCCGCCGGGTGCTGGGGGACGGCCGGGATGCGGAGGAGTGCCTCAGCGACACCTGGCTGGGGGCCTGGAACGCCATGCCGCCCCAAAAGCCCGCCCGCCTGCCGGCCTTCCTGGGCCGCATCGCCCGGAATACGGCCCTGGACCGTTACGATTACAACGCCGCCCAGTGCCGCGGCGGCTTCGAGGCGGTGCTGGAGGAGCTGGCGGACTGCGTGGGCGGTTCACCCCTGGAGGAGGACTTCGGCTTACGCCGCCTGGGGGAATCCATCTCCGGCTTTTTGGAGGGCACGGCGCCAGCGGCCCGGCTGGTGTTTTTGCGGCGGTACTGGTACTGCGACAGCGTGGCGGAGATTGCCTCTAGGACGGGATTCAGCCAATCCAAGGTAAAGTCCCTGCTCCACCGGACCCGGAAGGGCTTGCGGGAGCATCTCAGGAAGGAAGGCTATGAGTTATGACAAGAGAAGAGCTGTTCCGCGCCGTCGGAGAGGTCCGGGAGGACCAGATCGAGGCGGCGGGGATCGTAAAAAAGCAGGTCTGCCCCTGGCGGCGGCTGGGGGCGCTGGCGGCGTGCCTGGCCCTGGTTGTGACGGCGGCGGCCGTCCCCTGGGGAAACCGGGGACAGCCGGACTGGAAATCCATCATATACAGCTTTAACCCGGCGGCGGCCGGGGGCGGCGGCGCGGACGCCGGAGGCGGGGCCTACAGCGGGGGGCTGGACGGCACGCTCTACTGGACAGACGACCCGATCCGCCCCACGCATCCCGATTATTCCGAAGATGTGGAGATCGGCGAGCTGAGCGGCCCGGGAAAGGACGCCGGAAGGATGGGCCTTTCCGCCGACGCGCCCTGGCTGACGCCGGAGGAGCTTTTCGCCCAGGATACGGTGATTTTCCGGGGAACGGTGCGGGAGCTGAAATATTTTGAGGTGAACATGGGCGTGTTCAACCAAGGCGTCATCGGGTTGAGTGTCTACTATACCCGGGCCATTGTGGAGGTGACGGACTCCATCCGCGGGGGACTGACTGTGGGGGAGAACTACAGCCTCCTCTGGCTGGGAGCCAAGGGCTATATGACCACGTCCCTGATTGGCCCCCTGGAGGATCTGGACACGGGCAGCGAGGCCATCTTCATGCCCATCCGCACGGGCCAGGAAACCGGCTGGAGGGAGAGGAGCAGTTATTTCTGCTATGCCGACCTGGCGGAGCTGTACCTGGGGGAAGGGGAGCGCTATGTCTTTGCGGACACAGGGGACGGCCTGGAGTTTGGCCGGGATGCCTATCCGGAGCTTGCGGAGGCGGAGACCCTGGACGAGGTGGCGGCCTATATCCGGGGCATGGTGGAGCAGGAGCACGCCCAGCCGGCTGAGACGCCCCCAAAGGAGCAATCCATCGGGCAGGATTTTGTGCAAGGCGGCCCCCAGGGAGCGCTGCCGGAACCGAACCTACCTCAAACGGAAGAAGAACCCTCGAAGACTGCGGAGGCGGGCATCCCGGCGGACGGCCCCGAAGGCGGCGCAAGGGAGCTTCCCGGCGGGGCGTTCATCGGAGGAGAGGAGGCGGGCGAGGGGCCGTAAAGAGTCCGCCGGTTTCGCCCATAGGGAGTGGAAGTCCGCCGGGAGAAGACCCGCGGGCCAGGGCATGCGAAGCCCCCTGTCCAAAGTGGGCAGGGGGCTGTGTGTGCGCAAAGGATTTTACATACTTGTGCACAGGGGACCCAGACAGGCTTTTAGAAGATGCCCTGGGCCATCATGGCGTCGGCGACCCGCTGGAAGCCGGCGATGTTGGCCCCGGCCACCAGGTTGTAGCCCAGGCCATACATCTCTGCGGCCTCGACGCTCATGCCGTAAATGGTGTCCATGATCTGGTGGAGCTGCTTGTCGACCTCCTCCTCGGTCCACACCAGCCGCTCGCTGTTCTGGGCCATCTCCAGGGCGGAGGTGGCGACGCCGCCGGCATTGACGGCCTTGCTGGGGGCGACGATAACGCCGGGCTGCGCCATCAGGAACTTCAGCGCGTCGTTGGTGGTGGGCATGTTGGCCACCTCAATATAATACTTCACGCCGTTGGCGGCGATCTGCTTGGCGTGCTCCAGGTGGACGTCGTTCTGCATGGCGGAGGGCATGACCACATCCACCTTCACGCCCCAGGGCTTCTCCCCGGCGTGGAACTCCACGCCGAACTTGTCGGCGTAGTCCTTCACCTGGTTCCGGCCGCTGTTCCGCATCTCCACCAAGTAGTCGATCTTCTCCGCCGTGGTCACGCCGTCGGGATCATAGACATAGCCATCAGGCCCGGACAAGGTGACAACCTTGGCCCCCAGCTCCGTGGCTTTTTTGCAGATGCCCCAGGTCACGTTGCCGAAGCCCGCGCAGGC
>JAAVYM010000044.1 GCA_022791135.1 Oscillibacter sp.
AGCCAACTGTGATATAGTCACGACCGAATCGGGAAAGGTCTTTGACAACGATACATTCAATTTTACCGGCAAGAATATCCTGGATCGTTTGCTGGAATGCTGGGCGATCAAAACGATTACCGCTGAAACCATTGTCGATATAGTAGTGCATGATAGGGGTCTGATGTTGGCGTCCCCAGTCTTCAATGGTGAGTTTTGATTTTCTATGGAACTGAATGAATCCTTATTCCGAACCGACAAACGGATGTAGCCTACAGTGTCTCGACTTGGCTTAATAATCAGATCAATATTGGGGTGCTTTCTGCTCTTTCGAGCCATAATTGTTCCTCCTCAACAGAAAAGGGCTATGGCGCAAACCATAGCCCTTGAGGAGATTATATCATGTTCCGTTTTCCACTTCCACGAGCTTAGCCACAGCGCGGCTACAAACATGCATCAGCTTACCGGAGACTTTTTCACCGTCAGTCAAATCCTTGGGCACAGCTTGAAGGGCGCTGGCATTCAGCTGGGTATCTCCAGCAACCTGGACACCGTGACCGCCCAATATGTGGACATGCGTCTGGAGCGGAAATTGCTTGTGCTGGATGTTTACCATCGGGCCGTGTTGGAAACGAAAACATAATGGCCTCGCGAAAGTTCCCTCTACCTACAGTAGAGGGAACTTTCGCGAGGAAGCGGCACCTCATTTTTTTGCGAAACACTGCACAGTTTGCCGCAGCGTTTTACTTGCTCATTTTTGACGCCGGGCAGCATTTGGGCGTCGTGGTGAATAAAAACCCGCGCAAATAGCCGGCTTACCGAAAAATTATTCGCATTTTTGCATATCGGTTTTTGAAAAAGAAAAACCTTAGAACCGTTGCGGCTCTAAGGTTTCTTTGGCGGAGAAGGAGGGATTCGAACCCTCGAGACCCTTTAGGGGCCTACATGATTTCCAATCATGCGCCCTCGACCAACTAGGCGACTTCTCCATACGTATATTAACAAAATTCCGCCCGAGATTCCCGGGAAAAGAACAGTAATTATTATACCAAAGCATTTTCGAAAGTCAAGCCCTTTTTGCATTTTCTTCCGCAATTTTTATCCCCGCGCCTCCGGGAACGCTTTTCTTTCTCTCCCCACTTGTCTTTTTCGCGGCTTTCATGTACAATCAACTCATCGACGCTTTCGCGGCAAAACACAGATTTTGGGAGGAACTTGATTATGACATACCAGGAAGTTCTGGAAAATGCCCGCACTTGTATGGGTCCCCACTGCAAATCCTGCCCCACCTGCAACGGCCTGGGCTGCCGGAACACCATCCCCGGCCCCGGGGCCAAGGGCATCGGCACCGGCTTTATCCGCAACTACCAGAAATGGCAGGAGCTTTGCGTCAACATGGACACCATCTGCGAGAATAAGTCTGTGGACACCTCCTTCACCCTCTTTGACCAGAAGGTGGACCTCCCTGTTTTTGCCGCCCCTGTGGGGGCTATGCAGCTCCACTACGGCGACAAATACGACGATCTGGCCTATAACGACATCCTGGTCGCCGCCTGCGCGGAGGCAGGCATCGCCGCCTTCACCGGGGACGGCACAAACCCCGCCGTCATGGAGGCCGCGGCGGAGGCCCTGAAAAAGCAGCACGGCCGGGGCGTGCCCACCATCAAGCCCTGGAACCTGGACACCATCCGGGAGAAGCTGGCCCTGGTGAAGGCGGCGGAACCCTTCGTCATCGCCATGGACATCGACGCGGCGGGCCTGCCCTTCCTGAAAAACCTCCAGCCCCCGGCGGGCAGCAAGACCGTGGCGGAGCTGAAGGAGATCATCGCCCTGGCGGAGCGCCCCTTCATTCTCAAGGGCGTCATGACCGTCCGGGGCGCGGAGAAGGCTCTGGAGGCCGGTGCGGCGGGCATCGTGGTCTCTAACCACGGCGGCCGGGTCCTGGATCAGTGCCCCTCCACCGCCGAGGTTCTCCCCGCCATCGTCGATGCCGTGGGTGGCAAGCTGGCGATCCTGGTGGACGGCGGCATCCGCTCCGGCCTGGACGTGTTCAAGGCCCTGGCCCTGGGGGCGGACGCGGTGCTCATCGGCCGGCCGTTTGTGAACATGGTCTATGGCGGCGGCGCCGAGGGCGTGAAGGTATACGTAGAAAAGCTGAAGGCCGAGCTGGCCGACGCCATGGCCATGTGCGGCGCCCACGCCCTGGCGGAGATCCGCCGGGACATGATCTTCGGCTATTGAGACAAAACGAACGGATGCCGCCGGGTTTCGCCGCCCTGCGGCGTCCGCCGTCCGGAGCAGATATCCTCTTGGAAAGGAAACGGAAACAATGCAAGAGAGCGGAAAAACCCAGTACATCTGTGAAGAGGATATCCAGCGCCAGCTTCACATTTGCGAGGAGATCAAACAACGGAACGAGGCGCGCCGGGAGGGGACGCCCCTGGCGTGCATCCAGACCTATGGCTGCCAGCAGAACGTGGCCGACGGCCAGCGGCTGATGGGCATGCTGGAGGCGTGCGGCTTCGCCTTCACGGAGGAGGCCGGGCGGGCGGATTTGGTGGTGCTGAACACCTGCGCGATTCGGGAGCACGCGGAGCAGCGCGTCTTTGGAAACCTGGGCCTTTTGACCCACACCAAGCGGGAGCGCCCGGAACAGATCATCGTCCTTTGCGGCTGCATGGCCCAGGAGGAGCGGACGGCCCGGCGGATCCGGGAGTCCTACCGCCACGTGGACCTGGTCTTCGGGCCCCAGGCCCTGTGGCGGTTCCCGGAGCTGCTGCGGCAGGTCTATGAGACGAAAAAGCGGGTCTTTTCCGTGGAGGACGAGGCCGGTAGCATTGCCGAGGGACTGCCGGTGGTGCGGGAGCGGGGCGTGAAAGCCTGGGTCTCCATCATGTACGGCTGCAACAACTTCTGCTCGTACTGCATCGTGCCCTACGTCCGGGGCCGGGAGCGGAGCCGGGACCCCGAGGCGGTGCTGGCGGAGGTCCGGCAGCTGGTGGAGGCGGGGTACAAGGACATCACCCTCCTGGGCCAGAATGTGAACTCCTACGGCAACGACCTGGACAGCGGCTATCATTTCCCGGACCTGCTGGAGGACATCAGCCGGATTCCCGGGGACTATTGGATCCGCTTCATGTCCAGCCACCCCAAGGACGCCTCCCCCGCCCTCTTTGACGCCATGGCCCGCTGCGGCCCTGTGGCCAAGCAGCTCCACCTCCCCTTCCAGTCCGGAAACAACCGGATCCTGCGGGAGATGAACCGGCGCTATACCAGGGAGTCCTATCTGGAACTCATCCGCTACGCCCGGTCCGTTATGCCGGGGCTGGTTTTGACCTCGGACGTGATCGTCGGCTTCCCCGGTGAGACGGAAGAGGAGTTTTTGGACACGGTATCCTTGGTGGAGGAAGTGGGCTTCGACGCACTCTTTACCTTTATCTATTCCCCCCGTCCCGGCACCAGGGCGGCGTCCATGCCGGACCCCGTGCCCCGGGCGGAGAAGCAGCGGTGGTTCGACCGCCTTCTGGAGGTCCAAAACCGCCATTCGGCAAAGATTCACGCCGGGTACGCGGACCGGACGGTCCGGGTGCTGGCGGACGGCGAGAGCGGCGACGGGGACTATCCCCTCTCCTCCCGGACGGAGGGGAACCGGCTGGTGCGGCTGAAGGGGGATCCGTCGCTGATCGGGCGCTTCCTGGACGTGAAGATCACCGGCAGCAACACCTGGGCGCTGTACGGCGAGCCGGTTTGAGGGGCGGGCGAATATTCGCGCCCACCCCTAACGGGCCATCCACTTGCCCAGGGCCACGGCTTTTTGGAACAGCAGCGCATCCTCCACATAGTGGAGGCCGGAGCAGGCGGAGCGGTAATCCTCCACCAGATCCAGCTGCTCCGGGGTCAGCGCCTCCTGCAGCGCCGCCCAGGCCGCGTCCTGCCTGGCGGTCCAGCGGCTGTATTCGAAGAGGTCTAAATGGACATCGGAGAGCAAATGTTCTAACGTGTAAGTATACAAGCACTCGAGATAGTCGTCCATTGTAGTTTCCTCCATCCATAAAGCGAACGTTTGAGATGGTTTTATTATAACACTCTCGTTTGTGCGTGTCAATAGGAAAGAGGCTTTCCCCCATGATGTTTTCAGAACACCTGCTGGAACTGCGAACCAAGGCCGGCCTCACGCAGCAAGAGACGGCAAAGGGTTCTAAAATGAGTCTGCGCGCTTATCAAAATTACGAATGGGGTCTGCGGGAACCCAAAATGACAGCCCTTATCGCCCTGGCAGACTTCTACGATATCTCCCTGGACGAGCTGGCCTGCCGGACGTGGCCGAAGAAGCCGGAGGCGTAAGCGGCCCCGCCCTCCCAGTCAAACGGCCCCGCGCAAGCGCGCGGGGCCGTTTGGCCAAAGATTGACAACGGTGGTATAATAAAGACAGCAAGAAGGGCGGGGCCAGCCCCGTCCCTGCCGCCGCCGGAGCGGCGGGAATACGAATTTGGGAGGTTCCCTATGAAGATCATCACCCTGCTGGAAAACGAGGCATGCCGGGCGGACCTGGCCTCCGCCCGGGGGCTGTCCATCTACGCGGAGACAGCGGAGCGCAAGGTCCTGTTCGACATGGGGCCGGACGCCCTGTTCCTCCACAACGCCGGGAAGCTGGGCGTGGACCTTTCGGCGGTGGACACGGCGGTGCTGTCCCACGGCCACTCCGACCACGGCGGCGGCTTGGCGGCCTTCTGCGATGTCAATTCCAAGGCGAAAATCTACCTCCGCCAGGAGGCGCTGAACGCCTATTACGCCGTCCTGCCCGGGCAGGAGCCAAACTACATCGGCCTGCCCCGGTCCCTAGCCATGCTGTCGGAGCGCTTCGTTTTCACCGGCGCGCTTCAGAATTTAGGCGGGGGCTTCCGCCTTTTCTCCAGCGTGGAGGACGACCAGACGGTCCGGGCCGTGGCGGCAAAGCTCCAGAAAAAAACAGCGGCGGGCTTTTGCCCCGACGGCTTCGCCCATGAGCAGCACCTTCTGATTGAAGAGAACGGGAAGGCGGCCCTTCTGGCCGGGTGCGGCCACCTGGGCATCGTGAACACCCTCCAGGCGGCAGAGCGATGCCTGGGGCGGCGGCCGGAGGCGGTTTTCGGCGGCTTCCACCTCTTCGAGCTGGAGCCGGGCGCGCCGGAGGCGGAGGCGCTGCTGGACGCCACCGCCCGCTTCCTGGCCCAGGGGGAGACGGTCTATTACACGGGCCACTGCACCGGGGCGTGGGCCTATGAGCGGCTGAAGCAGTCCCTGGGGGAGCGCCTGCGGCCCATGCACGGCGGCACGACGGTGGAGCTGTGAGCCGGAAAGTCGAAAGAGAGAACGGAGGCGCCCCATGGCTGAGCTGACCCCCATGATGAAGCAGTACCTGGAAATCAAGAAGGAGAACCCGGACTCCATCCTGTTTTTCCGCCTGGGCGATTTTTACGAGATGTTCGCCGACGACGCGAAGCTGGCCTCCAAGGAGCTGGACCTCACCCTCACCAGCCGGGATCGGGGCAAGCACCTCAAGCCCGAGGCGGAGCAGGTCCCCATGTGCGGCATCCCCTACCACGCCAGCGAGGCCTACATCGCCCGATTGATCGCCAAGGGCTATAAGGTTGCCATCTGTGAGCAGATGGAGGACCCCGCCACGGCCAAGGGTTTGGTGAAGCGGGACATCATCCGGGTGGTCACCCCGGGCACCGTCACGGACGCGGGCTGCCTGGAGGAGAAGTCCAGCAACTTCCTCTGTGCGGTCTGCGCGGACGCCCGCTCCGCCGGGGCGGCCTTCTGCGACGTGACCACCGGCCGGGCGCACCTGACGTCCTTCACCGGGAAGGACCGCATCGAGCATGTGATCAACGAGCTGGGGCGCTTCTCCCCCGCCGAGGCGGTGCTGAATGACGGGGCCTGTGCCGAGGCGGCCCTGACGGCGGCCCTGCGGGACAAGTTCCGCTGCCGGGTGGAGCGGGGCGGGGAGCGGCGCTTCCTTTTGGAGGAGGCGGAGAAGAACATCCGGCGGCAGTTCGGGGAGGAGGCGTGGTCCCGCCTTCCCGCCGGGGTTCCCGCTGCCGCCATGGCCCTGGGGGGGCTGCTGAGTTACCTCTATGAGACCCAGAAGACGGACCTCTCCTACATCAACGATTTGGACTATTATGAGCAGGGCCGCTTCATGGAGCTGGACCTGTCCGCCCGGCGCAATCTGGAGCTGACGTCCACTCTGCGGAGCAAGGAAAAAAAGGGCAGCCTCCTCTGGGTGCTGGACCGGACGCAGACCCCCATGGGGGGGCGGTGCCTGCGCGGCTGGCTGGAGCGGCCGCTTTTGAACGTGGCGGCGATTGTCCGGCGCAACGGGGCCGTAGCGGCCCTGGTGGACGACAGCATCGGCCGGGAGGAGCTGATCGCCGCGCTGTCGGGCCTGGGGGACATGGAGCGGCTGATCGGCCGCATCGTGTACGGCTCCGCCGGGGGGCGGGATCTCAGCTCTCTGCGCGCGGCCATCGAGAAGCTGCCGGAGATTCGCCGATGCCTGGAGGGACTCCCGGACCGTCGCCTGACGGAGCTGACGGAGGAGCTGGACACCCTGGAGGACCTGGGGGGCCGCATCGCCGAGGCCATCTGTGACAAGCCCCCCTTTTCCGTCCGGGAGGGCGATCTGATCCGGGACGGGTATAACGAGGAGGTGGACCGCCTGCGCCACATCCTGCGCAGCGGCAAGGGCGTCATCCCCGAGATGGAGGCCCGGGAGAAGGAGCGCACCGGCATCCGGACGCTGAAGATTGGCTACAACAAGGTCTTCGGCTACTACATCGAGGTCTCCAACTCCTTCAAGGGCCAGGTTCCCCAAGAGTATATCCGCAAGCAGACCCTGGCGAACGGGGAGCGCTACATCACCCAGGAGCTGAAGGAGTTGGAGAACTCCATCCTCACCGCGTCGGACCGGGTGGTGGCGCTGGAGTACGAGCTGTTCACGCAGCTCCGCCAGGAGATCTCCGCCGCCTCGGCCCGCGTCTTGAAGAGCGCCGCGGCGGTGGCCGAGGCGGACGCACTGGCCTCCCTGGCGGCGGTGGCGGTGCGGAACAACTACTGCCGCCCCGACGTGGACGAGTCCGGCGTCATTGACATCCGGGAGGGCCGGCACCCGGTGGTGGAGCAGATGCTTCAGGATACGCTCTTTGTCCCCAACGACACCTTCCTGGGGGAGAAAGAGAGCCGGGTGGCCATCATCACCGGACCCAATATGGCGGGCAAGTCCACCTACATGCGTCAGGTGGCGCTGATCGTGCTTATGGCCCAGATGGGCGGCTTTGTCCCCGCGTCACACGCCCGGATCGGCGTGGTGGACCGGATCTTCACCCGGGTGGGGGCCAGCGACGACCTCTCCGCCGGACAGTCCACCTTCATGGTGGAGATGACGGAGGTGGCGGACATCCTCCGCTGCGCCACGAAGCGCTCGCTGCTGATCCTGGACGAGATCGGCCGGGGGACCTCCACCTTCGACGGCATGAGCATCGCCCGGGCGGTGCTGGAGCACTGCGCGAATCCCAAGACTTTGGGGGCCAAGACCCTCTTCGCCACCCACTACCACGAGCTGACGGAGTTGGGAAACTCCCTGCCCGGGACCATCAATTGCAGCATTGCCGTGAAGACCCGGGGCGAGGAGATCATCTTCCTGCGCAAGATCCTCCCCGGCGGGGCGGACCGGAGCTACGGTATCGAGGTGGCCAAGCTGGCGGGCCTTCCGGATAAGGTCCTTCAGCGGGCGCGGCAGGTGCTGACGGAGCTGGAGGCGGAAAACGGCGTGCGCTACGCCGCCCCCCGAAAGGAGGCGGAGCAGGTCTCCCTTGCCGCCCTCGGCGAGGGTGAGGTGCTGGACGCCCTCCGCCGGTGCCAGCCGGACGCTCTGACGCCTATTGAGGCTATGACCTTTCTCTATGAGCTGAAGCAGAAACTGAAATAAAGGGAGGGGCCTATGGCCAAGAAAAAAGGGACGGGCCTCACCCGGCTGGAGCGGGTGGGCGGCACGGTGTTCTTCGCCTTTTACCTGCTTCTGCTCCCCCTGGCGGCGAAGCCGGCCCTGGACCTGGCAGGAAAGCTCCTGGGCCGGAGGCTGTCGGAGGATTTGGGCAGCGCGGCATATTACTACGGCCTCTTCGCCCTGACGATGATTTTGTTTCACAGCCTCCTGGAAAAGACCACCCGCCGCGTTCTGGACGACCCCGCCCTGGCGCTGAAGACCGCGGGGGTGGGCCTGGTGGCGCACTACGGCCTGTGCGAGCTGGCGGCCCGGCTGGGGCGGGTGTTTGCGGCGGGAGGCGGGAACCTGAACGACTCTGCCATCTCCGCCCGGGCCGGCAGCGCGCCCCATATGACGCTGCTGATCGTGATTTTCCTGGCTCCCGTGGTGGAGGAGACGCTGTTCCGGGGCCTGGTCTTTGGCGGGCTGAAGGAGCGCAGCCGCTTTTTGGCTTACGCCGTGAGCTGCGCCCTGTTCGCCCTGCTTCACGTGTGGCAGTTTGCCGTGGCGAACCGGGACGCGGCCTATTTTTTGCTGATGGCGCAGTACTGGATTCCCGGCCTGGTGCTGGCCTGGGCCTATGACCACTCCGGGACCCTGTGGGCCTCCATTGCGCTTCACTCGGGGATCAATGCCCTGTCGGTACTGTCGGGGCTGGTGTGAGCCTGGGCGCAGAGAGAAAGAAGGAAGCAAGTTTCATGAGTTTTTTGGACACCCTGGCGGAGATGTTGGTGCTGCTGGTTGCCATTGCCTGCGGCTACGCTGCCAACCGCATGGGTATTTTGGGCGGCGAGACGGACAAAAAAATATCGAAGCTCCTGCTGAGCATCACTCTCCCCGCCATGATTCTGGGGGCCGTGTGCACCGGGGACGAGCTGCCGGAGACGGCGGTGGTGCTGGAGGTGCTGAAGGTCGCAGTGGTGTTTTATGGGATGGAGTTTGCCTTCGCCCTGGCGGTTCCGCCCCTGCTGGGGGGCACGCCGGGGCAAAAGGGCGTGTGGCGCTTTACCCTGGTCTTTGGCAACATGGGCTTCATCGGCTATCCGGTGGCAGTGGCCCTCTTCGGGCCGGAGGCGCTGTTTTACGCCGTGATTCTGGTGCTGCCGTTCAACCTCATGGCCTTTACCCTGGGTCCGCTGATGCTCACCGGGGCCAGGCGCTTCAGCCTCCGGCAGATGTTTACCCCCACGGTGGCGGCGTCCCTGCTGGCGCTGATTTTGACCCTGGTCCGGCTCCGGCCGCCGGCGGCCGTCGGCGAGGCGCTGGAGTTTGTGGGGCGGATCACTGTTCCGCTGTCGTTGATGTTTGTGGGGTCTTTGCTGGCGGGGCTTCCTCTGGGGAACCTGTTGGTCTCCCCCAGGCTGTGGGCGCTCACGGCGGTGCGGCTGCTGGTGATGCCCGCGGCGCTGGTTCCGCTTTTGCACCTCATGGGCGCCGATCCTTTCATTCTAAGCATCGCCGTAGCGGAGATGGGAATGCCTGCGGCGGTGAACGGGTCCCTTTTGTGCATGGAGTACGGAGGAGACGCGGACTGCATGGCTCAGATTACCTTTGTCTCCACCCTGGCCTCCATCGTGACGATTCCCCTGGTGGCGGCGGTTTTGCTCTAACATTGAAAACCCGGCCCCTGCTTGAAAAGGCCCCAACGGCCCGGCGGCGCACACGGCCGTCTTTTAAGGCGCGGCCCCGAAAAGGAGGAATTTCCATGCCCCGTATTCAGCAACTGGACGCCCACGTGGCGGACCTGATCGCCGCCGGCGAGGTGGTGGAGCGCCCCGCCAGCGTGGTAAAGGAACTGGTGGAGAACGCCATCGACGCTGGAGCCTCTGCCGTGGTGGTGGAACTCCGCCGGGGCGGCATGGGCCTGATCCGGGTCAGCGACAACGGCTGCGGCATCGCTTCGGAGGAGCTGCCCGCCGCGTTTCTCCGCCATGCCACCAGCAAGCTCCGCGCGGCGGAGGACCTGGGGCGGATTGGCACCCTGGGCTTCCGGGGGGAGGCGCTGGCGGCCATTTCCGCCGTCAGCCGCGTGGATATCCGCACCCGCCGCAGGGAGGACACAGTGGGCGCTTCCCTTCACCTGGAGGGCGGCGTGCCCGGCGAGGTAGAGGCGGCCGGTGCGCCGGAGGGTACCACTATCCTGGTCCGGGACCTGTTCTACAACACCCCCGCCCGGCTGAAATTTATGAAGAAGGACAGCGCCGAGACGGCGGCGGTCAGCGGATTGATGCAGCATCTGGCCCTCTCCCACCCGGACATCTCGTTCAAGTTCCTCAAAGACGGGGCGGATACTCTCCACACCCCCGGCGACGGGCGGCTGAACTCGGCGGTTTACGCGGCGCTGGGCCGGGACTTTGCCCGGGGATTGCTTGCGGTGCAGGGCCGGGGCGGAGATGTGGAGGTTTCCGGCTTCATCACGGCTCCCCTTCAGGGGCGGGGGTCCCGGGGGATGCAGTCGTTTTTCGTTAACGGCCGCTTCATCAAGTCCCAGCTGCTGACGGCGGCGCTGGAGGAGGGCTACCGGAACCAGCTGATGAAGGGAAAGTTCCCCGGCTGCGTGCTGGCGGTGACGCTGCCGGTGAATCAGGTGGACGTAAACGTCCATCCCGCTAAGACGCAGGTGAAGTTTGCCCAGGAAAAGGCGGTCTTCGACGCAGTATATCACACGGTGCTGGACGCCCTGGACCAGCGGGGCGGTCCCCTCTTCCCGGCGGCCCGGCCGGCGGAGGCGGCGGTGAATCCCCGGGGGGACTTTTTCCAGGCTATGGATTCTAAGACGTTCCGGGAGCAGGGCGGAGAAGCGTCCAAGCCCGCCAGGGGGGACAGAGTTCCCTTCCGTCCCGTGTGGGACACGGAGCGGCCCTCTGCCTCGGTGCGGCTTTCGGACAGCGCACCGGAGCGGCCGCTGGAGTCTCTCGGGCCGTTGGGCAGCGTGCCGGAGCGCTCCCCGGAACCCCTCAGGCGTTCAAAAAGTGGGCCGGAACGCCCCGCTCGGGAGCAGAGGAGCCCCTTCCCCCCCATGCGGCAGGACGCGCCGCCCTCGGTGGTGAGATGGAAACCGGCCATTCCCCAGGCGCCGGAGCGTCCGGCCATTCCCCAGGGGGAGCTGCCGGGTCAGGCGGCCCTCCAGCCACCGGCTCCCTGGCGCATTGCCGGGGAGGTGCTGCGGACATATATCATCTGTGAGAGCGAGGACGGCTGTGTCTATCTCATCGACAAGCACGCTGCCCACGAGCGGATCAACTTCGAGCGGCTGAAGTCGTCAACGGAGCCGCCCATGCGCCAGGCCCTGCTGACCCCGGCCGCCGTGGAGCTGGGGCGGGAGGAGGCGGCGCTGCTGCTGGAAAACCTCCCGCTGCTGGAGGAGTTCGGCTTTTCCTGCGAGGACTTCGGCGGCGGGGCCATCCTGGTGCGGGAGGTTCCGGCAGACGTGGACGCCGGGGACGCCTCCGCGATTTTGGAGGAAATCGCGGCAAATCTCCGGGAGGGCCGCTCTCCGGCGGAGCGGCGGGAGAACCTGCTCCACACCATGGCCTGCAAGGCGGCGATCAAAGGCGGCTGGACCAGCAGCCCGGAGGAGCTGCGGGTCCTGGTGGATAAGGTCCAGAGCGGCGAGGTGAAATACTGCCCTCACGGCAGGCCCGTGGCGGTGAAATTGACCAAGAATGAATTGGAGAAAATGTTCAAACGGGCATAGGAGGGCGAAATGGCAAAGGAAAAGGAGCGCTTCGTGACGGTCTATCAAAAGAGCACGTTTGGTACGGAGACCCGGGTCCTTGTGGACTGGATCACCGGGGTGAACTACCTCTTTTTCCGGATCAGCGGCGGGAGCGGCGGCGGGGGCCTGACGCCCCTGCTGAACCAGGACGGGAAGCCCGTCATAACGGCAATCATAGAAGACAAGAACGGAGAGAATTGATATGGGGCTTTTATTCATCGACAGCTGCATTAGCCAGCGGGGGGAAAATTCCCGGACGCTGCGCCTGGCCCGTGCCTTTCTGGAGGAATACCGGAAGGCTCACCCGAATGACGAAGTGACCGTGACCCGGGTGGGCAATCTGGGGCTAAAGCCCCTGACCCCGGCAGACCTGGATGCGCGGGACGCCTTGGCGAGGGCGGGAGATTTTTCCGGGCCGGTGTTCCGCCTGGCCCGGGACGTGCAGGCAGCGGACAAAATCGTCGTGGCGGCGCCGTTCTGGGATCTGAGCTTCCCCGCCGCACTGCGGATCTATATCGAGCACATCTCCGCCAACGGCCTGCTCTACCACTATGATGCGGACGGCTGTCACGGGGACTGCCGGGCCTCCCGGCTGCTCTATCTCACCACCGGCGGGGATCTTGAGACTCCGGTGAGCCTGGGCATGCTGCATTGGAAGCAGCTTTGCGTTATGTTTGGCATTCCGCGGTTCGACTACGTCTTCGCCTCGGGGCTGGACATAGAACCGGACAAAGGCCCGGAGATTTTGGAAAACGCCATGGAACAGGCCCGGATTCTGGGACGGGAGTTCTGACGTGAGCCGGAGGATTGTCTGCGTCGTCGGCCCCACCGCCTGCGGAAAGACCACCCTGGGGGTGCTGCTGGCGAAAGAGCTGGATGGCGAGGTGGTCTCCGCCGACTCCATGCAGATTTACCAGGGGATGACCATCGGCTCCGCTGCCCCCACGGCGGCGGAGATGGACGGCGTGCCCCACCACATGATCGCCGTGGCGGACCCGGGGGAGTCCTGGTCCGCCGCCCGGTATGCCCAGGCGGCGATTCCCATCCTGGACGATATCCTGGACCGGGGAAAACTGCCCATCCTGGTGGGCGGCACAGGCCTTTGGATTGACGCGGCGGTGAAGGGCCACGGCTTTGCGGCGGGCCAGGCTGGCGGGGCAGTCCGGCGGGAACTGGAAGAGCGCCTTGCGGCGGAGGGGATTGCCCCGCTGCTGGAGGAGCTTCGCCGGGCGGACCCAGAGGCGGCGGCGCGGCTCCACCCGGCGGATAAAAAGCGCATTCTCCGGGCGCTGGAGGTCTACCAAGAGACCGGGAAGACCATTACCGCCCACAACCGGGAGACCCAGGCCCTGCCCCCCCGGTACGACGCAGTATGGCTGGGCCTCCAGTTCCGGGACCGGGAGGACATGAAGCGCCTGATTGACCGCCGGGTGGACCACATGGCTCAGGCGGGGCTGCTGGAGGAGGTCCGGGCACTGGCGGAGCGGGGCCTGACCCGAACCGCCACGGCTCTTCAGGCGATAGGCTATAAGGAGCTGTTTGGGGTGCTGGAGGGGACGGCCTCCCTGGAAGAGGCCCTGGCGGAGGTGAAGCTCCGCTCCCGTCAGTATGCCAAGCGGCAGCTGACGTGGCTTCGGCGGAATCCGGCCATCCATTGGATTTTCTGGGAAAAAGAGCGGGATTTTGCCTGGGCCTTACAGATTTCGACGGAAATTCTCTCCGCCGCAGGGGTATGCTAAAGCTGGCGGACGAACTGCCCGGAATCCGGCGGAGGACCCGAGCGCCCTCGTTTCGCTGAACAACACAACGCGCCCCAAGCGGCGCGGGACGACAGAAAAAAGGAGCGGACGATATGCAAAACAAAACCAACCTTCAGGACCTCTTCCTCCTCCGGGCCAAACGGGACCGAGTACCCGTCACCATGTTTTTGATGAACGGATTCCAGATGCGGGGGATCATCACCGGCTTTGACCCCTTCGTGGTGATTCTCGACAGTGAGGGCCGCCAGCAGGTGATCTACAAGCACGCCATTTCCACCATCGCCCCCACCCGGCCCGTCTCGCTGACGGAGGAGGAGTAACGCCGTCGAAAGGGCGGGATACATAAACGCGCTATGAAAAAGAAAGCAAGCAGTTTTGGGACAAAGCTTCTGATGGCCGCCCTGTTCCTGGGGGTGGCGGCCTATTTCGTCATACAGGGCCTCCAGTATCTGGACGACCCCCTTGCCGTCACCCTGGCCTACGCCTACGAGGTGGAGTCCACTGTGGATATCACGGGCTATATGGTCCGGGAGGAGCGGGTGCTGGCGGACGACAGCAACGGCCTCCTCCGCATCCAGCGGGCGGAGGGGGAGCGGGTGGCCGCCGGGGGAACGGTAGCGTCGGTCTACGCAGACCAGGCGTCCCTGGACCGGCAGGCGGAGATCGACAGCCTGGAAAGCCGGGTGGAGCAGCTCCAATACGCCCGGGACCTGGCCCTGGCGGCGGAGACCACCCGGAAATTGGACGCCCAAATTGTTCATAACCTCCTGCAATACCGCCAATACCTGGCGGCGGGCCGGCTGTACGACGCGGAAAGCCCGGCCCTGGAGCTGCGCGCCCTGGTGGTGAAGCGGGACTACAGCGAAACCGGGAGCGGGGATGCGGCCCTTCAGCTCCAGGAGTTGGGGGCGCAGCTGCTGAACCTGCGCTCCCAGGCGGAGGGCACCGTCCGGCGGATCACCGCGCCGGAGGCGGGGCTGTACTCCGCCGAGGTGGACGGATTTGAGACGGTGCTGACCCCGGAGCGGCTGGGGGAGCTGACCCCCTCTCAATTGGGCAGCTTGACGGCGGACCCGGCGGCGGCGTCCCGGGTGGGGAAGCTGGTCCTGGGGGATGCGTGGTACTTTGCCGCAGTGCTCCCCGCCGCCGATGCTGTGGCCCTTCAGGCCCGGCAGGAGGAGCTGCAAGGGGAGCAAAAGACCCTGCTCCTCCGCTTTTCCAAGGGCGTGGACCGGGACCTGCCGGTGACGCTGGAGTCCATCGGGGCCACAGAAAATGGACGGGTGGTGGCGGTTTTCCGGGGGACGTCGTACCTCCGGGAGCTGACGCTGCTGCGCCAGCAGCGGGCGCAGGTGATCACCGGCGCCATCAAGGGCATCCGGGTCCCGAAGGAGTGCCTCCGGGCGGAGCGCGCCTACCTGGACGGGGACGGAAGACCCATCTCGGAGGAGCGGACGGGCATTTACTGCCTGGTGGGACGGAAGGCCCGGTTCAAGCCGGTGAACGTGGCTTACAGCGCGGACACCTTCATGCTGGTTACCTCCACGGCGGAAGAGGAGGCCCTGCGCCTCCGGCCAGGGGAGCAGGTCATCGTCTCTGCCCGGGGGCTGTATGACGGGAGGGTCCTTGATTAGTGTCTGGTTGAAAACGGAAAGTGACCGGTGGCTTTCCCCGCTGGGGGGCGCTTAAAGTGCGGATAACCGGTCTCTGCAAAATTTGCCGTGCCTGGAATCTGTTTGAAATGCGTCAGGATTCCTGCGTCCAATCGCCTTGTCTGACGAAAGAATTCGCCCCAATCCGGCATTCCCCCGATTTTAAAACAGACGCCAGGGAGAGGCACGTTGGCGGCGGCGCGCCGCTATTTCCAGACGGGGCCATGGCCCTGGCGGCAACCATTACGAACGAAGAAAGAGGCAAAACCTATGTCAATTGCGGAGAACATTGCCCAGGTCCGGGCGAACATTGCCGCCGCTGCCCAGGCGGCGGGACGGGAACCGGGGGACATCCTCCTGGTGGGGGCCAGCAAGATGAATGATGCCGCCGCCTGCCGGGAGGCCGTGGCCGCCGGCATCGACGCCCTGGGGGAGAACCGGGTCCAGGAGATGACGGCCAAACTGGCGGAAAACGCCTATGCCGGTGCGCCCCTCCACTTCATCGGCCACCTCCAGCGCAACAAGGTCCGGCAGGTGGTGGGCAAGGTGGACCTGGTCCAGTCCGTAGGCTCGCTGGAGCTGCTGGATGAGATTGAAAAAGCCGCTGCCCGGCTGGATTTGACCCAGGACGTCCTGCTGGAGGTGAACATCGGCGAGGAGGCGGCAAAAAGCGGATTTCTTCCGGCGGAGCTGCTCTCCGGGGCCGAGGCGGCGCTGGGGCGGAGCCATCTCCGGGTTCTGGGATTGATGACCATCCCCCCCGTTGACGCAAAACGGGAAGAGAATCTGCGTTATTTTGACAAAGTCCGGGCGCTTTTTCTTGACATGAACGAGAAATTGTTTCATAATAGTCTCCAGTATCTGTCTATGGGCATGAGCGGCGATTACGAGGACGCCATCCGCGCCGGGGCCACTATGGTTCGGGTGGGCACCGCCATCTTTGGCCGCCGGAATTACGCGTGAGAAAGGGGGAGATGCGCCATGAGTATATTGGACGAGCTGAAGAAGCTGACCCATCCCTATGAGGATGAGGACGACGAGTTTGAGGACTTTGAGGAGGAACCCCAGCGGGACGTCTTCGAGGACCGCCGCAGCAAGATGGACGACCGCCGGAACAAGGTAGTGAACATCCACGCCACCACCCAGCTGAAGGTGATCCTGGTGAAGCCGGAGCGCTTTGAAAATGCTTCGGAGATCGCCGACCAGCTGAAGGATAAGCGCACGGTGGTTTTGAACCTGGAGTCCACCAACAAGGACGTGGCCCGCCGCCTGATTGACTTCTTGTCCGGCGTGGCCTATGCCGGCGAGGGGAAGATTAAGAAGGTTGCCGCCAACACCTACATCATTACGCCTTACCATGTGGACATAGAGGGCGATCTGATTGACGAGCTGGAGAATAACGGACTATATTTCTAAGGGCGCTTAGACCCGGGGAGGATATGAGACCATGCTGACACCGCAGGAGGTTTCCGCCCGCTCCTTCACCAAGATGGTGATGGGTGGCTATAACATGACCATGGTGGACGAGTTCCTGGACGAACTCACCGACGACTATACATCCCTCTATAAGGAGAACGCCTCGCTGAAGGCGAAGCTGAAGGTTCTGGTGGAGAAGGTGGAGGAATACCGCGCCACGGAGGAATCTATGAGGGCCACCCTGCTCACGGCTCAGCGGATGGCGGACTCCATCGTCAAGGAGGCGGAGGCCAAGCGGGACGACATCCTCAAAAAGGCGGAGTCCGCCGCCCGGGAGAAGCTGGATGGTTTCCGCAAGGAGGCGGAGGATTCCGACCGCCGCCTCCGTCGGGGACAGGAGGAGCTTGAGCGCTTTATCGCCCAGAGCCGGGAGCTGTGCGCCCGGCAGATAGAATTTTTGGAAAACCTGCCGGCCCTGGATCTGGACGCCGGGCGAGAGGTTCCGGTGTCGGAAATTGAGGAGAACGTCTTGGCCGCCGAGGCGGAGGAGCCGGCCCCGGAGGCTGTGCCGGAACCTGCGGCGGCAGAGCCGGAAGCCCCCTCGGCGGAGGATATGCTCAGCGCCCTTTCGGAGGCGGAGCCGGCGGAGGACCTCAGCGCCACCCGCCGGGTGAACATCAATGACCTGAAGTTCGGACCGAATTATCGGAGCGAGGCGGACTGACCGTCCCTTCGGGAGGAGAGGGAGCCATGAGCGGCCAAAGGCCCATCGTCGCCTTTTTGTACGATTTCGATAAGACCCTCTGCACCACGGATATGCAGGACTATGCCTTTATTCCGAGCCTGGGGATGACCCCCTCAGAGTTCTGGGCGGAGGCCAACGGATTTGGCCGCCAGAGCCGCATGGACGGGATTTTGGCCTACATGTACATCATGCTCCGGGAGGCGGAACGGAAGAACCTGCCCTTCACCCGGGAGGACTTGGTGGAAAAGGGCCGGGGAATTGAGCTGTTCCCCGGAGTGGAGAATTGGTTTCCCCGGATCAATGCCTTTGGGGAGGCCCAAGGAGTCCGGGTGGAGCACTATGTGATCTCCTCAGGATTGCGGGAGATTATTGAGGGTTCGTCCATCAGCAGCGCGTTCAAGGAGATTTACGCCAGTGAATTTTACTACGACGAGGCGGGCCGCCCGGTTTGGCCCAAGCTGGCGGTGAACTTCACGGCAAAGACCCAGTTTGTCTACCGGATCAACAAGGGGGTCCTGGATGTCTCGGACGACAAGACCCTCAACGATTCCATGCCCGATGACAGCAAGCGGGTGCCTTTTACGAATATGATCTACATGGGAGACGGCCTTTCCGACGTGCCCTGCATGAAGATGATGCGGGCCTATGGCGGCCAGGCCATCGCGGTGTACCAGTCTGCCAACCGGGCGGGGGTGGAGGAGCTGCTGGCCAAGGGCCGGGTGGATTTCATATTCCCGGCGGATTACCGGGAGGGGTCCGGCCTGGATTTGACGGTGAAGAACATCATTCGGAAAATGGCCATCGCAGATTCCCTGTGGGAGGAGAACGTCCGGCAGCTCCGGCACATCGGGGAGGACATCCTGCCCGACCAGGTGGAGCTGTTTTAGACCGGGGTGCAGGACTTTTTCCTCTTTAGCGTCCCCCAAATTATAAGACCTCAGCCGGCGGGGCGGCCCAGCGCGGGCGGCCCCGCTTTTTGGCGCTCTTCTTTCCGGACGTCTAGAGTCCGAATTTCCCACGGCGAATATTGACTTGCATAGGAGTTCGTAGTATAATTTCTAAAAATCTCAGAATGGCCTTTATAGAAATGAAAGAGAATAAAATGGGGGTATTTTTGCAATGAATGAATTGAAAAGGCGGATTTCCATGATCCTGGCGCTGGTTTTGGTTCTGACTTTGTCCGCCTGCGGCGGCAAGGGTTCTTCGAGCGCTGGTACCGCGGAAAGCGGTGAGGTCTATGCCGAGGACGGCTACGGCGAGGGGCGCATTGGAGACGTGATGCACTCGTATTTCATGGACTTTACCGTGAACAGCGCCTACACCACCTCCGATTACCACGGCCACACCGCTCCGGAGGGGAAGCAGGTTCTGGTGGTGGAGATGACGGTGAAAAACACCGATAAGGCAAGCCTGCCCATGTACGGCAATGATTTTCAGGCCCAGTGGAGCGCCAGTGAGGAAACGGACGAATTTGCCTGGCCCATTACCGAGGGAGAGGACGGCGTCCTGGACCCCGTGGCCGAGGAGCAGTTCCCCAGCGATTATGAGCTGAGCGTAAACGAGTCCCGGACCGGTACGCTGGTCTATGACGTGCCTGCCGGGGAAAAGGACTTTTCCATTTCCCACATGGAACTGTTCGACGATGACAGTGAAGGCGATGTGTTCTTTGTGTTCTTTACTGCCGAGGCAAAGTGAACGATGGTTTTCAGAGTGGCCGGAGCCTGTGTTTCAGGTTCCGGCCGCTTCGCACTTTTCCTCTGAGCAAGCCCGGCGGGGAAGGGGAGAGCAGGTTATAAGCCGCCCCGCTACCCGCGCGCGAAGGTATGAATAATTTTGTGGTTGCGGTTCTTCTTCTGATTTGCTATACTTTCAGGGATATCAAGCGGGAACCGCAGAGAATGGAAAGGAGTTCATCATTATGGATCGCTGTGCTTTGGCATATCAATACCATCAGGAGGGCTGGAACTGCGCCCAGTCCGTGGCGGGCGCGTGCGCGGACCTGGCCGGAAAGACGCCGGAGGAAATTCTGCCGCTGCTGGGCGGCTTTGGCGGCGGCTTCGGCGGAAGCCACGAGGAGGCCTGCGGCGCAATCAGCGGCGGCGTACTGGTTTTGAGCCTGTGCTTTCCCTTTGCGCAAAGTGCTGACCAGGGAGCCAAGCGGGAGTTGTACCGCATCACGAAAGAATTTCGGAGCCGGTTTTTCGAAGTGTTTGGCTTCAGCCGCTGCGGAGATTTGCTCCGGGCCAGGCCCGGCGTCACGGAGAAAACGCCTGCCGCCCGGCGGCTGGGCATCGAGAAGCACTGCGACAATATGATTGTCACGGCGGTAGAGCTGCTGGAAAAGCTGGTGGAGGAGGAACGGGGCTGACGGCCCGGCGGAGGATCTTTTTGGGATATTTTTGAAAAAAATAAAACCAAAGGGGCGGCTCAAGGAACTTTTTTATAGGAACGTATGGAAGGAGAACTCCTCATGAGAAAAATGTTGCCCCTTATCCTGACCCTGGCCCTGCTGGCGGGGCTGGCCGTCCCGGCCTACGCCGCCGGCGTGACGCCAAAGACCGGCAGCAACGTCTCCGCGCGGTCTTATGGCGGATACTCGTCGCGTAACATCTCGTCGTATCTGTTTCCAAACAACAAAGGCGGCCTGACACGGGTGGAGGGCACGACCGTGGAGGAGTATAACAGTTCCTTCCAGCTGCTGAATAGCCGGGAGATCCCCACGGAGCTGAATATTTATGGCGGGTTTTTCGCCGGGAGCGAATACAATTTTTTCTTTTTTGGCCAAGGGAACAGCGGGGAGTCTGACAATGTGGAAGTAATGCGCGTCGTCAAATACTCCAAGGACTGGCAGCGCTTAGGACAGGCCAGCATCTACGGCGAGAACACGCAGACTCCCTTCCGGTCCGGAACCTTGCGCTGCGCCGAATATCGGGGCGTTTTGTATGTTCATACCTGCCACACCATGTACAAGTCCCAAAAAGACGGCAAAAACCATCAGTCCTGCATGATGCTCAGCATACTGGAAAGCACCATGAATTATGAGAGGACAGTTGGCTTCTATGTCAGCCACTCCTTCGATCAATACGTCCTCGCCGATCAGCAGGGGAACCTTGTCGGCGTCGATCTGGGCGACGCGTATCCCCGCGGCATTGCCCTGCAGCGCATCCCCGACTTTCAGAGCGTGACGCTGCATGAGATTCCCGGGGCGATCGGAAACAACTATACCGGCATCTGCCTGGGCGGCCTGGCAGAAACCACCAACAATTATGTGGTGAGTTATTTAAACCGCAACTCCTCCGCCTCCGGAGGGGAGCACAACTACCTCATCTTCGCGGATAAAAACACGCTGACGCCCCGGGAGGTCAAGCTTACCGCCCAGCCGGGCGCGACGGCCCCCGCGGTGGTTCCCACCGGGCTGAACGGCGGCTATGTCCTGTGGAACGGCGGAAACTGGCTCGAGCCGGACAGTACTCTCTATTACGCCGCCTATTCCGATGACGGTACGGTGGGTCCCGTCCAGACCGCGAAGGCTTATCTCTCCCCGTGCCAGCCCATTGTGTTTAACGGAAAGGTGGTCTGGTATGTGACAAATGGCTCGATCCCCGTCTTTTACACCCTGGACGCCTCCGGCCTTAAGGCGATTCCGGCTACCGCCGCGCCCGAGGCGGTGAAGGTGGCCGGGCCAAGCAAGTCCAGCGTCCCCGCTCCCAACTCGCTTCCGTCCAGCAAGGCGCTCCTGGCCGGCACCATCGCCGGAGGCTCCGCCACGGTCAACGGGGACTCCTCCACCCCCGGCGTGGCGACTTCCAACGGCGTGGCGGAATTTATAGGAATTGACAACCCCGACACCAACAAATACTGCGCAATCTGCGGCAGTCTTCTGTGGGATGCCAGCAAGCAAGAAATGAACTCCGGCATGTGGGACCCGACGCATCAGTACGGCATCTGCTACTCCTGCGAAGGCACGCCGGCCGCCAGGGAACTCCAAAGTCAGTACCGCTGACCCCACCGCGCCCGTCCGAAACGGACGGGCGCTTTATAATAAAAAGTGTATAAAAAGATGGGCTTCCCTTCTCTGAAATTTTGTGGTATAATGCTTTAAAACAGCAAATACCAAAAGCGGCGGGTACCGGGGCCGCTTATTTTTCAGCCTGGCACGCCGCGACAGGCAAAATTCGATGAAATATTCCATTTCCAAGGAGGAACCCTTTTATGCGCGAAGACGGAAGGAAGAGGCAATTCAGCAGCCGGTGGGGCTTTGTCCTCTCGGCGGTGGGGTCCGCCGTGGGCATGGCCAACGTGTGGGGCTTCCCGGCCAAGGTGGGCAGCTACGGCGGCGGGGCTTTCCTCATCGCCTACCTGGCGTTCATCCTCCTCTTTGGAATCGTGGGACTGTCCGCCGAGTACGCCGTGGGGAGGCGGGCCAAAACCGGAACCCTGGGAGCCTATGAAACGGCCTGGGGTACCCGGAAAAAAAGCCTGGGCAAAGCGGGAGGGCTTCTGGGCTGGCTGCCCCTGGCCGGGTCCATGTGCATTGCCATTGGCTACGCCGTAATCATCGCCTACGTGCTAAAGGCCCTGACAGATTCCTTGGCCGGGACGCTGTTGGAGGTGGACTCTGCCGCCTGGTTCGAGGGCTTCTCCCTGGCAGATTACTCTGTGATTCCTTTCCATGCGATCGTGGTGGTGGGGACGCTGCTGACGCTGCTGCTGGGGGCCAAGAGCATTGAAAAAAGCAACAAGGTCATGATGCCTCTGTTTTTCCTTATCTTCCTGGTGCTGGCGCTGCGGGTGGCCTTCCTTCCCGGTGCGGCGGCGGGCTACCGCTATATGTTCTCTCCCCGGTGGGAGGAGCTTCTGGACCCTATGGTCTGGATCTGGGCCATGGGACAGGCCTTTTTCTCCCTGTCCATCACCGGCAGCGGCATGATCGTCTATGGTGCGTACCTGGACACGGCGGAGGACGTGGTCCAGCTGGCCAAGCGTACGGCCCTGTTCGATACCATCGCCGCGTTGGTGGCCGCGCTGGTGATGATCCCCGCTTGCTTTGCCTACGGGCTGGATGTGGGGGCCGGGCCGTCTTTGCTGTTCGTCACTCTGCCCCGGATCTTGCAGGACATTCCCATGGGCCGTCTGTTTGCGGTAATTTTGTACGCGGCGATGATCTTTGCCGGAGTCAGCTCCTTGCAAAATATGTTCGAAGCGGTTGCGGAATCCCTGCTGCACCGCTTCCCCAGGCTGAGCCGGAAGGCCGTGCTGGCGCTGCTGTGCGTGGTATGCCTGGGAATTGGGCTGCATATGGAGCCAATCTTCAAGTGGGGACCCTGGATGGATGTTGTCTCGATTTATATCATCCCCATCGGCGCAACTTTGGGGGCTGTCTCCTGGTTTTGGATTATGCGGCGGGAGGATTTGATTGACGAGGTCGGAAAGGGTGCCGGGAAAGCGGCGGGGCCGCTCTGGTACGGCGCGGGGCGGTATCTTTACGTGCCCTGCGCGGTGATTTTGTGCCTGGTGGCCTTGATTGAAAAAGTGGCGTTTTGAGGACAGGGCGTTTGCCTCGGTTTCCATCAATAAACTCCCATCTTGTAAAAGACCCGGGCCGCCGGTAGGCGGCCCGGGTCTTTCTTGGCGAGACAGGGTTACAGCAAGCCCTGGATCAGGATAATCAAAATCAGCACCGGCAGGACAAATTGGAAGTAACCCTTCAGCCAGCGGGGCATTTTGAGGCCTTCGCCGGCATTGGCTTCCTCCAGGTAGCGCTCATAGCCCCAGCCCTTGTTACTGACGCAGAACAGCAAATAAATCAAAGAACCCAGGGGAAGCAGCAGGTTGGAGACCAGAAAGTCCTCGATGTCCAGAATCTGGCCCACGGACCCATTGGGCAGGGTAGCCTCAAAATACCACCGGTTGTAGCCCAGGACGCAGGGCATGCTGGCGATGAGAATGAAAGCGCCGTTGATCAGCGTGGCTTTTTTCCGGGTCCAGCCGAAGTTGTCGATGGCGTTGGCCTGGAGGTTTTCAAAGACCGCAATGACCGTGGAGAAACTGGCAAAGGTCATGAACAGGAAAAACAGCGATCCCCACAGGCGTCCTCCCATCATGTCCTGGAAAACCTTGGGCAGGATGATGAAAATGAGCGCCGGCCCCTGCTTCGGTTCCACGCCAAAGGAGAAGCAGGCTGGAAAGATAATCAGTCCCGCCATCAGGGCCACAAATGTGTCCAGCAGGCAGATGCGCACCGCCTCGCTGGCGAGGGTGTTATCTCGCTTCATGTAGCTGCCGAAGACCTCCATAGCGGCAATGCCCAGGCTCAGGGTAAAGAAGGCCTGATTCATGGCGGCGGTGATCACATGCCCCAGACCCGCCTCTCTGGCCCGGCTGGAATCGGGCAGGAGGTAGAACTTCACGCCCTCCAATCCCCCGGGGAGGGTCAGGCTGTGAATCGCAAGCAAGGCGATCAGGGCCAGAAGACCCAGCATCATCCACTTGGTAATACGCTCCAAGCCTTTTTGAAGACTGAAACTGCAAATGAGGAAACCCGTAACGACAGTGAGGGCCATCCAAACCGTCATCTCCACCGGGTTGGCCAGCATGGCGGGGAAGATTCCCTCCACGGCCTCGGTACTGAGTCCCTCGAAAACCCCTCTGGCGAACTTGAAAAAGTAGCCCAGCATCCATCCGGAAACCGTGGTATAATACATCATCAAAAGGCAGCAGCCCGCCACGCAGAACCAGCCGTGAATATGCCACTTGCTGCCCGGTTTTTGGAGAGCCTGATAGCCCTGAACCGCGCTCTTGCGGCTGGCCCGGCCTACCGCCAGCTCCATGGTCAGCACCGGCACGCCCATGAGTCCCAAGAACAGCAGGTAGAACAGCACGAAAATACCGCCGCCGTTTTCACCGGTGACGTAAGGGAATTTCCACACGTTGCCGATGCCCACGGCGCAGCCCGCGCTTACCAGCAGAAAGCCCAGGCGGGATTGAAAACGCTCCCGTTTCATAGAATTTCGTTCCTCTCTTGTATGTTTCGTTGCAATCCCCACAGGCGGCTATGCCGCTGGAGGCAATTCTTTTATAATAGCGGCCGCCGGGGAGAATGTCAATCCCCTTCTGGGGAAAACCGGCCCCGGCGGGGACGGGCTTGACAGACGGGTCAGGGCGGCCTATACTGAAACAAAGCCCAAGATTACTGAAAGAGTTCCACAGTCCCTCATGGCGCCGCAGCAGGCGGCGGTCCTGACTGGCTGGAGCTTTGCTGGAAAAGCCGTCGCCTTGGTGGCGGCTTTTCGTTCTGTGCCTGCCGGGACTGGGCCGGAAAGGGGGAAGCGATGACAGACTGCCGGACGCGATACCCCATATTGCTGATCCATGGCCTGAACTGCCGGGACGACTGGATTTTTTCCTACTGGGGCGGGGTGAGTGAAATCCTGGCAAACCACGGCGCACAGGTGTTCCTCAGCGGCCAGGACGCCTGGGGCAGCGTCCCCGGCAACGCCGAGGCCCTCCTCCGCCGGTGCGAGGAAATCCTGTTGCAGACGGGAAGTGGAAGGCTGAACCTTGTCGCCCATTCCAAGGGCGGTCTGGAGGCCCGGTTTCTGATCTCCAGTCTGGGCTTCGCCGGGAGAGCCGCGTCCCTTACCACCATCTGCACGCCGCACCGGGGGTCCCGGGCGGCGGCGGAGTGGATGGGGCGGGAGCGTGTGTGCCGGCTTGCGGGGCAGGCGATGGAAAACTTCTGGCGGGCCAGAGGGGACCGGAATCCGGATTTCCGGGCGGCGCTGGCGGCGCTGACCCCGGAGGCTATGGCCCAATTCAACCGGGAGAATCCCGACAGCCCCCAGGTCTACTACCAGAGCTGGGCTGCCCGGCTGGATGAGGCCGGCTGGGACCTCATGGACCGGCTTCAGCTCTGGCTGACCAGGGCCGACGCCCCCACCGACGGACTGGTCTCGCCGGATTCCGCCGCCTGGGGCGTCTTCCGGGGAACGCTGGAGGGCGTGTCCCATCAAGACAGCGTGGGCGGCCGGCGGCGGGAGCGCGCGGGGTTCGACGCCGGGGAATTTTATATCCGCCTGGCCCGGGAACTGGCGGAAATGGGTTTTTAAAGGAGAAGCAGGGATGAATGGAATACGCTGGCAGGATGCTCCGGCCAAAGTCAACCTGGCCCTGAATATCCTGGGCCGGAGATCAGACGGTTACCACGAGATGCACATGGTGATGCAGGCCGTGGGGCTTTGCGACCGGGTGGGCCTGGCGGAGGCGGAGGCGGGCTTTACGCTGGAGGCCCGGGGGTTCGCGCTTCCGGCGGGGAAAAAGAGCCTGGAGCAGCGGGCGGCAGAGGCGTTCTTCGCCGCCGTGGGGCGGCCCATGCCGGGCCTCCGCGTGACGCTGGAGAAGCGGACCCCGGCCTATGCCGGCCTGGGGGGTGGCAGCGCCGACGTGGCAGCGCTGCTGCGGCTGCTGCGGGAGGCCTACGCCCCGGAGTTGCCAGCGGCGGCCCTGGAGGAAATCGGGGCGGCGGTGGGCAGCGACGTGCCTTTTTGCATCCGGGGCGGGACGGCCCTGGCCCGGGGGCGGGGGGAGATTTTAACGGATTTGCCGCCCCTGCCGCCCTGCCGGTTCGTCATCTGCAAGCCGGGCTTCGATCTGCCCACGGCGTCCATGTTCGCCCGGCTCCGCCTGGACGGGGCGGCCGTCCGCCCGGACGTGGAGGCAATGGCGGACGCGCTGCGGCGGGGGGATTTACCAGGCGCTGCGGCGCAGGCCGGGAACGTGTTCGAAACGGCCCTGGCGGCCGGGGAGCGGCAGGAAATTGATGCCATCAAGGAAGTCCTGCTCCGCCGGGGCGCCATGGCCGCCGTCATGTCCGGGTCCGGACCGGCGGTGTTCGGCCTTTTTGCCCCTGGGGCGGACGCTGCCGGTGCGGCGGAGGAGCTGCGGTTTTGCTATGCCCAGGTCTTTGAGACAGAGCCGGTGGGACGGCTTTTCTGACCGGCGGGGAAAGCTTCCGGAGGCTTTTCCGGATTTATTTAGCTGGAGGCCGCGGGGCGCTTTCTTTACAGCAGCACCGGCACCTCTTGGCGGATGCTCAAGCACTCCGGCGTAACGGCACAATCGTAGGCGCAGACCCGCACGCCGCTGGCCGCCGCTGCCCGGAGGGCCTGGCCGAAGGCGGGATGGGTCTCGTCGTTGGGAGCTACGCTCTTCATGCCCTCCATTTGGACCACAAAGAACAAAACGGCCCCCAGGCCGGACTCCGCCGCCCGTTGCAGCTCCCGGAGGTGCTTCACCCCCCGCTCTGTGGGGGCGTCCGGGAAACGGGCTGCACCGCCGTCCTCCAGTGTCACGCCCTTGACCTCTATGAGGCAGCGTCCCCCAGCGCTCTCCACGCAAAAGTCCAGGCGGGAGTCTCCGAAGGCGTATTCCCGGCGAAGCGCCGCCCCCTCTGGCAAAAGCCTGGAGATCCACTCGGCAAAGACCTGATTGGGGGCCTGGGCGTCCATATTGATCAGCAGTTGACCCTTCTCCACCGCAATGAGATCGAAGGCGGTCTTCCGGTTCGGCCGGGCGCTCCGCTCCAGATAAACTTTGGCGCCGGGGACCAGCAGCTCCCGGCAGCGGCCTGTGTTTTTTACGTGGACGGTCTGGATGCTCTCCGCCGTTTCCACCTGGGCGATGAAGCGGTTGGGGCGGCAGAGGAAGCGGCCGGGAACCACGGCCTGATAGCGCATAAGCGGCCTCCTTTCCGGCGGGCGCGGGAAACCTTGTCGGTTTCTTAACGGCAAACAGCATACAGATCCGCCGGATGTTTTTTCTTGATTTGTGGAATTGTACCATAATTTTCGCCCCCTGTCGACCCCCTGCGCCGCACGGGGGACAGTGGGCGAAAATACTATGATAAAATTTTCCCAAAGTCATTGTTTTTTTGCGCAGAAGTTGATACAATAGCTCTGCATCTATTTTTTAGGAGGGAGCATATGCCAGAATATTCCAACTTATTTGTCTGCTTGATGGGCATGGGCACCGTGTTCTTCGGACTCATTTGCCTCATCGTCCTGACGACGCTTATGGGCAAGATCGTGGGCGGCCACGCGGCCCCCGCCGCCGCTGCCCCGATCCCCGCTGCCGCGGCTTCCGCCGCCCCGGAGGGCAACCGCCAGGAAATCGCCGCCGCCGTTGCCGCCGCCGTTGCGGAGGAGCTGGGCGCGGACATTACGGGCATCCGTATCGTATCCATGAGAAAGCTTTGAGAATCAATTTAAAGGAGAGAGTGTTATGAAAAAGTACAGAGTCACCGTCAATGGTACGGCCTACGAGATCGAGCTGGAAGAGCTGACCGGGGCTGCCCCGGCTCCCGCTGCCGCCCCGGCCGCCGCCGCTGCCCCGGCTCCCGCCGGCGGCGAACAGGTCACCAGTCCCATGCCCGGCACCATCCTGGATGTGAAGGTTTCCCAGGGCGCGTCCGTCAAGAAGGGCGATGTGCTGATGATCCTGGAGGCCATGAAGATGGAAAACGAGATCATGTGTCCCTGCGACGGTAAGGTCGCCTCCGTCAACACCGCCAAGGGCGCGACGGTGGAGTCCGGCACGCTGCTGTGCGTCATCCAGTAAGGCGCTGGGTGGAGGGTTTCAAATGGAAGCTATTCTGGATTTTGTAAACAGCACGGGATTCGCGCTGTTTGCTCAGGGGGACAACTGGAAGTGCCTTTTGATGATCGTCATCGCCTGCGGCCTTCTCTACCTGGGCATTGTGAAAAAGTTTGAGCCGCTGCTGCTGGTGCCCATTGCCTTCGGCATGCTCATCACCAACCTTCCCGGCGCCAATATGTTCCATGAGATTTTCTTTGCCGGGGGGCACATACACTGGGACCTTATCGGCGGGACTCCCGTCACGGCGGAGTTCCTGGCGGAACTGAAGGTGGCAGAAGTCTCTGATGCAGTGCTGGCCACCGCCACGGTGGGCCAGGCCATCACACCGGGCCTGGTGGATATTCTGTATCTGGGCGTAAAGCTTGGCATTTATCCCTGCCTGATCTTCATGGGCGTGGGCGCCATGACCGACTTCGGACCTCTGATCGCCAACCCCAAGAGCCTGCTCCTGGGCGCGGCCGCCCAGCTGGGTATCTTCGTCACATTCGTGGGTTGCCGCCTCTCCGGCCTCTTTAGCCCCGCCCAGGCCGGCTCCATCGGCATCATCGGCGGCGCGGACGGCCCCACCGCCATTTTCGTCTCCACCCTGCTGGCCCCGGAGCTGCTGGGTCCCATTGCCGTGGCGGCGTACAGCTATATGGCCCTGGTGCCCGTTATCCAGCCTCCCATCATGCGCCTTCTGACCACTGAGGAGGAGCGGAAAATCGTCATGAAGCCCCTGCGGGAGGTTTCCAAACGGGAGAAGATCATCTTCCCCATCATGGTTGCCATCTTCGTGGCACTGCTGGTGCCCTCTGCCGCTCCCCTGATTGCCTGCTTGATGCTGGGCAACCTGTTTAAGGAGAGCGGTGTGGTGGACCGCCTGAGCAAGACCGTCCAGAATGAACTGATTAACATCGTCACCATCTTCCTGGGCGTGTCCGTTGGCTGCACCGCCACCGGGCGGACCTTCCTCAGCCTCCAGACCATCGCCATCATGGTCATGGGCGTGCTGGCCTTCGGCTTCGGCACCGCTGGCGGTGTGATTCTGGCCAAGATTATGAACCTGTTCCTCAAGGAGAAGATCAATCCCCTTATCGGCTCCGCTGGCGTGTCCGCCGTGCCCATGGCCGCCCGGGTCTCCCAGGTCGAGGGCCAGAAGGCCAACCCCGGCAACTTCCTGCTGATGCACGCTATGGGTCCCAACGTGGCCGGCGTCATCGGCTCCGCCATTGCTGCGGGCGTAATGATCTCCTTGTTCGGTTAATCGGAGGTAGAATAAATGGCTATGGAATTTTTGTCTAAGAAGCCCCTGTATATCACCGATACCATCCTCCGGGACGCGCACCAGTCCCAGGCGGCCACTCGGATGCGGGTGGAGGATATGCTCCCCGCCTGCGAGGTGCTGGACTCCATCGGCTATTGGTCCTTGGAGTGCTGGGGCGGCGCGACCTTCGACTCGTGCATGCGCTTTCTCAACGAGGACCCCTGGGAGCGCCTGAGAAAGCTCCGCAAGGCTCTGCCCAATACGAAGCTCCAGATGCTGTTCCGGGGCCAGAATATCCTGGGCTATAAGCACTACGCCGACGACGTCGTCGACGCCTTCTGCCGCAAGTCTATCGAAAATGGCATCGACATCATCCGGATCTTCGACGCGCTGAACGATGTGCGCAATCTGGAGCAGGCTATCAAGTCCACCAAGAAATACGGCGGCATGGTGGAGGCCACCCTCAGCTACACCATCTCCCCCATCCACAGCGAGGAGTATTTCGTCAAGCTGGCCCAGGAGCTGGAGCAGATGGGCGCGGACGTCATTTGCGTCAAGGACATGGCGAACCTGCTGCTGCCCATGGATGCCTATTCCCTGGTGAAGAAGCTGAAAAAGACCGTCAAGATCCCCATCCACCTCCATACCCACAACACCACCGGCACCGGCGACATGGTCTATCTCATGGCTGCCTACGCCGGCGTGGACATTGTGGATACCGCCCTCAGCCCCCTGGCTAACGGCACCGCCCAGCCCGCGACGGAATCTCTGGTCGCCACGCTCCAGGGCACTGTCCGGGACACGAAGCTGGATCTGAACAAAATGAGCGAGGCTGCCGCCTACTTCCGCAAAGTGGCCCAGAAGCTCAAAGAGCAGGGCAGCCTGGACCCGAAGGTGCTGAACGTGGACACGAATACCCTCCTCTATCAGGTCCCCGGCGGCATGCTGTCGAACCTGATCTCCCAGCTGAAGCAGGCGAATAAGGAGGAGAAGTATTATGACGTGCTGGCGGAGATCCCCCGGGTCCGGAAGGATTTCGGCTATCCCCCGCTGGTTACCCCCACCAGCCAGATTGTCGGCACGCAGGCCGTTATGAACGTGGTGGTGGGCAAGTACAAGACCTTCCCCAAAGAGTCCAAGGGCCTTCTCCGGGGCGAGTACGGCCAGGTCCCCGGCGAGGTGAACGAGGAAGTCCGGGCCTTGGCGGGCATCAAGCCCGAGGACGTGATTCACTGCCGCCCGGCGGATTTGCTGGAGCCGGAGGTGGAGAAGTATCGGGAGGAGTTCAAGGACATCGCCAAGAGCGACGAGGATGTCCTCTCCCTGGCGCTGTTCCCCCAGGTGGCTCCCAAGTTCCTGGCCTGGCGGGACGGTCCCCACGATGAACCCGCCGCCCCCACGGCCGCCCCGGCGAAGAAGCCGGCGGACCCCAACGCCGTACGGGAGCTGTTTGTGGAGTTCAAGGGATAAAGCCGCCCGGCGGCGGGCCGCAGGACTTTGCCGGTGAGTATTTGCCAATATAAGCAAAACAGAGGACGGTATCCTGCGATACCGTCCTCTGTTTTGCTGTGCTGTGGGTTATGCGCCGGCGGAGTCCTCCGCCCTGTCGAGGCGGCTGGTGATGTAGTCCTCCACTTCGTCGTAGGGAAGCCCCAGGGCAATGGCCAGTTCACCGTAGAGCAGACGCTCGGCCTGCTTCATATACCGCTCGTCCACAACGCCAAGGCGGCGGTTCTTTGCCTCGGCCTGGCCCCGTTTGAGGTAGATGGCCTTCATCATTCCGATCAGGTCCTGGTGGCTTCCCTCCCGGAAGGCGGCCTGGTACTGCTGGGCCAGGGCCTGAACTGTGGTCCCCCGGTAGGCCACCGTCTGCATGCCGGGCATCTGGTCAATCAGGGACTCCGCTTCCTCCCGGGTGATCACCGGGCGCATGGGTACCTTTTCGCTGTCCACTGGGGCGTAAATGACGCCCTCTTGCCACAGGGGACGCAGCAGGTAATACTGCCGCTTCCGGTCTCCGCCGGGAAGGCGGGTGACCTCTTCCACCCGGCACACGCCGGTGGTTCCGTATACCATCAATTCTCCAGGCTGAAACATAGCGCCCTCCTTTTTCAAAAAACTTCTGATTTCCTATTTCCTAGTTTACCACAAATTTTAAAAAACATGTAAGAGAAATTTTGAGAGCACCGTGATTTTCTGCGTTTTTGCCCAAAAATGGTTGACAAATATCTTCGCTTTTCTTATGATAAAAGTATTGCCGCAAAAGCGGCGGAAGTACGCGAATACGCAAATAAGGAGAGAGAACGCCATGAGCATCGACGTAAAGGCCAAAGTTGAGGAGCTGGCCGGCAAGCTGCAAAAGGATCCCAGCCTCCTCAAGAATTTTCAGGAGGACCCGGTCAAGACGCTGGAGAGCCTGATCGGAGTAGACCTGCCTGACGAGCAGCTCAAGCCCCTGGTGGCCGGGGTCAAGGCTAAACTGGCCGCTTCGAATCTGGGCGGCGCGCTGGACGGGCTGAAAAAGCTATTTTGACACAAAAAGGCGTCCCGGAGAAATCCGGGGCGCCTTTTGCAGCCTTGTGGGCTATCGGACTGCGTCGTAAACGGCCTGAGTAATTTCGCCGCAGATGGCGTAAATGTCCCAGGCATCCTTTTTGCCGCTGGCCCCCATGGTCAGCACCACGACCCCGTCTCCAGAGATGGGGTCGTAACTGACGAGGTTGTACACTCCATAGGCGCTGCCGGTGTGGTAGTACAGGCCTTCCCGCCCGTAGAGGTCCGGGCGAAAGCGCATGGGCAAAGCCTGGTAGGTGCCGCCGGGGAGGGCCTGCCAGCTGTGGCCTTCCATCAGGTCCGCAGACGCTTCCTCCATCAGGCGGACGCCCTCAAAACAGCCGTCCCCGGCCAGGAGGGCTACCAGCTTGGCAAAGTCCTGGGCGCTGGAGGTGAAGCCTCCGGCAAAGTGCCGTCCCGAGGCTCCCGGGAAGTCCCAGTGAGCGATGCTGCGCAGGCTGGCGGCGGAACGGCCCAGGGAGTTGGTCCGGTACAGCGGGGAGATCAGCTCCGGCTGATGGAGTTCTCCGGCGGCGAAGGCGCAATCCGCCCCCACCGGGGCCAGCACCCGCTCCGCCAGTACGTCGTCCAGATAGCGGCCTGCCGCCAGCTCCAGCGTCTGGCCCAGGATGCCGAAGGCGTGGTTGTTGTAGCTCCAGCTCTTCAGGTCTCCCGGCGTACCGCTGCCGTAGCCCGAGGCGCTGCCCAGCTGGGCTTTGACGCCGCTGTAGCTCCAGGAAATGCTCTCGCTGTTGAGAAGGGTGGAGGTGTGGGTCAGGATGCTGCGGATGGTGACAGGCTGCTGCGGATGACGGGGATTCCGGGCGGACGTGCCCCAATATGTACCTATGTCCGCTTCATAATCCACAACGCCCTCCTCCTGTAACAGCGCCGCGGAGAGGCCCACCGCCACCTTCGAGAGGGAGGCAGTGCGCATTTTGTGCTGGTCCGTCATGGGCACGGAACCCTTTACCGACCATCCATAATGGTAGGTGTCTGTCACCGCGCCCCGTTCCACCACGGCCACCTGTACGCCCACCGCCCCGTAACGGCGGGCGGCGGCCTCAATTTGTGCGGAAAGGGCCTCGTGGTTTGCGGCGGAGCGGCTGACAAACAGGGATTCTGGAAGGTACAGGGACGCCGCCAAGGAGTCCCGGTCCCGCTCCAGGCGGGCCAGGATTTCCGCCAGCTGAAGGCGGGATACCGGTAGGCTGGGATACAGTCCCCGGTCCGTCATGCCGCCGTACAATCCCCGGCCCACGACCCAGTTAACGGCCTCCTCCGCGTAGGACGGAACGGCCTCGCCGTCCCAGGACAGGGCGAGGCGGCTCTCGGTGTCTTCTCCGCGCCAGGCGGCGAAGCGATGCAGCATCACCGCCAGCTGACTCCGGGTCACCGGGCTGCCGGGGGCAAAACGGCCTTCCGCCACGCCGCCGGCGACCTCCGCCGAGGAGGCCCAGGCCACGGCATCCCAAAGGTCCTCCGGCACGTCGGGGTAGGGAGCGGTATCCACGGAAAGCAGCATGCCGCTGAGGCGATACAGCGCCGCCACCGCCTCTCCTCGGGATGCCGGTTCAGCAGGGTCGAAGTCCCCGCTCTCCGACAGGGCTAGCAGGCCCCGGTGCAGGGTGTAGGCTGCGGCGTCCCGCGACTCCTCCGAAACGCCGTCCAGCGCGGCGAGAGGCAGGGTGTCCCGCCAATCGCCGGAATCCGGCGGCGCGGAAACGGCGGGAACGGCTTCCTCCTCCCCCTCCGGCGACTCCGAGAGAAATTTGGCTCCCTCTGATGGCGCTGTGGAAAAGCCGGACGCTTCCTGCTGGTCTGCCGCCTGTCCCCGGGCGTCCGCCAGCGGCGAGAACGGCAACATCATCAAAATCGGCAGCGCCAACAGCGCCCCGGCCACCCAATGCTTTCTCATAAACGCCCATCCCTTTCCCAAGGTGCTCCGCCCGCTGGAGAGCAGGGACGGATTCCCCTGGTTTCCTGCTTTTTCTCTTATTTTCTATTATATCCGCCGGTTCTCCGGCTGTCAATCTCTCCGGAGAAAGGGATGCGCCGTCAAATTCCCTGAGAGGATGGCGGTTTTGTGCTTTGGATTCGGCGTATTTGTGCTACCCCTTCCGGGACGCGGCTGGTATAATCATAGCCGCTTGATTCTTGCTTTCGGGAGGTCGGTTTCCATGGTACAGTTGCTGCTGGCAGTCATCTATCTCTCCTTCATCAGCCTGGGCTTGCCGGACGCCCTGCTGGGGGCGGCGTGGCCGTCGATGTACGGCGGATTTCATGTGCCGGTGTCCTACGCGGGCCTGATTTCCATGATTATCGCCCTGGGGACTGTGGTGTCCAGCTTGCAAAGCGATCGCCTGACCCGGGCCTGGGGCGCGGGGCGGGTTACGGCCGCCAGCGTAGGGCTGACGGCGCTGGCCCTGGCGGGCTTTTCCTTCAGCGGGACTTTCTGGCAGCTGTGCCTATGGGCGGTGCCCTACGGGCTGGGGGCCGGAAGCGTGGATGCGGCGCTGAACAATTACGTGGCGCTCCACTATGCCAGCAGGCACATGAGCTGGCTGCACTGCATGTGGGGCGTAGGGGCCTCGCTGGGGCCTTACCTCATGGGCTGCGCTCTTACCGGCGGGCTGGGCTGGGCCATGGGCTACCGCTGGATTTCGCTCTTGCAGGTGGGGCTGACCGCCGTGCTGATAGGAACGCTTCGCCTCTGGCGGATGCATCCGGAGCAGGGCGCGGAGGGAGAGACGGGATCGGGACAGGCCCTTCGACTGGGGCAGGTGTTCCGGATTCCCGGGGTGAAGGCTGTAGCAGCGTGCTTTTTTTGCTACTGCGCCCTGGAGCAGACCGCCGGGCTATGGGCCAGCAGCTACCTGACCCTCCGCCGGGGCGTTCCGGCGGAGACAGCGGCGGGTTTTGCCAGTTTGTTTTTCCTGGGCATCACGGCAGGGCGGGGACTGAGCGGCTTTTTGACCCTGGCCCTGAGCGACCGGCAGATGGTGCGGCTAGGCCAGGGCCTGGCCGGGGTGGGAGTCTGCGCGCTCCTGCTGCCCTTGGGAACCCCGGCCGCCCTGGCGGGGCTGATTCTTCTGGGGTTGGGTTGTGCGCCCATTTATCCCTGCCTGATTCACGCCACTCCCGAGCGCTTTGGAGCGGGGAACTCCCAGGCTGTCATCGGTGTGCAAATGGCCAGCGCCTATGTGGGTACCTGCCTGATGCCGCCGCTGTTCGGACTGCTGGCCTCCCGGGTCAGCCCGGCGCTCTTCCCGGTTTACCTTCTGGCCGTGCTGGTGGGTATGGCCGCCGCCCATGAGGCCCTGCTGAGCATTGCGGGGCGAAACGCCCCCTTGGCCTAAGAGCTGGGAATTTTCCCCGTTGCGGCGCATATACTCCAACAGCCCGCCCGCCAGCCGGCGGGCGGGACGGTTTTTGAGGGAGGCTTGCCTATGGGGGTATACACCGCCGCCGAGCAGCTGATTGGGCGGACGCCGCTATTGGAGTTGGTCCGCCTGGAGCGGAGGCTGGGCCTGGAGGCCAGAGTGCTGGCAAAGCTGGAATTTTGCAACATCGCCGGAAGCGTCAAGGACCGGGTAGCCAAGGCTATGCTGGATGACGGGGAGGAACGGGGGCTGCTTCGTCCCGGGGCTACCGTCATCGAACCCACCTCCGGCAACACGGGCATCGGCCTGGCGGCCGTGGCTGCTGCCCGGGGCTACCGCGTCGTGATTGTCATGCCGGAGGGTATGAGCGAGGAGCGGCTCCGGCTGTTGCGGGCCTATGGCGCGGAGGTGGTGCTCACCGATGGGGGCGGGGGCATGGCCGGGGCCATTGCCAGGGCCGAGGAGCTGGCCCGGAAAATTCCCGGCAGCTTTGTTCCCGGGCAGTTTGAAAACCCGGCCAATCCCGCCGCCCACCGGCGGGGCACCGGGCCGGAAATCTGGGAGGACACGGAGGGAGCGGTAGACGTATTTGTGGCCGGTGTGGGTACCGGAGGGACCTTGACCGGTGTGGGGCAGTATTTGAAAGCGAGGAAACCGGAGGTCTGCGTGGCGGCAGTGGAACCCGCCGCTTCCCCCGTGCTCCGGGGAGGAGGGGCGGGACGCCACGGACTCCAGGGCATCGGCGCGGGCTTTGTCCCGGCTGTGCTGGACAGGGACGTTTATGACGAAATCGTTCCCGTGGAGGACGGCGCAGCCTTCGCCGCGTGCCGCCTTCTGGGGCGGGCGGAGGGACTGCTGGCGGGCATCTCCTCCGGCGCGGCTCTCTGGGCGGTGGTGCAGCTGGCCCGGAGGCCCGATAACCGGGGGAAGACTCTGGTGGCGCTGCTGCCGGACAGCGGGGAGCGGTATTTGTCTGCGGCGCTGTTCGATGAAGAGGGGAATGAGGAGGGGCTGCTATAAACGCAGCGCCCTCCTTTTTAATGTCTATGGAAGTTTGACGGGACATCTGCAGCTGGGCTTGATTCCCGCCGCCCCTTGTGTATAATTAGGATCATCCGATTCTCGCGACAGGTTCCGGTCTCTCCGCCGGAATAGGGCCACCGGGCAAAATTGTAAGAAAACCGTAAGGTTTTTGTCGAGCTGTTCGTAAGAATTGCCTGCTATTCTATACCCGGCTCAAGGGAGGAATCCAATATGAACGAATGCATCTTAGTTGTGGATGACGACCCCGAAATCGTGGGGGCCATTGCCATTACCCTGGAACGGGAGGGCTATTCGGTCCGAAGGGCCTATGACGGCCTCCAGGCCCTGGAGGCGTGCCTGGACCCCGCCGTGAAGCTCCTCCTCATCGATGTGATGATGCCCAGACTGGACGGCCTCAGCGCGCTGCTACGCATCCGGGAGCGGCGGAATCTGCCGGTTATCGTCCTGTCCGCCAAGAGCGAGGACACGGACAAGATCCTGGGGCTGTCCATGGGAGCGGATGACTACGTTGCCAAGCCCTACAATCCGCAGGAGCTGGTCGCCCGGGTGCGCAGCCAGCTGCGGCGCTACACCTCCCTGGGGGACATGTATGCCGAGGGGAGGCAGGGGCTGCTCGTCAACGGGCGGCTGTGCTACGACCCGGCCAGCCGGGTGCTTCGGGCCGACGGGGACGAGGTGAAGCTCACCCCCACGGAGACGAAGATCGTGGATCTCCTTATCCGGCACCCGGGCCAGGTTTTCCCTGCCGAGGAGATTTACCGCCGGGTGTGGAACGAGGACGCGTTTGCCTGCGAGAACACGGTGATGGTGCACATCCGCCGCATTCGGGAAAAGATCGAGCTGAATCCCAAGGAGCCGGATTATATAAAGGTGGTGTGGGGCATTGGATACAAAATGGAACAGCACGGGTAAGGATGGCGGAGAAAACGTGGAGTACTTCGTGGCCCGGAGAGATCCGGAGGCCCAAAAAGGTGCCCGCCGCTCCGCTGGGCGGCTCAAGGCGGCCGCCGGTTTTCTGGCGTTTTTCCTGGGGGTGACGCTGACGGTTTCCAGCCTGGGGGCCGTGGGGGAGCGGATTGCCTGGGAGCGGGACCCGATCCCCCGGTTTGTCTGGGACTGGCAGGAGACCCAGAGCTTCCGGGACGAGGTGTCCCATGACCTCCGGGAGTTTCTGACTATCGGCGCCGGGGGGAGGGCGGATTTTGACAATTACGGTTATTGGCTTGGCGACGGCAGCATTGTGGAGCAGGAGGAGGCCTATCGTATCTGGTGGGGCTTTGGCAGTCCGGCCACCGAGGCCGTGGCGGTGGACCGGGGAATTGCGTCAAGCGAATCGGAGCCTGAGTTCTCCGATTCTGCCCCGGCAGAGCCGGAGCAGGACCCAGACGCGGCCTTCCGGGCGGATAAGAACGTACTCTACTATATCCAGGGCGGCACGGGGGCGGAGCGGCGGGAGTACAGCAATGCCCCCGGCGGAAAAGATTTTTTCTTAGAGGCGGAGCGTCTGCGCCGCTCCAGCATGATTGACTGGGGGGAAGTGCCCCGGGAGCAGAAGGAGTACAATTTCTTTTTGACCTTCCAGGACGGCAAAGTCTCGATTTCCAAGGACGGGCAGGACGAGGATGTCTATGGGAGCGGCTTTTATCACAGCGGGTCCCAGTGGTTTGTCCCCGGCTATGACAACTTCCCGGCCAGCGAACAGCTCTCCGATGTAACGGTGTACATGGCCGTCCGGCAGTCGCCCATTCGTTATTACAGTGTGGACTACAAGAACGGCGGAACCTACTACAACAGCAGCATGTACTACCTTGCTCAGCAGGTGTACGAAAGCTATGATTTCTACTGCGCACAGGCCATTGCCTTTGCCGTGGGGGCGTGGGGCCTGGTGATCTGGTTCCTGCTGCGGAAATCCACAGCCCCGGTGAACCGGAAGATTGCTTCCTGGACTGTGCACGTTTGGACGGAGGTCCGGTTTTTGCTGATGCTGGGCTGCGCGCTGTGGGCCTTTTTACCTGGGTTTTTCAGCCTGGACGTTGTCTATGAGGTTCTCTATGGCTATCCCGGGGAGAGAGGCGCCTCTTTCGTCCAGTGGGGCATGGCGGTTCTCCGTCTTGTGACAATGAATCTTCCGGCCCTGCTGATTTTGATCTGGCTGGTGTGGCTGTTTCAAAACGACCGTCGTTACAACCCCAAGGAGGCCCGGAGGTCCCTCCTGCGTCCCTTTTTGCGGGGGCTGAGGGCAAGGGAGCTGAAGCGGCCGGTGGAAAAGCGCCTGAGCCGCCGGGCGGCACTGATGGCGTTGGCGGCGGTGGTCCTCTGCGCGGAGGTTTTGTCCATCCTGATCAACCTGACCCTGACCGGCTATCCCTCCTGGATACTCTGGACCATCTATTTGCTGCCGGTCCTGCTGGCGGCGCTGGCAGCGGTGGCCCTGGCCCGCCGGGAGCTGAGCCTTTCCAAAGACCTGGGCCGCCTTGCCGGCCAGGTGGAGGCCGTTCGGGCCGGGGAGCTTTCCAAGCCCCTGACCCTGCCCGAGGACGCGGATCTCCGGAAAACCGCCGACGACCTCAACGACATCCAATCCGGGATGCGGGCCGCCCTGGAGGAACAGACCCGCAGCGAGCGGATGAAGGTGGAGCTGGTCAGCAACGTCTCCCACGACCTGAAAACGCCTCTGACCTCCATCCTCTCCTACGCGGAGCTGCTGCGCCAGGAGGAGCTGCCTCCGGCGGCGGCGGACTACGCCCGGATCCTCGACGAGAAGGCCCAGCGGCTCAAGACCATGGTGGAAGACGTCTTCGAGATCAGCAAGGCGGCGGCGGATCAGCTCCCCGTCCAGCTGGAGCGGTTGGACTTCGGCAAGCTCCTGCGCCAGACCCTGGCGGACATGGACGGGGCGATACAGCGCAGCGCCCTGACCTTCCGGGTGGAGCTGCCGGAGGAGCCGGTGCTGATCACCGCCGACGGGCGGCGGCTCTACCGGGTATTCCAAAACCTTATTGACAACGCCCTGCGCTACGCCCTGGAGGGAAGCCGGGTGTACCTCACCCTGAAGACGGCGGAGGGACTGGCCCAGGCCAGCGTCCGCAACACCAGCCGCAGCGAGCTGCCGGAGGGGGTGGACTTCACCGCCCGCTTCGTCCGGGGGGACGCCAGCCGCACCGACGGCGGCAGCGGCCTGGGGCTGAGCATCGCCAGCAGTTTCACGGAGGCCTGCGGCGGAACCTTCCGGGTGGAGACGGTGGCGGATTTGTTCACGGTGGTGGTGACGTTTCCGGCGGAGACGTGAGAGAGCCGTCTCCCGGCCCCGCCGGGAAAACCAGAACCACGCGAAAAAAGGACGGCCCCATGCAAGCCGCATGAGGCCGTCTTCTCTGTGTTTAAAAGTCCGCGCTGCCCACCGTGCGGGGGTGGGGAAGCACGTCCCGGATGTTGGCCACGCCGGTGAGGTACATGACCATCCGCTCAAAGCCCAGGCCGAAGCCCGCGTGGCGGCAGGTGCCGTAGCGCCGCAGATCGCAGTACCACCAGTAGTTCTCCGGATCCATGTTCAGCTCCTTGATCCGGGCCTCCAGAATATCCAGGCGCTCCTCGCGCTGGCTGCCGCCGATGATCTCCCCAATGCCGGGGACCAGGCAGTCCGCCGCGGCCACGG
>JAAVYM010000045.1 GCA_022791135.1 Oscillibacter sp.
GGGCGCCGGGGAGCTTCTTCATCTCCTTCACGCCGCCGAGATACTTCTCCAGCTTAGCGATCTCGCCCAGGTGCTTCATGACTTCCTTCTTGGGCAGCATGTCGAAGGTGCCGTCCTCCTGCATGGCCTTGAGCTGGTTCAGCCGGTCCACGCGGGTGCGCATGGTCTTGAAGTTCGTCATCATGCCGCCCAGCCAGCGGGCGTTGACGTAATACTGGCCGCAGCGGCCGGCCTCCTCACGGATGGCGTCCTGGGCCTGCTTCTTGGTGCCGACGAACAGCAGCGACTGGCCGCTCTCGCTGAGCTGGCGGACGAAATTATATGCCTCCTCCAGCTTGCGCACGGTCTTTTGCAGGTCCACAATGTAGATGCCGTTGCGCTCCGTGTAGATATAAGGAGCCATCTTGGGGTTCCACCGGCGGGTCTGGTGGCCGAAGTGGACGCCCGCCTCAAGCAGGGCCTTCATGGATACGACGCTGGAATTTGCCATGTGTTTGTTCCTCCAATTTTCATTTAGTTTGTACCTCCGGCGGCTTCATCCCTCTCGCCAACCCGGCGCCCAGGGGCCGGGCACAGACGAAAAGTCGACGCGCCGTGCGGAATGCTGAAATATCATACCACAGCAGTATTTCCAATGCAAGAGGATTTTAACAAATCTACAGGATTTTTCTCTGGAAATTCCCCGGAAGCCTCCGTAAACATTGACATTTTCCCCCGGGGGAAGCATAATGGACGTAGGATTACAACCGGACCCATTGTCCGGCGAAAGGAGACCTTCCATGGACACCATCTATATCACCGGCCATCGAAACCCGGATACCGACTCCATCGTCTCCGCCATGGCCTATGCCGCCCTGCAAAATGCTCTGGGCAACCGGCAGTACCAGGCCGCCCGCCTGGGCCAGATCAGCGATGAGACCCAAATTGTGCTGGACCGCTTCGGTTTTCAGCCCCCCAAGCTCATCGACAACGTCCGCACCCAGGTCCGGGACCTGGACTACGACACGCCGCCCACCCTCTCCGCGGCGGCCACCATCAGCCGGGGCTGGCAGACCATGCAGGGCGGTAAAATCTCCATCCTCCCCGTGGCCAATGAAGACGGTACCCTTTACGGAACCCTCTCCGCCGGGGACGTGGCCAACTATGACATCACCACCGTCCGCAACCCTCGGGTGGTGGACATCCCGGTCTACAACCTGATCTCCGTGCTGGAGGGAAAACTCCTCCACGAAAGCGAGGACACCCCCGACGTCATTTCCGGAGAGGTCACCATTGCCCTGCCTGCCAGCCGGGAGAACCTCCTCTTCTCCAGCCCGGACAGCGTGGTCATCTGCGGCGACCAGCCGGACATGGTCCAGCGCGCCCTGGACCTCCAGGTCAACTGCGTCATCGTCTGCCAGGGGGAGATCGCTCCCGAGCTTTTGGAGCGGGCCGGGAACACCTGCGTCATTTCCACTCCCATCGACGCCTATCAGGCCCTGCGGCTGATCTTCCACGCTTTGCCCATCTCCCGGGTGTGCAAGAGCCGCGACCTGGTCTTCTTCCATCTGGACGATTATATCGACGACGTGCAAAACGCCGTGCTGGAAAGCCGATTCCGGGCCTACCCCATTTTGGACGAGGAGGAGAAGGTCGTCGGCATGCTGTCCCGCTTCCACCTCCTCCGCCCCCGGCGCAAGCGGGTGGTGCTGGTGGACCACAACGAGAAGTCTCAGTCCGTCGTCGGCCTGGAGCAGGCGGAGATTCTGGAGATCATCGACCACCACCGCCTGGCGGACATCGAGACGAAAAACCCCATTCACGTCCGGAACGAGGCCGTAGGCAGCACGAACACCATCATCGCCGAAATGTACCAGGAAAAAGGCCTGATGCCCACCGCCAATATGGCCGGCCTTATGGCGGCGGCCATTGTTTCAGATACCGTCATGTTCAAATCCCCCACCTGCACCCAGCGGGACCGGGATATCGCCGGCCGCATGGCCCGCATCGCCAGCGTGAAGCTGGAGGATCTGGGCCAGGCTATCTTTTCCGCCAGCTGCGGCGACGACAAGACCGCCGAGGCTATGCTAAAGACGGACTACAAGGAGTTCCATATTGCCGGACACAACTTGGCCGTCAGCCAGATCACCACCATGGACTCCGACCGCCTGCTGAACCGGCTGGACGAGTTCCTGGCCGTTATGACCAAGACCCGGCAGAAGCGGGGCCTCCAGAGCGTGGTGCTGATGATCACAGACGTGCTTCTGGAAGGCACTCAGCTCCTCTTCGTCGGCGACGAGGACACCATTCGCCAGGCCTTCGGCATCAAGGGGGAGGAGGCGCACTGTGCCTTCCTGCCCAAGATCATGTCCCGGAAGAAGCAGGTGATCCCCATGCTGTCTGCCCTGTGGGGTTGAGCGGCTATGATCCGAAAGCGGGTCCGGAAAGAAATCGACCGGGCCGTCAAGGAAATCTGGCTCACCGACATCTGCCGAGAGTACGGCCAGGGCCGCTTTCTCGTGGAGGCGGACATCCAGTGCAGCTTTTACCACCACCTTCGCCAAAGGCTGGACCCGCTTTTTGCCGCGAACAGCCTCTACGCCTTCACGGAATTTTACGTGCCGGGCCTGGGGCGCCGGGGGCAAAAAATCGATCTTGCCGTCTTCGAGATGGACATGAGCCTGCCGGGTCCCTGGCGGGACCGGCGGACGGATACCGCCGCCGTCATCGAGCTGAAATACGGCGGCGGGGACGAGTGGATTACCTCCGACTTCCCAAAGCTGCGGGGCTACATGGATCTTTTCGGGCGGAAGTGCCAGTATTATTTTGGCGCAATCGATCTTCGGCCCGCGGCCCGTTTGAACTGGTTGGACGGAAGGAGCCGCTGGGCCGAGGGCTGCCTTACGGAGCTGAACGCAGGATACCTGGACGGGGAAATGTGCTTTGAGGTCAACTCCCGCAACGGCATGAACCCCATCCTTCAGCAAAAGCGGGCTTGCTGCGGCTGCATATAGCGCACGGCGGCGGGCTTCCCCCGGATTTTCGAGAATGTCCAAAAGCTGCTTGTTTAGCCGCTCCCGCGGAAAGGAGGCCCCATGTTTCAAAAAGCCCTGGTCATCGGAAGTCCCGGCGCGGGAAAGAGCACGTTTGCCCGGCGTCTGCGGGACGCATCGGGCCTTCCCCTCCATTATCTGGACATGCTGTGGCACAGGCCGGACGGGACCAACGTCTCCCGGGAGGCGTTCGATGCAGCGCTGCAAGCCGTTCTGCGGCAGGAGCGCTGGATTATCGACGGCAACTATCTGCGCACCCTGGAAGCCCGCCTGAATGCCTGCGACGCGGTTTTTCTGCTGGATTTCCCTCTGAGAGTCTGCCTGGACGGGGCTGCGGAACGCATCGGGAAGGCGCGGGAGGACATGCCCTGGGTGGAGCAGTCCTTCGATCCGGAATTCCGGCAATGGATTACGGATTTCCCCAAAAACCAGCTTCCCCGCATCCGGAAGCTGCTTCAAAACCATGCTGCGGGCAGGGAAGTTGTCCAATTCCATTCCCGGCGCGAGGCAGAGGACTGGCTCGCCGCCTTTTCCCGGAGCCGCTGCGAGAAAGGAGTCCCCCATGACCCAGACCCCCGACTTTTCCGGCCTTTTTGACGATGATATTAACCTTCGGGGCCTCTTCGACATCCTCAGCCCTGAGAACAATCTGGTTCTGGCCGACGATATGATGCTCTCCGACGCCAAGGGAACCATCCTCCGGGTCAGCGAGAGCTATGAAAAAAACTTCGGCTTCGTGCATAACTCTATTGTCGGCCGCTCTGCCTTCGACCTGGAGGCCGACGGTACGTTTTCTCCCTGCGTCACCGCTGAAGTCATCCGGCAAAAGCGCAAAGTTGCCGCCACCCAGACCATCAACCACACCCACAAAAATGTCATGACCGTGGGCATTCCCCTTTTCGACAGCGCCGGAGAGCTGAAATTTGCCGTCTGCTTCAACACCGTGTCCATGGAGCAAATCAATGCCATTCAGCGCAACTACCGCCACCTTCAAGACTCCCTCCAGCAGTACACCCAGGAGATCGCAGAGCTCCGCACCCGGGCCACCTCCACCAGCCTGATTTTCAAAAGCGCCTCCATGCAGCGGCTCTGGACGCTGATGCAGAACACCGCCAACACCAAGGCCAACATCCTCATCACCGGAGAGACCGGCGTGGGCAAGAGCGCCGTGGCCAAAGCTATCCACGCCATGAGCAGCCGGACCGACGGACCGTTTATCGAGGTAAACTGCGCCGTCCTCCACGAGAACTTAATTGAGTCCGAGCTGTTCGGCTATGAGAAGGGGGCCTTTACCGGAGCGTCCAGCGCCGGGAAAATCGGAAAAATCGAATTGGCCAACAACGGCACCTTGTTCCTGGACGAAATCGGCGAGCTGCCCGCCCACATCCAGTCCAAGCTGCTGCAGCTAATCCAGGAGAAGACTATCGAGCGCCTCTCCGGCAACAAGCGCATTGAACTGGACTTCCGCCTTTTGGTTGCTACCAATCGAAACCTGGAGGAGGCGGTTCAGCGAGGCCTGTTCCGCTCGGATCTCTTCTACCGGCTCAACGTCATCCGTATCCACATTCCGCCCCTCCGGCAGCGGCGGGAGGATATTCTCCCACTTGCGCACCAGTTCCTGGCCCGCTTCTGCGGGGAGTACGACAAATCCCTCACCTTCAGCCCCCGCCTGCTGGCCTTTTTGGAGCGGTATGACTGGCCGGGGAACGTGCGCCAGTTGGAAAACCTCATCGAGCGGCTGGCTATCACCGTCCAGGACCCCATTGTTGACATTGGTCATCTTCCCGCAGAATACGGCGGCGCCACCGCCCCCTCTCCTGCCCGGGAAGGCACCCTGGCCGAGCGGATGGACGCCTACGAGGGGCAGATCATCCGTGAGTCCTACCGCCGCTGGGGCACCACCGTGGCCGTCGCCAAGGAGTTGGGCATCTCCCAGGCCACGGCGGCCCGTAAGGTCGCCAAATACGTAAAGTGACCCTCTCCGGCAAACCGCCTTGGGAGGAATTCAACCGGGAATCCGCCGCCCCTGCCGATACCCCCTTTAATCCATGCATTCGCCGCAGGAGGATCCCTTTATGAGCTTCGTCCAGTTAAAAACCGAGCTGCGCCAGGAGCTGAAGCTGACTCCCCAGCTTCTCCAGTCCATGGAGGTCCTGCAGATGACCTCCCAGGAGCTGCTGGAGTACATCACCCGCCAGGCGGAAGAGAACCCCCTCCTGGACCAGTCCGACCCGCCGGAGCAGGGCTACGAGGCCCTCCGCCGCCAGGCCGGCTGGATTGACGGTGGGGTGGGCCGGTCCAGCTTTATCCACGAGGACGTCTCCGCAGAACCCGGCCGGGCGGACCAGGAGCTGGAGAGCCTTGCCGCCTTCCTCCGGGACCAGCTCCACCGCCGCCGCCTGGCAAACCCCTTGAACGCCCTGTGTGAGTACCTGGCAGAGCTGGTGGATGAGGACGGTTACCTGGCTCAGGAGGATCTGGACGGCCTGTCCGCCCTGAAAATCCCCCAGCCCCTGATTGACCAGGCCCTTGAGGTGCTGCAAAGCCTGGACCCACCGGGGGTGGGGGCGCGGAGCCTTTCCGAGTGCCTTCTCCTTCAGCTCAGCCGCCGGGAGGGGGCGGACCCTCTCGCCATGGATATTGCCGCCCGCTTCCTGCCGGAGCTGGGGCGCAAACACTATGCCGCCATTGCCCAAAAGCTGGGGGTGGACCCCCAAGCGGTCCGGGCGGCAGAGCGGGTCATCTCCGGCCTGGACCCGCATCCCGGCCGGGCTTTCCAGGGTGCGGAACCCACCGTCTATATCCGGCCCGACGTCTTTGTCGCGGAACTGGAGGGAGAGTGGAAGGTGGTTTTAAACGACTACTACCTTCCCCGGGTATCCATTAACGACTATTACCTACGGCTTCTGAAAGAATCCGGGGAAAAGGAGACCCGGGACTACCTCCGTCAAAAGCTCCAGCAGGCCAAATGGCTGCTGGACAACCTGGAACGACGGGGGAGTACCCTCCGCCGTTGCGCCGAGGCGGCGCTGGAGGCCCAGCGGCCCTTCTTTACCGGGGAGACGGCAGCCTTGACCCCCATGACCCTCTCCGCCTTGGCAGAAAAGCTGGCCCTTCACCCCTCCACCGTCTCCCGGGCCGTGCGGGGAAAGTATCTCCAGTGCCGCCGGGGCACCTATCCCCTGCGCTATTTTTTCAGTCGTCCTGTCAGCGGCGGCATCTCCCGTCAGGCCGCGAAGCAAACCCTGCTGGCACTGGTAAAGGCGGAGGACCCCTGCCACCCCCTCAGCGACCAGGCCCTCTGCGGCCTCCTGGAGGGCCGCGGGATCTACATAGCCCGGCGGACAGTGGCAAAATACCGCCTGGAGTTGGGCATCAGGTCCTCGGCGGCAAGAAGAAAATAAGAAATGCCCCGCCGTTTCAAACGGCGGGGCATTTCTTATAGAAGGACTCACTTGGAGGCTTCGGCCTTCTCCGCAGAGGCGGAGACAGCGTTGGCAGCGCGGTAGAGGAAGGTCGCAATCTGACCCCGGGTGCAGGTCTTATCCGGGGAGAAAGTGGTCTCACTGGTGCCGGCGGTAATCTTTTGGTCTACGGCCCACGCCACGGCGCCGGCGTAATCGGCTTCTTTATCCACATCCGTAAAGCTGATCTCGGACCCAGCTTCCGGGTTCCCGGCAACCCGCCACATGTAGGCGACCGCCATCACCCGGGTACAGGGGGCGCTGATGTCCTCGTCCTCGGCGATCAGCTTCTGTTCCACGGCCCACTTGGCAGCGCTATCGCGGTCAGACGTACCTTCCACGGCGCCGGGCTTGCCATTGGCGCGCCACAAGAAGGTGATGATATTGGAAATGGAGCAGGTGCTGCCAGGGCCAAATGTGGTAGCGGTGGTGCCGTTGGTGATACCCTCGGCAACGGCCCAATCAATGGCGTCCGAAAAGGGAGAATCTGCGGGTACATCGCTGAACTTGGGGGTGGCGGGGACCTCCACCCGGGCGCCGGGCTTCACGTTCTGTACCTGCTCCACGTTTTTCTTGGCGTCATAGGTCTCACTGGCATCATAGTTGAACTCCAGTTCAGTGGTAATCTTGTCGCTCTTGGGAATGAACCAGATCGCACCGTCCAGACTCATGGTGCACTCCGCCAGCAGGATGGCGCCCTCAGGAATCTTTTCGCCCACATCCAGCTTGCCGTCTTGGTCGAAGAAGTACATGGTGCCGCAGTTGTTGGCATCCGGCTTGATATCCTCGCCTTTCATCTTCTTGTTGGAGCCGTTGTAGACCACCTTGCAATCAATGTTAGGGCCGATACCGGCGGCGCCCTCCTTGACCGCCAGTTTATAATCCCAGCGGGAAGCGAAGTACACGCCGTTTTCATCGGGTTCGAGCATAGTGCGGATTTCCTTAGTCTCGTCGGTAACGCCCTTACAGTCCTTAAAGTCCTGAATCAGCTGAACGGAACCGGCGGGAGCCTCCGTCTGCGCCTGGGCGGCAGCATCCAGGGGGACGGCATCCACATTGTTGGCATCGGTAGGCTTGGCGTCCTTGTACTGGAATTTCACAGCCATCTCCAGGTCCTCGGTCTTGGGCATGGCGATGACGGTCCAGTTTTCCAGGTCCACCTTGAACTTGGCGATCTTCTTCGCCTCGTCAGGAGCGCTTTCGGTACTGACTTCCACTTTTCCGTTCAGCTCGAAAACGCTGACTTTCACATCCTTTAGTCCGTCCAGTTTCAACTCCTCGGTCTTGGCCTTGTAATCCTCGCCCTGATAGGTGACGGTAAGGCTGACGTTCTCCACCTCATACTTCCAGGGGGAGATATAATAGCCTCCCTCTACCTCCACATAGGTAGCGGTTCCCTTCCCGTCGTCTACGCCCTCTGTCTGGAAGTCATGCTTGACCTTCATCTCCTTGGCGGTATAGATGGTGCTGGCAGCGGCGCCGGGAATCATGGCGCACATCAGCACCAGCGCAAGAAACAGGGACAACAGCTTTTTCATTGGTATGCCTCCATTCAGTTTTGGGGAGCGCTCTGCTGGTAACCCCATTTATAGTGTCTTCAGTATAACACCAAAAACTGGAATATTCAATTCACCCACTGCCGAAATACAAACGTTTGCATTGGCTATTTTAACGACATTTCCAGCTTCCCTTACGAAAGATTTTTGCCGAAAAGCTCCCCGCGCCGACGGCGCGGGGAGCTTTTGCGGATTGAACCGATGGGCTTCGCGGGGCTTCCGGCGGGGCGCGCCCGCCAGAGGGAGAGGAACGGGATGACAGCAAGAGCCGCTTTGTTATGTGGGACCCTCCCCCTCCGGATGGGCGTCCGCCGGAAACATAAAAGCGGTGCCGAGTTCCGAGAACTCAGCACCGCATCAAATCATGCGAACGCACGCCTAAACGCCTGCTCCTCTGCCCTTGCAAAAAGACGGGGGAATGGGTATAATAGGCCCGTGGTGCAGTGAACACTGCTGTGCTGAGTGGTAGTCGCACTCGTACAGGGCCGCCGGGTGCTGCCGACATCCGGCGGCCTGCCGCATTTTATGTTTCCGTCTTTTATTTTACCTCTGATCCCGCCAAATTGCAAGGGGCTTTTCCTCGGCGAGAGTCCATGGGCGGACGGAAGGCCCCCATGTCCCAGCAGGGCGCAGCCGTCAACGGTGTTCCTTTTCGTACTTCGCCAAAAAATCCACCAATGCCGCCACGCCCTCTTTAGGCATGGCGTTGTAAATGGAGGCCCGGAGTCCCCCCACGCTCTTGTGGCCCTTGAGATTGTCAAAGCCCGCCGCCTTGCTGGCGGCCACCACGTCTGCATCCTGGTCCTTGCTGGGGGTGGCGAAGGGCACGTTCATAAGGGAACGGTCCTCTTTCCGCACGGCCCCGGTAAAGAGCTTGCTCTGGTCCAGGAAATCGTACAGAATCTTCGCCTTCTCCTCATTGCGGCGGTTCTGCGCCTCCAGGCCGCCGTTGTCCAGCAGGTATTTGAAGACCTTTCCGCAGCAATAGATGGCCCAGCAGTTGGGAGTATTGTACAAGGAGCCGTTGTCTGCGTGAGTCTTGTAACGCATGTAGGTGGGGACAAATTCCGGCAGGTCCTCCCGAACCAGATCCTCCCGGATAATGACCACCGCCATACCCGCCGGCCCCACATTCTTCTGCACGCCGCCCCAAATGAGGCCGTATTTCTCGACGTCGCAGGGCCTGGAGAGAAACATGCTGGACTGATCGGAGACCAGGGCCTTCCCTTTGATATTGGGCAAAGTGAAATACGTGGTGCCGTGGATGGTCTCGTTTTCGCAGATATACACATAGTCCGCGTTCTCCGGAATGTCCAGGCCGGAACAATCGGGAATATAGGAAAAGTTTTTATCCGCCGAGGAGGCTGCAATCCGCACCTCACCATACCTTTTCGCCTCGGCGATGGCTTTCTTGCTCCACGCGCCGGTTTCCACATAGCATCCCACGCCGTTTTTCATCAGGTTCATGGGAACCATGGCAAACTGAAGAGTTCCTCCGCCCTGAATGAAAAGAACCTTGTAATGGTTGGGGATTCCCATCAGCTTTCGGATGTCCGCCTCAGCTTCGTCTCGGATCTGCTGAAACGCCTTGGAGCGGTGACTCATCTCCATGACGCACATCCCGCTTCCGCGGTAGTTCATTATTTCGGCGGCAATCTCCTCCAATACCGGTTCCGGCATCATGGCGGGACCGGCGGAGAAATTATAGGTGCGTCCGTATTTCATATGCATTTCCTCCATGCTGCATCCCCATGGGCATATCGCCTGCGGGGAATTTTTCTGACCCTCTCAGTATACCGGGCTTTTCCGAGAGAATCAACCAAATTTGCGATTTTTTTGCGCTCCGTCCAGATGTTCCGCCTGGCCGGAAGCTGTTTTCCCCGCCCTTGCATTTTCCCGGAGATCCGGTATACTATAGCTATAAAGCACATTCACCGTCTGCAAGAGGGAGAAATAGGAGGAGCTAATGATGGGAAACCACATTCGGCAAAGCGCCCGCATCTGGGCGCGTCAAATCAAACTCTACGGAGTAGCCCTGGGAAAATGGCTGCTCCTGGCCACTGTAACGGGGACGGCCTGCGGCCTTTTGGGGTCCTTGTTCCACATCGCCGTGGAGGCGGCGACGGAGCTGCGGGCCGCCCAGCCCTGGCTGCTGTACGCCCTGCCTCTAGCGGGCCTTGCCATCGTCGCCCTCTACAGGCTGCTGAGAACCGAGGGCCAAGGCACCAATGACATCTTCAATGAAGTCCATCAAGGGGGCGCCATCTCTGCCCGGCTCGTGCCCTCCATCTTCTTGGGCACGGTGCTGACTCACTTGTGCGGAGGCTCCGCCGGGCGGGAGGGAGCGGCCCTCCAGATGGGCGGCGCTCTGGGCTATCGGGTGGGGTGGCTCTTTCACTTTGACGAGCGGGATCTGCGCATCGCCACCACCACGGGCATGGCGGCGTTTTTCACCGCCCTTTTCGGGACGCCCCTGGCCGCTTCGGTTTTCGCCATCGCCGTGGTCAGCGTGGACTCCTTTTATCACGCAGCCCTCTTTCCCTCCTTGACGGCGGCGCTGGAGGCCTATGGCATCTCCCGCCTCTTGGGCGTGGAATCCACCCATTTCGCCGTTGCCGCCCCCGCCCTGGAGGCCGGGCTGCTGATCCGGACGGCGGCGCTGGCAGCGCTGTGCGGGCTGCTGTCTATCCTGTTCTGTGGAACGATCCACTTTGCTGAGCACCAGATGACCAAGCGCCTGCCCAATCCCTGGGTCCGGGCCTTCGCTGGGGGCTGCGCCGTGGTCGCACTGACTTGGATCTTCGGCACCACGGACTACAACGGCGCAGGGATGCAGGTCATCGCCGCCGCCGTAGAGCAGGGGACGGCCCATCCCGCCGCCTTTTTGCTCAAGCTCGTCTTCACCGCCATCACCCTGGCCGCCGGGTTCAAGGGCGGCGAGGTCGTGCCCTCCTTCTTCGTGGGAGCGGCGTTTGGGTGCGTAGCAGGGCCGCTGCTGGGGCTTCCGGCGGGCTTTGCCGCTGCACTGGGGCTGGTATCTGTCTTTTGCGGGGCGGTGAACTGCCCCCTGGCCTCCATCTTCCTGGCGGTGGAGCTTTTCGGCGGAGAGGGACTTTTGTATTTCGCCGTCGCCTGTTGCGTCAGCTTTGTCCTTTCCGGCTATAACGGCCTGTACTCTAGCCAGCGCATCCTGCATTCCAAGCTGAAGGGCCTGTACATCAACGTCCACGCCAACGACACCGCCGTGGAGGGAAGCAGGGAGGCGGTGGCCGCAGATCGTACATAAAATTCCACCTCCGGCAGGCTGGCCCGCATAAAATACGCCTCCCATGGCATACTGTCCCAAACGACATTTGCCATAGGAGGCGTTTTTTTGAATCTGCTGCAAGACATCGGCATGACCGTCCTCACCACCCTGCTGTCCATTCTGGCCCTGTTCCTTCTCACCAAACTGATGGGCGCAAAGCAGGTCTCTCAAATGACCATGTTCGACTACGTAGTGGGCATCACCATCGGCTCCGCCGCCGCGGAGCTGGCTACAGAGCTGGAAGAACCCCACAAGCCCCTCACCGCCATCATCGTGTACGGCCTGGTCGCCGCGCTGATTTCAGTTCTCTGCTACAAATCCCTGAAAATCCGCTCGGTGGTCACCGGGCGCCCCCTCGTGCTGCTGGAGGACGGTGTCATCTACCGGGATCGCCTGAAAAGGGCCAAGCTGGATCTGAATGAGTTTTTGACCTACTGCCGTATCGGCGGCTGGTTTGACTTAAGCCAGCTCCAGGCCGCGGTCTTTGAACCCAACGGGACCATCAGCTTCCTCCCCAAAGAGGCCGACCGCCCCGCCACTCCGGCGGATCTGAACAAAAACCCCGCCCAATCCCAGGTGCAGACCCCCTTTGTCATGGACGGTAAGCTCCTCTCTGGCAACGTCCGCCAGTCCGGAAAGGAGGACGAGTGGGTCCGCCGCGCCCTGCTCCGCCAGGGCTACCGGGACGAGCAGGACGTTTTCCTGGCCCTCTGGGGCGGGGGAGAGGACTTGGCGGTCTTCCCCATGGACCCGAAGCGGAAATCCGGCGAAGCCCCTCAGTGAGCGAGGATGAACGCCTCCAGCTCCTCCGCCGTGCCCACCACGGCGACGGCCCCGGCCTCCTCCAGCTCCCCCGCTGGGGCATAGCCGAAGAACTCCACTCCGGCGCAGTCCACGCCGCAGGCCCTGGCCCCCTCCACGTCGAACTTCCGGTCTCCCACCATCAAAACCTGCGGCGCATCGGCGGCGGTGAGGCCCAGCTGCCGTATAGCCTCCCGGACCACATCCTCCTTCTCCCAGTCCCCGTTGGGAGGACTGCCCACCAAAACCGTCAGGTGGGGCGCAAAGCCAAACCGGGCGCAGATGGAGCGGCAGAGGTTCTCCGGCTTGGAGGAGGCCAGGGCCAGCACATAGCCCTTCTCCCGCAGCCGGCCCAGCAGCGCCTCCATGCCGGGCGCGGCCCGGTTTTCATACTGGCCCACCGGCTCATAGCGCAGGCGGAACCGCTCCACGGCCTCTGCCGCCTTCTCGGAGCTGTAGCCGCAAAAGCGGATAAAGGAATCCTGGAGGGGCGGCCCGATGAAGCGCAGGAGGGTCTCCTCCGCCGGCAGGACATCGCCGTAGCTCTCGATGGTCTCCCGGACGCAGTGGACAATGCCCTCCCGGGAGTCTGTCAATGTTCCGTCCAGGTCGAACAATATGTAGCGGTACATATCAGACCTCCTCCTGAAATCTTGGAACGGCGACGCCGGACAGGCCGCCCGCTTCGCACGAAGGCCCGTCCAGCCGGACCACCCGCTCCCCGGGCCACAGGGCCAGGAACTCCTCCACCCCGCCCACGTTGGGCAAGCCGTAGGGGGCGTGCCGGTAGTGCATGGGGATGACACATTTCGGCTTCAAAGCCTCGCAGACGGCCTTGGCCCCCTTGGCGTCCAGGGTGTAAGTGCCGCCCACGGGAATCAGCGCCACATCCAGCGGCCCGATTTCAGCGAGCTGCTGCGCCGAGAGCGGGTGGCCCAGGTCCCCCAGGTGGGCAACGGCAACACCGCCCGCCGAAAGTATGTGGATCGTGTTCCGCCCCCGCAGCGCCCCGCCCTGGCCGTCGTGGAAGGTCTCCACAGTGTGGATAGCGAAGGGGCAGGGGGCTTCCGGCAGCAGAGCAGCCTGGTCTACAGCGTTATGATCGAAGTGATCGTGGCTGCACAGTATCTTATGGACAGCCAGCCCACGCGCCATCAAAGGCGGATAGCCCTCCACGCCGGTGTAGGGGTCCAGCAAAATGGTATAGCCCTCCTGCTCCACCAGGAAACAGGCGTGGCCCAGCCAGGTCAGTTTCATCACATCGTCCTCCTTCATGCGCGTTCAAAAGGTTGGGGCGGGTTTCCCCGCCCCTTAGTATATCAGTCTTTTGGCTGTTTGTCATCCGGCTTTTTCCCGTCCTCGGGCTTTCTCCGGCGGAAGAGACCCGGATTGGGGCCGCTTGCCTGATGGAATGCCTCCGTCCGCCTGGCCTGTCGCCGCCTGGAGGCCCGGACCGACAGCGCAACGATTGCCGCCAGCAGCAACAGCCACAGCCAGTTATAGGCCAGGAAGAGCGCCAGCCCCTGGAGGAAATCGCCAAAGCTCCGGATGCCGCCGGTGAAGGCGCTGCCCAGCTGGCTGGAGAAGGTGGGCGGGGACTTCTCCACGGTAGAAAGCCGCAGCACCTCCCGCAGGCGCACCTGGACCGTGGCGTAATCCACCAGGGCATCGTAGTGGCGGAGGGAACCGGTGAGCTGCTCGATTTCCAGCTCCGTCTCGGCGATGGCGTTTTCCAGGGTGATGATATCCTCCATCACCTCCGCCTTGGCCAACAGTGCCTGGAGCCGCTCCATCTTGGTCCGCTGGGTAATCAGGCGGCTCTCCGTGTCGTAATACAGTTCGCTGATGTTCTCCGCATCCCGGCTCTTGCTGGTGACATGGCCGATGTCCCCCACGCTCCCCAGGAACGCCTCGAACTGGCCAGCGGGAACCCGGGCGGTGTACTCCCCGCTCCGGCGCCCGTCGCCATAGCTGTCGGCGGAGGCGTGCTCCAAATAGCCCCCCATGCGCTCCACCAAGGCCTCCAGCTCGGCGCAGCACCGGTCAAAATCCGTGGTTTCCGCTTCAATGCTGGCAGTATAGATCATTTTGGCGTTGGCCAGGCGGCCCTCTCCCGGCTCCGCCTCCTCCGGGCTTGGGGCCTTGGCGGCGCTGTCCAGGACCCAGTTTCCCTGATAGTTGGAGTCGGCCGGCGCGGCGGCTGCAGAACTGGCGGACTCCCCGGCATCCATCCCGCCTCCTTTGGAGCCGCTGGAAGCGCCGCAGGCGCTCAGGGTCAGGGCCGTCAGCAGCGCCGCAAGAAACAGCGCAAGTCCTCGTTTCATCCTGAAATCCTCCGTTTCCGCCCTGCCTTCTCCCGGCGGGGCCTTTGTCCATATAGACGGCGTTTGCCCGCAAAAGGTTCCGTCCCCTTCCCACTTTTCCGCCGCCCGCAAAAAACGGAGTCCCGTTTCCAGGACTCCGGTCTCTTATGCCACCGCCGAGAAGGGTGTGCGGAGCTTCTGCTCCTCCCCGTTTTGCTGTTGTTGCTGGGCATCTTGCTGGGCGTTGCTGTCCGTGTCCGCCTTGGTCACGGTCCTGGTGGTGCCGCCGGAAACATAGGCCTTGCCGCACTCCGGGCAAATCTCCGTGTGCATGGTCACATTCTGGCTGACCACCTTCCGGCCCTCCCGCTGAGCCTTGGCCTGCTCGCGGTAGACGTGCTCCATCTCGTGGCCCCGGACGGCGGAGGCCGCCTGTTCCGGCTTGATGTTGGTCGGCGTCTGATAGGACACGCCCATGTCGTCGGACCCGTCCTGGTACTTCCGTCCCTCACAGGTCTGGCACTCGCCCTCCTCCAGGGCCTCCTGGGCGCCCTGAGCGCCAGACTTCACGCCCTCCGGCGCTTCGCTGTCCTTTTGCCCGGGGAGTCCAGCCAGAGCGTCGTCTTTGGGAAGGCCGGGCAAAGTATCCTCCTCCGGCAGACCCGGAAGGTCCGGCGCACCGCCGCGCAAAACCTCCTCCGCGCCCTTCAGATCATTCCGATTCATCGCGTCCTCCGCCCGGAAAAGCTGACCTTCCAGAGCGTTCTGCTTTGCTGCCTGAACCAGGGAGCCGTTCTTCCCGCTCTCCGCGAAAATCCCTTCCGGACTCACGTCGCCGCGCTGCATCCGCATCCGCCCGGCCATTGCCGCCGGATCGTTTTCCAGCCGGCTGGTCAGCTCCGGAACGGACACGTCATTTCTGGACACCGGCCGGGCCGCAGTCACCGGCTGCACCGGGGTCTCCGGGGAAGCAGCTTTCCGCGTGCCCATTACCACGCCCTGACGGGCGGCGTTTTGCGTACCTCGGATGCCCTCAGCCGCCCGGGAGCGGTAGTAAGGCCCTACATAGCCCATGCCGCCAACGCCCGAAATTCCACCAACCATTGCAATCACCTCATAACTTAAATAGCGTTCCCGCCTTCCCGGGCTGGTTCCCGGAAAGGCAAAGTTAATCTCACATGTATAGTATACCAACAATTTTCCGGAACCGCAAGCCTTTTTTCCAGCGCATCCCATCAGATTTTAGTCTTCCTTCGGCTCCTCGCCGCCGCCGGAGGAAATGTAAAGATCCTCCGCACGTTTTTGCCCAAGGATCAGGAAACTCCTTGCATTTCCGATGTTCAGCCTGTCAATTTGCTCCAGCGCGGATGTAATGTTGTTGAACAGAAGGGTATACATCTTCTCATGGTCTTCCATAATTGCACCCCAAATAAACATATTTTAGATTTATTTTGAGGTTTTGTATGGCAATTAAGAGTCTATCTATCCGTATTGACGAAGAGCTTCTGCACAAGCTCCATATCGCAGCTGACTGCGAAGGCCGCTCGGCCAACAGCGAAATCCTCATTTTAATCCGCGACGCGGTGAAGGCCTACGAGGCCAAGCACGGCAAAATCGAGCTGAATCCTCCCAAATCCTCCTGACCGGTTCTGCCCCTCTTCCTGGCCCTGCCAAAGCGGGCGGGGCTAAAAAATCCCCGGAGTAAATACTCCGGGGATTTTCCCTGTTGGATACTACGGATAGTATTTTATTTTTTGCTCTCCGCCACGGCAACTGCCACCGCGACCGTCGCGCCCACCATGGGGTTGTTGCCCATGCCGAGGAAGCCCATCATCTCCACATGAGCAGGGACGGAGCTGGACCCGGCGAACTGGGCATCGGAGTGCATCCGGCCCATGGTATCCGTCATACCATAGGAAGCGGGGCCGGCAGCCATGTTGTCGGGGTGGAGCGTACGGCCCGTGCCGCCGCCGGAGGCCACGGAGAAATACTTCTTCCCCTGTTCATAGCACTCCTTTTTATAAGTGCCCGCCACGGGGTGCTGGAAGCGGGTGGGGTTGGTGGAGTTGCCGGTGATGGACACGTCCACAC